>JAZSGY010000049.1:0-21277 GCA_045532985.1 Eubacteriales bacterium | reverse complement strand
CCCCCCCCCCTTTTTACAAAAGAAGGAGGAAACGCCCTTTTCCAAAAGAAATGCTGCTTTTTAGTTGACTTTTGGGCAAAATCATTCTATAATGTTATCGTGATTCAGTAAAATTTACGTCAAATCAAGGAGAAACAGATGGTCTATGCACTGATCGCGGTGGGTGCCGCGCTGCTTTTTCTCATTGCGGTCATTCTGGTCCGCACGCTTCTTTTCCGTCCGAAGAATGCCCCTGTACCGACGGCAGAGCCGATCGCATTCGATGCGGATGCGGCAGTCGATGCATTGGCACAGCTCGTGCGTTGCCGCACGGTATCACGCCGTGATCCGCGCGATGAGGATGCGGCGGAATTTGAGCGACTCTACGGTCTCTTGCCAACGCTTTATCCGCGCGTGTTTGAGGTCTGTGAGCTGACGCGCTTGCCCGACCGTGCGCTTCTCTTCCGTTGGAGGGGCAAAGACGACGGCGAGCCTGCGGTGCTGATGGCGCACTACGACGTCGTGCCCGCGGATGCGGAAAAATGGGAGAAGCCGCCCTTTTGCGGTGAGATCGCGGACGGCGTTTTATGGGGGCGCGGGTCGCTTGATACGAAGGTGACCTTCAGCGGTATCCTCTTTTCTGCCAACCATCTGATCGGCGAGGGCTTCGTGCCGAAGCACGATATTTACCTTGCCTTCTCGGGTGGCGAGGAGGTCAACGGCGAGGGCGCACTTCACATCGTCAACTATTTCAAGGAACGCGGTATCACGCCCGCATTCGTGCTGGACGAGGGCGGTGCCGTGGTTGAAAACGTATTCCCGGGGGTGGGGCGCCCGTCCGCGATGATCGGCATTGCGGAAAAGGGGATGATGGACGTGGAGTATTCGGTAAAGTCAAACGGCGGTCACGCCTCCGCACCGAAGCCGCACACGCCCGTCGGCGTTCTGTCTGCCGCCGCGGTCAGGGTGGAGTCGCATCCCTTTCCGACGCATCTGACGCCGCCCGTTTCCGAGATGTTCAATACGCTCGTGCGGCATTCGAGCTTTCTTTACCGTATGATCTTCGCCAATCTCTGGCTCTTTTATCCCGTGCTTGATCTGCTCTGCAAAAAAATGGGCGGTGAGCTGAACGCGCTGATGCGCACGACGGTCGCTTTTACGCAGATGAAGGGGAGCGACGCCACAAACGTCATTCCGCCGGAGGCAACGATGGTATCGAATATCCGTCTCTGCCCAGCTGACACGGTGGCATCTGCCCTTTCCCGTCTTGAAAGGACGGTCGGGAACAAGGACGTGAAGCTCCGCGTGCTTCACAGTATGGAGCCGAGCCGCATTTCCGTGACCGACACCGAGGGCTACCGCAAGGTAACGGATGCGATCGCCGCGACCTGGCAGGGGGCGATCATTACGCCCTATCTGATGGTGCAGTGCTCGGACAGCCGTCACTACGGCGCGATCTCCGACCGCGTTTATCGCTTCTCTGCAATGGATCTGACCGCAGAGGAGCGGCAATCCATCCACGGCAACAACGAGCGCATCCGTCTTGACTGCACGCGCCGCGCGAATGAGTTTTTCATTCGGTTGATGAGAACATGTTAACAATAAAAGAAGGAGCGCCGAGCGCTCCTTCTTTTATTGTTTGATCAGATCCTTTACAAGATCCGCTATCGTATCAAGCTGTCGGTCGTTTAGCTTTTTCATATCAGACACAATTGCGTTCAGCTTTGAGGGATTTGCGGAATGCGGATCGAAAAACTCAGAGGGGGTGATCCCCAGATACTCACAAATATAATAAATACCGTCAAGCGAGGGCTTGGATTTTCCCGTTTCGATATTGTTGATATAACCCGGGTTCTGCCCGATCGACAGACTCATATCACGGGCTGAGACGCCCTTCTTTTCACGCAGGCGTGCGAGTCTCAGTGCAAAATCCTTTTGTTCCAATTCTATCACCTCGTAACCAATATATAATATTTTAACCCATAACCCTTTCCAAAATATTGGTTTTAAGGCTTTAAATATATTGAAATATTGGTTTACAGATGATATAATATAGAATTGGTAGGAAGTTAACCTACAAAATCAACTTTTAGGAAATAAGGGGAAAGAATTGGACATTTATAAAATAGCATTATTCGGTCACAGAGATCTGGTAGCGCATCAATTGGTGGAGGCGAAATTGTATCAGATCCTTTCCGCATTGATCAAGGAAAACACTTTTTTAGAGCTTTATATTGGACGCAACGGTGAATTTGACCAATTCGTCGCTTCGATCATAAAAAGAGCGCAAAAGGCATTTGGCAAGGAAAGGATCGGAATGACGCTTGTTTTGCCGTATAAGCAAAAGGATATCGAATACTACGAAGCATATTACGATTCTATATGGATACCCGAACCGGCAGAAAGAGCGCATCCGAAGGGCGCAATTACAAAACGAAACAGATGGATGGTGGAGCAATGCGATCTTTTGATATGCTTTGTGGAGAAAGAGCAAGGCGGCGCCTACACCGCATTACAATATGCAAAAAAACTTAAAAAACAAATCATCAATTTAGCAGTAGAGGACGATTTTCCGATTACGTAAAAACGGCATAGCAAAAAGCTATGCCGTTTTTCATTACTGAATGCGTTTTCCCTTGCAGTAAATCTCAAGATTCTCGGTGTTGCCGTCGATCTTGTAGTCGGCGAGCTCGCCGTTTTTCCAGGTGATGGAGACGGTGAGGTTTCCCTTGGCGCGAAGGCCCTTGACGCTACCGTTTTGCCATTTATCGGGCAGGGCGGGCAGAAGGAAGATCTTGCCCTTACGCGACTGCAGAAGCATTTCGGTGATGCCTGATGTGGCGCCGTAGTTGCCGTCGGTCTGGAAGGGCGGGTGGGCGTCGAAGAGGTTCGGGTAGGTGCCGCCCGCAAAGCGGGTGCCCGTGACGTTTGATAAGACGGGGCGGAGCTGATTGCGGATCAGGAGCTCTGCGTGGTTGCCGTCCCAGAGGCGTGCCCAGAAATTGATCTTCCAGCCAAGGCTCCAGCCCGTGCCGCCGTCCCCACGGAATTCGAGGGTCTTACGGCAGGCGTCGGCAAGCTCGGGGGTTTCGTCGGGCGTGATCTGCGATGCGGGATGCAGAGCGTACAGGTGCGATGCGTGGCGATGCTCGGGCTCCGTCCACTCCTCGTCACGGTACCATTCGATGAGGTCGCCCTTTTCTCCGATCGAGAGCGGCAGAAGGCGCGGCAGGGCGGCTTTGATCTCGTCAAGGAGCGGATCGTCCGCGATCACGAGCAGATCCGCTGCGGCGAGGACGTTTGAAAACAGCTCGCGGATGATCGACATCGTCATTGCCGAGGTCTCGGCAACGCCGCAATAATGTCCCTTTTCAAAAAACTGATTCTCGGGTGAGGTCGAGGGCGACATGATCAGGTAGCCGTCGGGATCCTCGGTGAGCATATCGAGATAGAAGGCGGCGGCAAGCGACAAAATCGGATACGCCGTATCGCGCAGGAAGGCGAGATCCTCGGTATACTCGTAATACTCGTAAAGGTGGCGACAGAACCAGCCCGACGCCATCGGCCAATAGAGCCAGCAGACCCTGCCCGTGGGGGGCGCGGTCATACGCCAGAGGTCGGTGTTGTGGTGGGTGACGAAGCCGCGCGCGCCGTACATCACGCGCGCCGTTTCCTTGCCGTTTTCGGCAAGCTCCCCGATCATACGAAGCAGAGGCTCATACATTTCGGGAAGGTTACACATCAGCGTGGGATAATAGTTCATTTCGGTATTGATGTTGGTGGTGTAATTGCAGTGCCACGGGGGATTCACAAGGTCGTTCCAGATGCCCTGCAGGTTGGTGGGCTGTGTGCCCGCGCGCGAGGCGGCGACCGTCAGGTAGCGTCCGACATTGAACAGAAGGTTAAAAAGCGAAAGATCGTCGCCGCCGTCGGCAAGCGCCGCCATACGCTGTGAGAGCGTCCTGCCGCTGTCGACCGTACCGCCGAGGTCAAGCTCCACGCGGTCGTAAAAGGGCGTGTAATCGGCGAGGTGCGCGTCGTAGAGTGCGTCGAAATCAATGCTTGCCGCAGTCAGCTTTGCGTACGCGGCGTTTTTGTATTCCTTCCCCTCGAGGGTCGGATGCTTTTTGAAGCCGTTGAAGGAGGATTCACAGGTGAGGATCAAGGTCGCCTCGGTCGCGTTTTCCACGGTCACGGCGTCATCCGTGTAGATCACGCTGCCGTTGCTTTGCACGCGTAAAAGGGTGCGGAAGTGGATCCCCTGCTCCTCGGGCTTGTCGGAATAGGTAAAGGCGCGCTCGGGGAACATTTTGCGGTTGTATTCCGAGTTGCCCATACACTCGCCGTCCATTGCAAGCGCGTCGGACAGCGACAGCGTCGTGTAGCGCAGCTCGGAGGCGAGGGATGCCGTGAAGGCGAGTGCGCCGTCGGTATCAGCCGTCAGTCTGACGACGAGCGCGTGTGCGGGGTAGGAGGCAAACGCGGTCTCGGTATACGCGACGCCGTTTTTGCGGTAGGTGACCGTGGCGGCGGCGGTGCGAAGGTCGAGACTGCGGTGATAGTCGGTATATTCGCCATCCCCACGACGGATCAGGAGCGTACCCATCGGCTGATAGGATTCCGCGTTGAAGCGCGGGATGCTTTCCTCGAGAATGCGCTGTGTTTCCAGACGGTCGCCCGCCATTGCGGCACGGCGTGCGCACGCAACGTCCTCTGCTGAGGAGCGGAGGTTGAAGTCGCGGGGGTAGCCCGTCCAAAGCTCGTCGTAGTTCAGCGTGATCCTTTCGTCGGCGGGGTCGCCGTAGAGCATTGCGCCGAGGTCGCCGCAGCCGAGCGGCAGGGCGTCGTTAAAGGAGGTGGCGGGGGCATCGAATACAAGGCAGTGTGCATCATGAAGCGGATATGCTTTCATAGCTTTCTGAGTCCTTTCGTTTTATGATCCGGTATTACCCGAGACGTGCGCGGTGATATCAATGGCAATGTCGCTGGCGTACTGCTGAGTCGAGCCTTCAACGGTATAGGTGCGGCGCACCACGACGGTAACGCGCTGTCCTGCGCGCACGCGCGCGACGGCGGCGTAGTAATCCTCGATCTCATCGATCCTGTAGCCGTCGATGTAAAGCAGTCGGTCGCCCGGGAGAAGGTCGTATTCCAGCTCAACGCCCATTTCGGTCTTGACTGTTCCCACCATCTCGTCGGTGTAGGCGTAGGAGAGGATCTTGGAGTCGGCGTCAAGCAGAATGCCGAGGGTGTTCTTCTTACTGTCGGTACGCAGCTTGAGGATCTCCTCAAAGAGGTCGAAGGCGCTGTCGATCGGGATCGCGAAGCCGATGTTCTCGGATTCGGGGGTCGCCGCCTTTGCGGAGAGAATGCCGATGAGGTTGCCCTCCATATCGAACAGACCGCCGCCGCTGCTGCCCTTGCTGATCGCGGCGTCGATCTGCAGCATTTTGATCACGTGGTCGCCGTTGACGGCAACGTTGCGTGAAAGGTGACTGATGATACCCGTGCCGAGCGTGCCCGGGAGACTGCCCGTGGGGTTGCCGACGGTGATGATCGCCTGACCGAGCCCGAGATTACTGCTGTAGCCGATGCGTGCGGGGACAAGCGAGCTGTTTTTGGCGATCCGTAAGACGGCGATATCCGCCTGATAATCGTAGCCCCAGAGCGCCGCCTCAATGCGGGAGCCGTCGGGGGTGATGACCATGATCTTCTCGGCATTCTCTACCACGTGGTGATTCGTAACGAGGAAGCTGTAATCACCGACGTCGCAGAAGGAGATCGCACTGCCTGCCGCGAGCTTTTTGTAGTCTGCGTCGCAAATGGCAAGCTCCGCAACGCTCGGCGCCGCGACAGCCGCCGCGCCGACGGGCGTCCCCTCGGTCGCGACCGTTGATTCGTAGCGTTCGATCATCAGCGTGATCTCACCGAGCTGCTCCTTTGCCTTCTGATAGCGGTCGAGCGCGAAGCAGAAAAAGAGGACGGAGGCGAATAAAAGAACGAAGGAAATTGCCAGAAAAATGACGGATCGGCGTGAGGCCTTGACGGTTACCGTTTCCCCACTTTGGTTTTTTTCGAGATCTTCCAAGGTGATTTCTCCTTTTACTTAGCGTTTTTTTGACAGTCGAGGTAGTCCTGCAGAATGATCTGTGCCGAGAGCGTGTCGACGACCTGCTTTCTTTTTTTGCCGCCGACGTCGGTAAGGCTTAAAAAGCGATGTGCCTCCATCGTTGAGAGGCGTTCGTCAAAGAGGACGATGGGGAGTGCGGTCTGCTCGGCAAGGAGTGCTACGAAGGCGCGGATGACGTCACTGCGCTCGCCTTCCGTGCCGTTCATATTTTTGGGGAGTCCCACGACGATGCCGACGGCGTTTTGCTCCCTTGCCGCGGCGGCAACGGCGAGCGCGGTATTCTTCATCCCACCCGGCTTTATGTACCCGATGCCCGAGGCGAGGAAGCCCGTGGGGTCGGAGATGGCAAGCCCTGTGCGGACGTCACCGTAATCGACGCCGAGGATGCGCCCTTTTTCTGTGATCTGCATACTGTTTTCCTTGACCTTTTCTAAAATATATGGTAAAATGAAGTTGAAATTATTGGAGGAATGAAAAATGTTCTCGTGTCCCGTTTGTCATTTACCGCTGTACGAGGAGAATACCCGCCTCGTTTGCGATAAAAACCATAGCTACGACCGCGCGAGGAGCGGATACGTCAATCTTTTGCCCCCGTCGGGCAAGCGTCAGCACGGCGACAACCGATTGATGCTGTCCGCACGGCGCGAATTTCTGGACGGCGGATATTACCGACCGCTGCTCGATGCCCTGTGTGCCGAGATCGACCGCTACACCGACGGGCACCCGACCCTGCTTGACGCGGGGTGCGGTGAATGCTACTATACCGAAGGAGTAATCGCGGCGCTGTCCGCACGCGGGAAAGCACCCGAGACCTACGGCGTTGACGTGTCAAAGGACGCGCTGTCGCTTGGCGGTCGGCGGAAATGCGGCGCACACCTTGCGGCGGCAAGCCTTTACAAGCTACCGTTTGCAGACGGCGGATTCGATCTGATCTATAACGTGTTTGCCCCACTGTGCGCCGAGGAATTTGCCCGCGTGCTGAAGCCAAACGGTATCCTTCTGCTTGCCGTACCGCTGGCACGGCATTTGTGGGAGCTGAAGGAGCTTTTATATAGCGAGCCGTATGAAAACAAGCTCGCCGATACGGCACTGCCCGCGTTTGATTTTCTGGGGCGCACCGACGTGGTTTTTAAAATGCATTTAGAGGATGCGGCGCTCGACAGTCTTTTCAAAATGACGCCCTACTACTACCGCACGCCGCAAAGTGCAAGAGAGCGCATCGCCGTACTCGATCACCTTGACGTGTCTGCGGAATTTGCCATTCTCGCCTACCGCCGCGCGTGAGCTTTTTCCTCGTTTCAGTATACCATATAAAGCAGAGATTGTATATAAGATTTTACCGATTGGTAATATTGAACAAATCAGTCGGTAATCATACCCTTTCATGACCGTTTCCGTATTCCCTTTTCATTGCATCAACAGACACGACCCATTGTTTCCCGAATTTGCAAACGTCAACGCCGTTGACCAATTTGCCATATGTGATTGCCTTACGAAGCGTACTTTCATTGAGTCCCCAAAGCTCGGTTGCATCGCTGAATGCCATCAGTCCGTCAAAGGGTGTATCAACCCGCACACCGTTTTCCCAAAGCTCGTCGCAAGAGAGACCTAGATCATCGTTCCAAACGATACCGTAGCCACCGACATCCACAGAAACGCAAGCAAACTCCGCCTGATTATCCTTTAATTCAGCAAACAACGGAATCTTTTCAAACAACGGCTTTACGTCATAAATCTTCGTAACTCCCTCCGAAAACTGAACACTCAATTTATATTCGGGGAGAGCAGAAACATTTTTGATTTTGTGAAACATTATACTACCTCCTTATTCAAGCGGTGGGATCTTCTTGAACTCCTGTGTTTTCCATATTTCCATCAAAGTATCCTTATGCATAGAAATCCATTCCTGCACCATATTCATTGCTTTACTCGGGAGATGCCCTTCGAGAACCTCTCCCGTCATAAAATCTATTGCTGCGACATCTTCATTATAAATTGCGTGGATATGTGGCGGATTGTGCTCGCTCTGCAAAAAATACATTCTAATAATTATTCCGTAAAATCTCGATAATACAGGCATTGTTATTCTCCTTTTGATGTTATCCTCAATCATATTATATCACGATACCGTGATTTTGTCAATGCTTTTTTAAGAATTATTTTCTTATATATCATCAGCATCGCGTCTACTATGTTGATGATATATAAGAAATTTAATTAATTGACGGCAAGCCGTCATGAATTGAAACTCCGTTTCATGATTTCTCGCGCTTCGCGCTCCATGAATTGATTTGCAACCTTCAATGCACGTCAGTGCAATTCATGGCGAAGCCAATTCATGAGCACATATGCTCAATTCATGCAACCGCAAGGTTGCAATTCATTGCATGCTCATTGAATGAGCATGCAATCGCCGAAGGAGAAGAAGCGATACCTCTCCCTTACCGCCGTTTCATAGGCATTCATAATATGCTCACGCCCTGCAAGGGCGGAGACGAGCATTAAAAGGGTGCTTTCGGGGAGGTGGAAGTTTGTGATCAGGGCGTCGATCGCTTTGAATTTGTAGCCCGGGTAGATGAAGATCTTCGTGTTGCCCGACATTGCTTTGACCTCGCCGTTTTCGTCTGTGACGCTTTCAAGGACGCGGCAGGAGGTCGTGCCGACGGCGATGATCCTGCCGCCTGCCTTTTTGCGGCGGTTGATCTCTGCCGCGGTTCCCTCACTGATGGAGAAATACTCGGCGTGCATCACGTGCTCCTCGATCTTTTCAACCTTGACGGGGCGGAAGGTGCCGAGCCCGACGTGGAGCGTGACCTCGCCGAAGCCGACGCCCTTTTCCTTGATCCGCTCGATCAGCTCGGGGGTGAAATGCAGGCCTGCGGTGGGAGCGGCGGCGGAGCCGATCTGTTTCGCGTAGACGGTCTGATAGCGATCCTTGTCCGAGAGGCGCTCGGTGATATAGGGGGGCAGGGGCATATTGCCGACGGCGTCCAGCACCTCGTAGATGCTGCCGTAGGTGTCGGGATAGGTGAAGCGCACGAGGCGGTTGCCCTCCTCAACGATCGCTACGACCTCTGCCTTCAGGATCCCGCCGAAGCTGAGGGTCGCTCCAAGTCTTGCACGCTTGCCCGGACGGACGAGGGTCTCCCACGTGCCGTCGGCGTGCTGCTTCAGAAGCAGAAGCTCGATCGGTCCGCCATTTTTGTCGGCAGTGCCGAGCAGACGGGCGGGAATGACCTTCGAGGAATTGACGACGAGCATATCCTCGGGACGAAGATAGTCGACGATCTCATAAAAGCGGTGATGCGAGAGCGCACCGTTTTCTTTATTCAGCACCAAAAGGCGCGACGCGTCCCTTTGCTCCGTGGGGGTCTGTGCGATCAGCTCCTCGGGCAGATCGTAATAAAAATCCGCGGTTACAAGGTCGGTTGCGATGCGTTTGTTGACGATTTCGGTTTGTTCGGTCATAGAATACCTTCCTGCCTTTTTCGGCATATACTGTTACTGCTATTCATTTCAATTTATTATACATCAAAGCTTTGACTTTTGCAAGCGAAACGAGGTAATTATGAGCAAAATCAATAAAGAACCGATCTTTACGGGCGCGGCGACCGCCCTTGCAACGCCGTTCAAGGAGGACGGGATCGATTTTTCGGCATTCGGGACGTTGGTCGAGCATCAGCTGGATGCGGGGATCGACGCGCTGGTGGTGGCGGGTACGACGGGAGAGGCGGCGACGCTTGAGGACAGTGAGCGCTTTGCCCTGACTGAGTGGGCGGCGGAGATCATCCGCGGGCGCGTACCGCTGATCGTCGGCGTGGGCTCCAATTCTACGAAGCGGTCGGTCTGTTACGCAAAGCGAGCACGCGAATTCGGCGCCGACGCATTGCTTGCAGTCACGCCCTATTACAACAAGGGGACGTGCGAGGGGATCCGCCGTCATTTTCTGGCGATCGCCGACGCGACGAGCCTGCCCGTGATCCTTTATAACGTGCCGAGTCGCACGGGTGTCAACCTGTCGGTCGAGGATTACGCAGTGCTTTCGGAGCATCCGAACATCGTAGCGATCAAGGAGGCGGACGGAAATATCAACAAGCTTGCCGACACGCGTGCGCGGCTTGGTGATGCGCTGACGGTCTATGCGGGCAACGATTCGGAGATCGTCCCGACGATGGCGATGGGGGCGAAGGGTGTGATCTCGGTGCTTTCCAATATTTCACCCGTCAGCACGGCACGGCTTTGCCGCCTCTGTCTTGAGGGAAATTTCAAGGCGGCGGAGAAATTACAGCTTGAACTGCTTCCCATGATCCGTCTGCTCTTTGCCGAGACGAATCCCGCGCCCGTGAAATGCGCCCTCTCGCTCTCGGGGATCTATCCGCCGCATCTGCGCTTGCCTATGGCACCCGTCTCAGAGGCACTTGCGGAGAGGATCCGCGGTATGCTCCCCTTTTTTCCCTGAATATGCAGTTGCCCGACAGGAGCTTTTCGGATCCCTTCGGGCAGCTTTTCTTATATTTGTTATTTTGTAACTTATTTTTTCGAAGCTCGTTCCTTTTTGACAAGTCGGTTTCGGCAGATTCAACAAAACTCCGTTTTGTTTTTTGTGATAATATACAAAAATACGATTTGCAAATCGAAATCCGTTGACATCAAATATTCCTTGTGATAAAATCATACTTGTAAAAATGTAATTTTAGATCAAGGAGATGTTATCTATGAACAAAAGAATCGCTTCCCTTTTCCTTTTACTTTCGCTTTTGCTTTCGCTTTTACCGCTCGCTGTTACGGGCGCGGCGGCAAGCGAGCCTGAGGGCACGCCCATCGCAGGCGAGGTGCTGACGGGGGAGGATCTGTATTACAGAGAGGGGCTCGTGGCATTTCTGATCGCTGACGAGGAGTGGGTGACGGTCAACGACGACGGCTCCGCCCTCTGGCGCGACAGCCTTACGGGGACGGTGTACCAGCTGAGCGGTCAAAAGACCAGCATGGCAGCAACCGTAACGGTACAGATGCCCGCCGTCAAGGACATCCCCCACGACGGGACGAAGGAATACGTCAAGGTCACGTATGCCGAGGACGGCACGACGCCGCTTTATCGCGTGACGACGACGCTGTATTACAGCACGACCGCGGATCCCAACGTCTACTACACCTATACGCATACCATTGATAACGTTCTGCGCGTTATCGTGAAGCAGGTGATGAAGGGTGAGGTCTACGATCCCGCCAGCGGTACGTATACGCAGGACACGTCGGTTGCCGATCTGCGGCTCTTCGGTTGGGAGCTGACCGATCGGGGACTTGGATACACTATGCCCGACTTTTTCGCTCCGAACTATTACAGAACGACCGATATGGATCGCACTGCGTTCTCGATCGATCTTGGGCGCATTCTTCCCGAGGACGAATATACGCTCGAATGGGTATCGGGCTATACGGGATACGTTGATACCGACGGATACAGCCATTCGATGGCGAGCGCAACGATGTATCAGGGTGACGGAGATTGGAGCTACGGCTTTTTCTTCGGTCCCTTGAAGGCTTATACCCGTCCGAACGCCGCGCCCGGCATCTACGCCGCGTGGATGGCTTATACCGAGACCGGAAACATTGCCGGCAACCAGAACCGCATCCAGCAGATCACCACGCTGCAGGGTGAGGCGAACATGACGAACCTGACGCTTGACAAGATCGCAACGGGTGACGGCAACTATACCTACGATTGGAGAAGCAACGGCAAAGAGGTCTTCAGCATGACGACGGGAGAGGCGCAATATACAACCGGCGGCACCGTCGATTACATACCGAACGACCGGCTTAGCGAGGGAGCAGCCGGCAACCTGATCTTAAACAGCGATATTCCCGGCTATACCTACGCGATCCGCATATACGACCGCGTGCTGACCGAGGCGCAGAAGATCCGGAACCACTTCGCCGACCTTGCTTGCTTCTATGACTTCGATCTGGCTCAATTTTCCGCAATGACGCAGGATCAAAGAGCGCTTTTGATGGAGCAGATGTATTCCTACGGCTTCTCCTCCGATCCCGCAAATGCACAGAGCGACCTTGACGCCGCGATCAAGGGGTTGACCTACAAGCCGTCGATGAACGTATACGATCAGCTTTACGTGCAGGACGGTCTTACCATTCTTTTGACCGCGTACGATCCCGAAAACGAGGACACGATCTCCATCAACTCCACGGGTAGCGGAAAGTGGATGAACAAGATCCTGAACGAGGACGGCAGCTTCGACACCTTTTTCCTGAACGGTCGCCGAGAAACGCGCACCTATATTGATGAAAACAGAGATCCCCACACGCTGGAAACGGGATGGCGAGCCTTTGATAACGGCATTGGCTACGAGATCACGCAGGCGGCGGTGCGCGGCACGATGAACGGCTCGCACTATCTCGACTTCGGTCTTGATCAGCTCCCCGACGGCAACTATACCGTCGAGGTGATCCTGCAGGACATGGGCATGCCGATGGAAGGAACCGAAACCGCTACGTGGTTAAACGGCGATCAGGGGAAGAACTGGTACGGCGACTGGGATTATCTTTTCAAGGTCGGAAATTTCGCGCTCTACGCCAATCACACGGTCCACACGGAGCCGAAGGGGATCTCGAATATGACCAGCATCACGACCTCCTTCTCCACCAACGGCGACTGGAATCACCCCGGCGAGGTCAAGCTGCTGGCAGAGCAGTACCGTGACTGCAACTACACCGAGGTCGGGATCTACAATGCGACCTTCAAATTGAAGACGAATACCGATGGCAGTATCGACGCCGCATTTTCCCTCGGTCTGCACGGTGACGGGCGTTATAAGGGCGGCTCTGTAAATCACCCCGTGCGTCTGGCGGAGGCAGGCTCCTTCCGTATGTTCGCGGACGTACCGTCGACCGTATACGCGATCCGCGTGTACGATCACGCGCTGTCCTCCGAGGAGCAGCTGCAGAATCATTTTGCGGATCTTTGTGCCTATCATCAGCTCGATCTTGGCAGATTTTCCGTCGTTTCGGAGAGCGACCGACTGACGATCTACCGCGCTTGGGCGGGCTACGATTTTACGACTGACAGAGCGACGCTCCAGAGTGCGCTTGACAACGCACTTTCGGTCATTCTTCTGAACTTCGAGGGATTTGCCGCCAAGACCGAGGGAGTCGGCAACGAGCTTGCCGCCATCTTCTCCCTGAATCTTGATAAGATCTCGGGCGTTGAGGCGCAGGGCTACAAGGTCACAGCGGGCGTTCTGATGGCACCGCAGGGCGAAGCACTCCGCGCATTTGACGACCTGACGGTCGAATCGGCTTTCAAGTCACACGTCGTATATACGACAAGCGGCGGCAAAAGCGGTATGATCGGGCAGACCGACAAGTTCGGTTACAGCGTATTCTTCGATCAGTACACGCGCCCCGACGAGCTTTGTAAGAAATACGTCTTCCGCGCTTACGTAACGCTTGAAAAGGACGGCGAAACGCTGACTTACTACAACAATGCACAAAGCGGCAACTTCGGACACGGCGTTTCGATGCTTGACCTTTGTAACTACCTGATCAACGGTATTGAAAAATACAAGAGCAACGAGACCCTGCTTGCGACTGCAAACGGCGCGTACACCGAGCTTCCCCTTTACGTGGATGCGAAAAACGGAAGCGATAGCGGCGACGGAAGCCGTGGGGCACCCTTCAAGACGCTGACGCGGGCATTTGAAGAGATCGATTCTCTGCTTTCAAAGGAGGGGATCGCGCTCAATGTTATTCTGAACGTTCTCACGGGCGACTATTTCGTTGACGAAGCGTTGACGCTTGACGGCAAGGATTACGCGCGTGAGTATAAGCTGCAGATCAAGGGCAATGACGCGACGCTCTCCGGCAATTACGAGATCCCGCTTTCCTCCTTCACACCCGTTGACGGAACGGATCAGATATCACACAGAATCCCCGAAAAATATCGCGATCAGCTGTTCCGCAGCTTTTACGCGGACGGCAAGCTCGCAACGCTTGCGACCACCGAGGAGAAGCTGATGACGAGAAGCTTCACCTACTTTACCGAGCGGGCGGGTGAGCGCAAATTTGCCGACGAGGCGTATGAGAACGAAAACGGCAACATCTACTTCGTTGCGTACGTTGACCGTTCACTGATCGATCAGTACTTCCCCGTCGAAGAGATCCGCGCAGGGAACGTTGACATTGCGGGCACCGAGCTTTGGATCAGGATCGAGTGGTACTATATGGGCTTCCGTATCGTTGACATCGACTTTGACCACAGTCTTGGAAGCTTTGCAACGGTCGATAACGCGGCGACCACGATCAGCAACAAGAATTACGACAATATGTACGCGCTCGTTCTGAATTACTCGGATGCATCGACCTACACCAAATTCAGGGACGGCGTCATGAGGCCCCAGCACGACGTAGCGCGCGAGCTCGACTACGCGACGCTGAAGAACAGCGTTTACCTGCTTGACGAGCCCGGTGAGTACTACTACGACCTTGAAAGCGGATACGTCAGCTACATCCCGAAATCGGGCGACAAGACGGCAGGGCTTTCGACACTTGAAAATCTGCTCGTTCTGAAGAATTTGTCAAACGTCAGCATCAGCGGGCTTTCCTTTACAGGCACGAGCAACAATTCGACGACAGAGGACGGTCACATTTCTAACCAAGCGGGTTGGAATCAAAAGATCAATCTGTTTGGCACCGAGGCGGCGATCTACGGACAGAACCTGACGAATCTGACGCTTGCCGACTGTGATTTTTACGAGCTGTACGCATCGGGTATCGTCCTGCGCGGTGTGAACGTGAATATTTTGATCACGGGCAACAGCTTTGAGGAGATCGGCGCCTCATCGATCCTTGTCGGCGATCCTGCCGGCTGGAACGTCGACACCAACGCGCATACGAATTTGAAGATCGAAAACAACTATATGCATAATATTGCAACGGTCTTTTACGAGCATTGTGCGATCACGGTCACGAAGGCGCAGAATCTGTCGATCTGCTTCAATTCAATCATCAACTGCTCCTATACGGGCATTTCGGTCGGCTGGGGCTGGAGCAAATCGACTGCGGAGTACGGCACGTTCGTCAACGTCCTCGGTGCTGAGATCGCTTACAACTACATTGAAAACTATATGCGTCTGATGAGTGACGGCGGCGCGATCTACGTGCTTAGCGGCAATGCGACCATCGAATACGATCAGCACTTCAATTTCATGCACGACAACTATCTGTACTGCGGATCGACCGAAGAGGAGCGCTTCAACAAAACCTGGGGCGCTTGCTATCACGACGGTTCTGCCTCCCATTGGTACACCTACAACAACGTGGTCTGGGTGGATGCGAACGTGCTGTCGCAGTGGTCCTTCCTCTGTCTGCAGGGAGCTGATGAATGGAACACCGACCATCAGCAGCAGGTATACAATATTCTGCTCGAAAACAACTTCATTCTCAACGTGTCGCAGGACTATAAAACCTGCGGCTGGGGACGCCTTAAGAACAATATGAATCTGTACGAGGTCAATTCCCACATCCTGACGCTGGAGGACGTTTTTGAAACCGCCGCAAGGCTTGAGGAGATGCAGCTGAAGGGTGAGCTTGACCGTAACGGTCAGAAGATCCGCGATCATATGCTTGTGGATCCCGACAGCTTTGATTTCGTAGATCCTGCGCTCGTTGATGAAATGAACGGGATCGTTACTACGGCAGGCTGTGACGGACACAAGGGCGAGATGCTTCTCGAGTACTACGAGGCACTCTACAAAACCGTTGAAAATCCCGGCGAAAAACCCTACTGAAATACCAAATAAAAGGCGGTCCGAAAGGAGCTCTTTTTATTTGGTATTTATTTGTTGATCTTATACTTCGTGCCCTGTGCGGTGTCCTCAAGGACGACGCCGCGCGAAAGAAGCTCGGCGCGGATGCGGTCTGCCTCGGCGTAATTCTTTGCCTTCTTTGCGGCGGTTCTTGCGGCGATCGCTTCCTCGATCTCTGCGATGAAGGCGTCGTCAGCGCCCGACTCCTTCACGAAGCCGAAGAGAGCCGTCAGCTCGTCAAAGATCGCCTTACCTGCCTTGACGGCGGCGCTCGATGCGGGGGTCGCGCCGTTGACGGCGGAGTTCAGGTCACGCACGAGATCGTAGAGGGCGGCGATACCGTCGGCGGTATTGAAATCGTCGTCCATTGCCTCGATCATTCTTTCACGGGACGCTTCAAAGCGCGCGATGAGTGCGTCCTCGCCGTCGCGAAGCGCTTCCTCGGGCGCGTTTTTGAGGAAGAAGTCAAGGGAGTCGGCGCAGTTGAAAATTCGCTCCAGCGCGGCGGCGGACTGCTCGATGATCTCCTTCGAGAAGTTGATGGGACTGCGATAGTGTGCGCTGAGAATGAAGTGACGGATCGGCAGGTAGCCGTATTTCTCGGCGATCTCACGCACGGTGAAGAAGTTGCCGAGGGATTTTGACATCTTGCGGTTGTCGATGTTGATATAACCGTTGTGCAGCCAATAGCGTGCGAAGGGCTTGCCCGTGCAGCACTCGGACTGCGCGATCTCGTTTTCGTGGTGGGGGAAGATGAGGTCCTGACCGCCGCAGTGGATATCGATCGATTCACCGAGGTAGCGGATATTCATTGCCGAGCATTCGATGTGCCAGCCCGGTCTGCCCATACCCCACGGCGATTCCCAAGCGGGCTCACCCGGCTTTGCCGCCTTCCAGAGGGCGAAGTCGAGGGGGTTTTCCTTTTTGTCGTTGATGTCGATGCGTGCGCCCGACTCAAGATCCTCGATCGGCTGACCCGACAGCTTGCCGTAGCCGCGGCAGGTGTGGGTGCGGAAGTAAACGTCGCCGTCGACGGCGTAGGCGTGGCCCTTGTCAACGAGGGATCTGACGATGTCAAGGATCTGCTCAATATTATCGGTTGCAAGCGGATGGACGGTTGCGGGCTTGACACCCAGCCCCTTCGCATCCTTGAAGTATTCGTCGATGTAGCGGGCGGCGATGACGTCGTAGGTCACGCCCTCCTCATTCGCGCGCTTGATGACCTTATCGTCGATGTCGGTGAAGTTCTGGACGAAGGTGACCTCATAGCCGCGGTATTCGAGATAGCGGCGGAGCATATCGAACACGACGAAGCAACGCGCGTTGCCGACGTGAAAATAGTTATAGACGGTAGGACCGCAGGCGTACATTTTGACCTTTCCTGCTTCGACGGTTACGAATTCGTCCTTTTTACCGCTGATGGTGTTGTAAAACTGTATCATATGTACCTCCTTATTTCTGTTTTTCCTCGAGCTGTGCGATGCGGGATTCCAGGCGCGACAGCTCCTTTTCGATCGGGTCGGGAATGTGGATCTGGTCGAGCTCGTCACACACGCGCTCGTCGTTACACTTGACGACGCGTGCGGGGATGCCGACCGCCGTACAGTTGTCGGGGATCTCCTTCAGCACGACGGCGTTTGCCGCGATCTTCACGTTACTGCCGACGCGGAAGGGGCCAAGCACCTTCGCACCCGCGCCGACGAGCACGTTGTCGCCGAGGGTCGGGTGACGCTTCCCCGTATCCTTACCCGTACCGCCGAGGGTGACGCCCTGATAGAGAGTACAGTTGTCGCCGATCTCTGCCGTTTCGCCGATCACGACCGAGGAGCCGTGGTCGATCACGAGTCCCTTACCGATGGTGGCGGCGGGGTGGATCTCGATCCCCGTCATAAAGCGTGCCGCCTGGCTGACGGCGCGCGCCGAAAGGCGGTAGCCGCTTTTGTGCAGCTTATTTGCGATCCTGTGTGCCATCACTGCGTGAAAGCCCGAATAAAGCAGGGCAACCTCCGCATCCGAGGTGGCGGCGGGGTCACGGCGACGGTATGCGGCAATATCCTCCCGCGCGATATCAAGCGCGCGCTGAAAAAGGCTCTTTGCCGCCGTTGCTTTTTCGGTGATCTTTTGCTCGAGATTATCCATATACGTATCTCCAAAATCAGGATAAAATATATTTACAGTATATTGTATCACGGAAAACGGGTTCTGTCAATGGATTTTTTTATCCTGCTTCAGAGAAAAAAGCCCCGCGATCGCAAGAAAGCCGCCAAAGATACGGCGCACAAGAAGCCCCGGGAGAAATCCCGAGAGGAAGCTACCCAGCACGGCGCCGACAGCACCGAGGGATAACACGGTGAGGAGCGTCTTTTTTTCGTACGCGCCGCGTCTGATGGCGATGACGGCGGATGCCGCGAGCGCGAAGACGAAGAAGAAAAGGTTCATCCCCTGCGCGAGAGGCTGCGGTGTGCCGTGCGCGAGCGTGAGATAGACGGTAAAGAGGCCGCCGCTACCGACCCCGAGTCCTGCCAGTACGGCGATCAGAAGTCCCGCGAGAAAATCAAGAAGGCTCATAACAGCATCCGCACCCCCGCAAAGACGGTGACAGCGGCAAAGATGAGGCGCAGGTATTCGACCCTGATGCGCGGCAAAAGGAATGCACCGAGAAATCCGCCCACTACGGCGACGGGTAAAAAGGGCAAGGTCCTGCGGATATCGAGATTGCCGTGCAGAAGGTAGACGGCAGAGGAGATGAGCGAAAAGACGAGAACCGCGGCGACGTTCATCTGAAAGGCGGTGCGGTCGCCGCCCGCACGGCGGCGCATTGCGTAATACAGAACGATCCCGCCGCCCGCGCCGAGCAGACCGTTGAGAAAGCCTGCAAGCAGAGCAGCGGCGGCGAGGATCATCCACTCCCTTTGTATTTTATTTTCGGTGTTCGTCATAGTTTTTTACGATACCCCCTTGTATTTTTTCCGTTTTTTTGGTATCATATATTATTATAGGGTATCGTATCCTTTTTATACGAAAACGTGTGCGAGAGCGCACAGGAATATAAAAGCAAAAGAGAAAGGAAAAGACTATGAGGTTTTGGAAGAAGCGATCCTCCCGCAACGAAGCGAGGGACACCTCCAAAAGGGAGCGCCGCGCGCGTGAGGACAGTCGCAACGAATACGAAGATGATGCACCCGTAGTGCGCGAGGGCAAGCCGCGCCGTCAAAGAGAACGTCGGGATTTTCGCGATACGTCGAGAAAGATCCATCTGCTGATCCCGATCCTCATTTGCGTTTTGGCTCTCTTTTTGCTCATTTCGCTCATCGACCGTGATGCGGACGGTCTGATCGGACCCGTTGGAAAGTGGCTTGGCGACTGTATGTTCGGTCTGTTTGGCTTTGCCTCTTATTTTCTGCCGCCCGTTTTAGTTTTGCGCGCCATCCGTTGGCGGCACGACGTGCGTGAGAAGAACGCGCTGTTCGCCGGGCTGATCTCCTTCTTTTTCCTTACCTTCGTCGGGATCATTGCCTATATTGCGGCAACCGACGCCGATGCGCGTATCTTCAGCGCGAGCGAGTTTTACAGGATGGGCGTTTCGCGCCGCGGCGGCGGATTCTTTGGAAATCTGATCGCCTTCGGACTTTTGTCGACCGTCGGCCCCGTTGGTGCGATCCTTTTCTGCGTTTTGGTATTCGGGCTCTTTTTGCTCTTTGGAACGGGCTTGGACTTCAAGCGTGCCTACGCATTTTCGCGTACGCTGCCGACCCGCCTTCAAAGCCTGCGTGAAAAGCGTGAAAAGGCGCAAAAAGAGGCGGCAGAGAAAAAGGCTGCCGAGAAGGCGCAAAAGCCGAAGGAGCCGCTCTTGCCGAAGGCAGAGCCCGAGCGCCCTGCCCCGCGCCGTCAGGTCTACGATATTTTTGACGAGACGATCTTCCCCGAGGAGCGACCCGCATCACCCGCACCGCTTCCAAAGAAGGAGGCGCGGCACAGCAGCTCTCCGCTCTCGGTCCTTTACGATTTTGACGCAGATCAGAGCTTTCCCGACGGAGACGCGCTCCCCGCAGAACAGACCGAGCTGATTGACGACAGTGCGCTTTTGGCAAACATTCCGATCGTCAACGGCGATCAGCCGGTGGAGGAGCCGACGGCAGCACCGAGCTTTGAGTACAGTGAGATCGAGGCGGTCGAGGACGTTGACCACAGCTTTGAGGAGCTTGCAAGGATCACCTCTGCGGGCACGCGGCCGCTGGCGGTCGAGGATATCCGCACGGAGCCCTCTCCCGAGGATGCACAGATCAAGACGACCCGCACGCGCATCCGCGTTGAGGAGGTCGCACCCGCACCGATCGAGCGCCGCCATACCGACGACGGCAGTATTCTTGCCGACGCCGTGAATATGGGGTCGGTATCCGACGGACGAGAGATCGGCGAGCTCCCCGACGAGGAGGCGCGCAGTAACGCGCAAAAGAGCCCCGAGCCGAAGAAGACGAGACCCTCGTCGAAATACAAGTCGCCGCCGCTCGATATGCTGGATCCGCCCGTTTATAACGCCGACGCAGTCACCGACGAGGAGATCCGCGCGAATGCGGAAACGCTGATCCGCACGCTCTCGACCTTCGGTGTCGGGGCACGCGTGGTGGCGTACGAGAAGGGACCGCGCATCACGCGCTACGAGATCAAGCCCGACGACGGAACGCGCGTGCGCGCGATCACGAACCTTGCCGAGGAGATCAGCATGAGCCTCGCGTGTGACGGTATCCGTATCGAGCGCATCCGTGACGTGATCGGCGTTGAGGTACCGAACCGCAACAGTCAGAGCGTATATCTGCGCTCGCTGGTCGATCGCGACGAGTTCAAAAAGGCAACCTCGAAGACGACGGTCTGCCTTGGCTGTGACGTTACGGGCAAGCCGATGTATACCGATATTGCGAAGGCACCGCATCTTCTGATCGCGGGTGCTACGGGTATGGGTAAGTCGGTCTGTATCAACACGCTGATCGCAAGTATTCTTTACAAATCGACGCCCGACGAGGTGCGTCTGATCCTCGTTGACCCGAAGAAGGTCGAATTTACGCCCTACCGTCAGGTACCGCATCTTCTGGTTCCCGTCGTGACCGACCCGAATCAGGCGGCAGGTGCGCTTGAATGGGCGGTCAACGAAATGGAGCGCCGCTTCGAGATCCTGAGCGAGGCGGGCGTGCCGAACACGCTGGAGTACAACGAGGGGATCAAGGACGACCCCGAGCGCGAGTATATGTCGACCGTCGTGATCATCATCGACGAGTTCAACGACCTCCTGATGACGGCGTCCGACTCGGTTGAAAAGTCGGTGCTTCGTATCGCGCAGAAGGCACGTGCCGCA
>JAZSGY010000030.1:0-3279 GCA_045532985.1 Eubacteriales bacterium | reverse complement strand
CGACAGCGGTTTTCAAGCAGAGTCAAAAGCGGCGCGGCGACGCTTCCGACGGCGTCGGCGCCGTCGCGCAGAGCCGCGAGCGTCTTTTGCAGCTCGCCGTACTCGGCAAGAGCAGATTCGATTTTGTCGCAGGTCTTATACCGCATCCAGCCAAGTCCTGCGCGCGTCCAGCAGTTGCGGTAGCAGAAGCCGATGTTAAAGAGGTTGTTGCGGCAAAAGACGTCAAGCTCGCCGAGGCGGTACGCCGCGTCGGCGAAGGCATCGGCGTCGGGCAGTCCCGTGCGGCGCGCGTAATCGCGATAGAAGTCGCAGATATCGGCAGGCTTTACGGTAAGCGCGCCCGCCGCGGCGATGGCGAGGGTATTCTCCGCCGTCCGCCAATGGTTGAAGTAGACGGCGTGAAGCTGCTCCGCATCGGCAAAATCCGAGAGCCACGAAAGAAGCCGCGCCTCGGCATTCGCCGCGTTTTGCAAAATATACATATTGCCGTCAAACTCCGCCCACGCGTGCACGACGGTACGCGCAAGGTCGCGCGGCTGCAGCATCGCCGCCTGCGACAGATTGGAAAGCACGGCATCGGTGCCGTGTGCGGCGAGGAAGGTGAAGATCATATCCCGCGGCAGGACGCGATCCATGATATTCTTAATGACGCAGAGCGTCTCGGGTTCGGTCACGTAAAGACCGACGCGCACGGGAAGATCGGTCAGGTGCGGGAGCTGATCCATCGCACGGCGAAGCGAGAGCATCGTCGGATAGATGCACGGCGAATGCTCCGCCTTATCGTAAAGACCGTCAAGCCCGCCCTCCGCGTTCAGCGCACCGTCGCCAAAGAGCGTGCGCGCCTTCTTTGCAAGCCCTGCGGCGTCAAGGATGCTTTCGGGTGCCGTGCCGCCGCCCTCGGGCGTGATCAGCTCGAGCATATCGATATTCGGGTAAAACGCCAGCGCCTCACGCGTCACGGCGACGTCCTCGGCAGGCTCAAGCGAGAGCGTAACGTGCATCCCGCAGGTCTTCGCCTGATCCATCACGGCGTTGAGCCAACGGACGGCAAAGCGGCCGCGCGCGGCACGGTCGTCAAAATAGGGCTCGCACTCGGGAATGATATAGTATTTTTCGTTGCGGATCGCCGCGGCGAGGTCGGGACGTTCGTCGACCCTGTGCGGGTTGCCGTAGAAGAAGTTGCCGGGCTCTCTGTGCCACTGCCCGTCGTAGCTGTGGAAGGTGATCGCGTTCATCCCCAGCCGCGCGAGCATACGGATATATTCGCACGCCTCGGGGAGCGAATACGAGGAGATATCCATCGGAAAATTGATGTGCTGACGGATACCGCGCAGTCCGACCCGCGGTCGGATGATCTGCCGCCCGCGCACGGCGTCGGGCGTAAAGCGGTCACCGCGCGGGATATGCGTTTGCGTATCGAAAACGAAGCCCGTCGCCGAAAGAAACGCATAGATCGCGGGCACAAGCTCGCGCTCGCTCTGCCCGAGGATGCGCACGCACGACCCCCGTCTCTCGTAGCCGTAAGCGTTTTCGGGAAGCTCCCCGCAAACGCAAAGCTCGAATTCGTAGGCAGGACCGCCTGCCGCCGCCCAAAGGCGGGTAAGCTCACCCTCTGCGTATTCCCGTACCTTGTATTGCTTCATAAAAAGACCTCTCTTTTTGAAGAATATTCTGATTTTATTCTAACGCATAACCGCGCGACCTGCAAGCCAAAAAAGATCTTTTTACAGACATCTGTTAGCCAATCGGTCAAAGAATATAGGAAAGCTCGCTTTTGCTTTGCAGTCCCGTCTTGTTGATCACGCGCGCGACCGTCTGCTTGACGGTCGATTCGGACACGTAGAGCAGTCCCGAGATCTCCTTGACCGAGAAGCCGAAGGCGGAGAGCTTCGCCACCTCGTGCTCACGCGGGGTGAGATTCGTGGCAATGTACTTGTTCCGTACCTGCCCCGACAGCCGCGCCCAGCCGACGCTGTACGTGCGGTAAAGCTCAGTCACGGCGGTGACGGCGGCAGGATCGACCGCGCCGATGCGCTCCTCAAGCAGTCCGTCGAAGTGGCGCACGTACTCGGTCAGAATGCCGTACAGCCCGTCGGCAAGAGCAAGCGCGACCGCACGGTCAATATGCGCCACCGCGCGCTCGCGCCGCCCCGTGTTGTGATAGGCGACCGCACAGGAAAGCCGCAGATAGATCTCGGGGATCACCGTGCGCTCCGCCACGCTCTCGGTGATCATCGGCTCGACGGCGTAGGGGATCAGCCGCATCAGCGCAAGCCCCTCGACCCCCTCGACGCTCCGCTCGCGTGCGGCGACGGCAAACGCCGCCATATACAGATATTTGACGTAAAAGACCCTCGCCGCGGGATGCGCGTCGGGCGGCAGTGCCTCGAAGCTGCCCGCGGTGAACCAATCGGGATAGTCCTTGTTGTCGTAGACCGAGCTGTCGACGATCGCCAGCGTCAGCGACAGGATCTCGCGCTCCTGCGCCGTTTGGCAGGGTGCCTCGCAGATATGCCGCTTCGCCTCGTTCCACAGATGCACGTCGCCGCGCCAGATCGCGCAGAGCGCGAGGAGCATACCGCCGCCAAGGATCGCGTAAAAGCCCGAATGCGCCGAAAGGAAGTAGCGCGCCTTATCGTACACGCGGTCGATCTCGCCGCGCCGATAGTCGATCAGCGCGAGAAAGAGCGCGTGCGCCTCGGGGTTGTTGACCAGCATCTGCGCGGCGGCGTCCGCCGTCCCCGCCGTGCTGTATAGATCGGTCATATCAAGCAGCGGCGCGCGCCGCGGCATCGGCAGCGTCGGCTCACGCTCCTGCTTTCGCGCGTTCGGCAGAACCGCCGTCGCAGGGATCATCCAGTCGCGCCCGAAGCGGTACGCCCCCTTGATCCGCGCGTCGCGGCAAAGGATCTGCACGCGCCGCACGCCGACCCCCCACTTCTCTGCCGCCTCCTTGACCGATACGTATTCCATTTCGTCTCCTTCATTCGCCGTAGCGAACTTTCAAGTTATTTTACTGTTCGTCTGAACGAACACATTATATCACACCGCCCCTCGCCTTGTCAATATCCGAGCGTCAGCGAGGATATTGACACCTCATCCGAACGCAGTGAGGACTTCATCGCGCAAGCGACTTCATCCGAGCAAAGCGAAGGATCTCATCCGCCGCTTCGGCGGATTTCACCCGAGCGTCGGCGACGGCAAGCGACTTTTTGAAAAAAGTCGCACCTCCCCGGTCGCATAGTCGTCTGCCGGCACCGCCCAAGCGGCGGCTTGACA
>JAZSGY010000061.1:0-3097 GCA_045532985.1 Eubacteriales bacterium | reverse complement strand
TTCGACCCAACGGATCAGGCTATGCGGCAGATCGGTCTTTCTGTACTTCACGCCGTACTCGGTCAGCATACGGTGCTCAAGCACCTCGTACTGAAGCATACCGACCACGCCGACGATCACGCGCTCCATACCCGAGCCCGGAAGAGTGAAGATCTGGATCGCCCCCTCCTGCGCGATCTGTCGCATTCCCTTATCGAACTGCTTGCGCTTCATCGAGTCGATCTGCTCAAGGATGGCAAAATGCTCGGGCGCGAAGGTGGGAATGCCCTCAAAGCGGATCTTCATAGAGGGATCGGCGATCGTGTCGCCGATCGAGAAGATGCCCGGGTCAAACACACCGATGATATCGCCCGCGTATGCGGTGTCAATGATTTCTCGCTCCTGTGCCATCATCTGCTGAGGTTGGGAGAGCTTGAGTGCCTTGCCGCCCTGCACGTGGAAATATTCCGCATTGCGCTCGAATTTACCCGAGCAGATGCGCATAAAGGCAATGCGGTCGCGGTGCGCCTTGTTCATATTTGCCTGGATCTTAAAGACGAATGCCGAGAAGCGCTCGTCAAAGGGATCGACCTCTCCCCCCTCCGCCTTGCGCGTTAAGGGAGAGGTCGTCATCTCGAGAAAGCTCTCGAGAAACGGCTCAATACCGAAGTTGTTGAGTGCCGAGCCGAAAAAGACGGGAGAGAGCTTGCCGTGACGCACCTTTTCAAGGTCAAAGTCAAAGCACGCGCCGTCGAGCAGCTCGACCTGCTCGCAAAGCTCGCGGCGGCGGTATTCGCCGATCAGCGAGTCGAGCTTTTCGGTCTCGGTGATATCGCACGCGATCGCCTCAAGGCGCTGGCGGCCTCCGTGGTGGTTTTCAAAGGTTAAGATACACTTCTTTGCGCGATCGTAGACACCCTGAAAATTCACGCCGCAGCTGATCGGCCAGTTAATCGGATAGGTGCCGATGCCGAACTCACGCTCCAGCTCGTCAAGCAGATCGAAGGGATCCTGCGCCTCGCGGTCGAGCTTATTGATAAAGGTGAAGATCGGGATATCCCGCTTCGCGCATACGTGAAAGAGCTTGCGCGTCTGCGGCTCGATGCCCTTCGCCGCGTCAATGACCATCACGGCGCTGTCCGCCGCCATCAGCGTGCGGTAGGTGTCCTCCGGGAAGTCCTGGTGTCCCGGGGTGTCGAGAATGTTGATGCAGTAGCCGTTGTACTCGAACTGCATGACTGACGAGGTGATCGAGATACCTCTTTGCTTTTCGATCTCCATCCAGTCGGAAACGGCGTGCTTGTCGCTCGCCTTTCCCTTGACCGTGCCCGCGGACTGAATTGCACCGCCGTAAAGCAAAAACTTCTCGGTCAGCGTGGTTTTACCGGCGTCGGGGTGCGAGATGATCGCAAAGGTACGCCGTCTTTCAATTTCCTGCTTTAAGTCTGCCACGATGTCTCTCCTTATTTTCTTCCCGTTGAGCCGAAGCCGCCCGTACCGCGTACGGTATCGGAAAGCTCGTCAGATTCGGTATAGGTCACCCTCAAAAAGGGTGCGATCACGAGCTGTGCGATACGCTCGCCGTCCTCAATGACCTGCGCGGTCTTTGACTGATTGTAAAGGGCGACCATCACCTCGCCGCGGTAGTCGGCATCCACGACGCCGACCTTGTTGGCGGGGGCGAGCCCGCGCTTGCTGGCAAGTCCGCTACGCGCGTAGATAAAGCCGCCGTAGCCCTCGGGGATCTCCATTGCAAGCCCCGTATGCACCAAAACCGTCTCACCCGACTCGATCGTCAGGGGTGCGTCAAGCCGTGCCACGAGATCGGCCCCCGCGGCGTACTCAGAGCCGAATCTCGGCAGCGTGGCGCGCGGATCTAATTTTTTCACGCGAATTTCGGGAATCATTCCTTTTTATCCTCCAATTTCGTCAATAGATACTGTCCCGTATAGGAACGCTCGCATTTCGCGATCTGTTCGGGCGTGCCCGTTGCGATGACGGTACCGCCGCCGTCGCCCCCCTCGGGACCGAGGTCGATGATATGGTCGGCGGTCTTGATCAGATCAAGATTATGCTCGATCACGATGACGGTGTTTCCGCCGTCGGTCAGCTTCTGCAAGACCTCAACGAGACGCGCGACGTCGTGGGTATGCAGACCCGTTGTCGGCTCGTCAAGGATATAAACGGTACGTCCCGTACCGCGCCGTGCAAGCTCGGTGGCGAGCTTTACGCGCTGTGCCTCACCGCCCGAGAGGGTGGTCGAGGACTGTCCGAGCTTGATATAGCCAAGTCCCACGTCGTAGAGCGTTTTGAGCCTGCGTGTCAGGGACGGCAGACCGTCGAAGAAGGAGAGCGCCTCCTCCACGGTCATCTCAAGCACCTCGTAAATGTTTTTGCCCTTATACTGCACCTCGAGCGTGTCGCGGTTATAGCGCATTCCCTTACAAACGTCGCACTTGACGTAGACGTCGGGCAGAAAGTGCATCTCGATGCATTTCACGCCGTCCCCCTCGCACGCCTCACAGCGGCCGCCGCGCGTGTTGAAGGAGAAGCGGCCGGGACCGTAGCCCCTCGCGTTCGCCTCACGCGTTTTGGCAAAGAGGTTGCGGATATCCCCGAAAAGACCCGTATAGGTCGCGGGGTTTGAGCGCGGCGTGCGCCCGATCGGGCTTTGATCGATGGCAATGATCTTATCAAGATGCTCGATGCCCTCGATGCGCTCGTGCTTACCCGGGAAGGTGTTTGCGCGGTTAAGATCACGCGCCAGCGCGCGGTAAAGAATGCTGTTGATCAGTGAGGATTTACCCGAGCCCGAAACGCCCGTGACGCAGATCAGCTTGCCGAGCGGGAAGTCGACCGTCACGTTCTTCAGGTTGTTCTCGCTCGCGCCGACGACGCGCAGGGTCTTGCCGTTCCCTCCCCTTCTGTACTTGGGCACGGGGATCACGCGCCGTCCCGACAGGTAGTCGCCCGTGATCGAGCTACGGCATTTCGCAACCTCACGCGGGGTGCCCGCGGCAACGACCTCACCGCCGTGAATGCCCGCGCCGGGGCCGATGTCGATCAGATAGTCGGCGCTTTCCATCGTTTCCTCGTCGTGCTCGACGACGATCACGCT
>JAZSGY010000096.1:0-19157 GCA_045532985.1 Eubacteriales bacterium | reverse complement strand
GAAAGACAGCGACTCCGATTTTCAGCAGGGATTTCGTGTCCGGTTTCATAATTTCGGTCACTTCCTTGATTTTAATGTCAGTTTACGAATCTATTATAGGATAAAGATGTTACGATTGCTACCGATAGTTTTGGATAAACTGTTAGGAAACAAACAGATGCAAAGAAAAAGCTCCGTTCTTCCATGAAGAACAGAGCTTTTCATCCGGAGAAGGAGAGATTTGAACTCTCGCGCCGGTTAAATCCGACCTACACCCTTAGCAGGGGCGCCTCTTCGGCCTCTTGAGTACTTCTCCATAGGCAAGCCGCCGTTTCTTGACTTGCCATATTATTATAACGAAAGCAAAGGGAAATGTCAATAGGTTTTCAAAAAATCTTTGCGTTTTGGGGAAAACAATTCGTAGGGAATCTTGACTTTCGTTTCAGAATCTGCTTTAATGGAGGTGATGGCGGCGCTCCTTACGCTTCGTGATCAAATCGGGCTTTCCGCCGCTCGGTGAAGGCTTGACGGAGGTATCAAATGGATCTCTTTTATTTCTTGCAAAACAAAGGACGGTCGCTTTGCGTTTTCCTTTTTGCGGCGGCGGCACTCGTTTGCTTCGTTCCCGCAACGCTCGCGGCGACGGTCTTGCTTTCCCGATGGGGCGGGTTGATCGCAGGGGGTTGCCTGATGCTGTTGGCGATCCCTGCGCATAGGCTTGGCAAATATCATAAGATCGGTTATGCGATCGCTTATTTGCTGAACACGCTTGGCAATGGCTGCTCGGTCGCCGCACTCTATTCGCTGAAGGGTGTTTCGCTTTCGCCCTCCTCTATGTGGCGCGCGATCCTTCCCGCGGTTGCGGCTTTGCTGATTGCTTGCGTGGTTTTACTGATCTTGCCGCAGATCAAAGGACGGTTTATCACGGTTTTTTGCGTTTGTTGCATTTTGGCGGCGATCGTTCTTTTCGTTCTGTGGGCGTGCGGGCATAGCTATTTTTTCGGATATGCGGCGTTTGCCTTGCTGGTCGCCTTTTACTATCTTTGCGTGATGGAAATCACGGTCGGTCACACCGAGCGCTCGTGTCTGCGGGATATATCCTTCGGCGGCTTCGGCTCCTTCGTGATCCTGACCGTCGTCGTTCTAATCATTCTTTCCGACGGGGACGTGCTGGACGGGCTTGAACTTGGTGAGGGCTTTGGCGGCAGACGGAAAAGGAAATAAAAAGAAGCTGTCTCAAATGTAAAATTTGAGACAGCTTCTTTTAGTTTGATAAGGGCTCGACAGATTTAGGGTGAGCAAATCAAAACATCACTGTGTGATGCTTTGATGCCGCGAAGTCCGAGCAAGTGCGAGCAGGCAGAGCCGAGATTTACTTTTGAGTACGCAATGAACCGTTGTCGTGTCGCTCATTGTCTTGATCCTGCCATTTTCGGTTTTACCGAAATGTGACAGCCCCTCAATCCCTTTTTGCCTTTGCTCTGTATTGGCTCGGCGTACAGCCGAGGTAGCGGCGGAAGGCGCGTGAGAAGGTGGGGAAGGAGCCGAAGCCGACGGAGAGCGCGATCTCGGTGATCGAGCGGTCGCCGTCAAGGAGAGCCGCCTCCGCCTTCTCGATCCGCAGGTGCGAGAGGTACTCCGAAAAGCTACTGCCGTTGATGCGCGTGAAAAGGCGCGAGAAGTGCGCGGGGGAAAGATAGGCGGCGCTTGCTACGTCGGTAATCGAGATATCCTCACCGTAATGCGCGTCGATGTAGTCCATTGCACGGCGGACGTGACCGTAGCCCGTCGGCGGCTTTTTATCCGCCGCAGGGTGGGCGGATTCAAGGAGTGCGGTCACAAAGAGCAGGGTGTGCGCCGCGATCCTTTCCTCGGCGTAGGGCACGTCCTCTGCGATCAGGGAGGAGAGCGCCGAAAAATGCTCGCTGAGCGCATCAAGACGCTCAGCGTCAAGATGCCCCGACATCGGCAGCGAGATGCCCGCTAAAAGCTGGCGGAGCGCAGGCGGCGCTTTGCGGTAGTCGATGCAGAGGTTGTGGATCACGACCGAATCGGGCACCGAGAAGCGGTGCAGATCCTGCGTGCCGAGCAGATAGAAGTCTCCGCGCGTAAGCGTTTGGCGACAGCCGTTGAGCTCATGCTCAATGCCGCCGTCGGCGAGGTATTCGATTTCAATATAGTCGTGACGGTGGAGTGGATAGTCCCCCACGGTCTTATGCACGTGACAGCGCACGCCGCATTTTTCGGCGACGGGGTAGCTGCCGTAGCGCTTGAGTGCGCCGAGCATTTCGGTCATTGCTGCACTCCTTTCGCATAAAATGAAATTCATTGATCTCTTTTCAAGGATATTTTAACAGAAAAAAGCATCAAATGCAATAGATATGCAAAAAATGCAATGACATTTCATCGGTTTTTTTGTATACTGAAAAAGGAATAAAAATAGCAGTGCTATCCAAAATAAAACACAGAAACGAGGAAAAACGTATGACGTGGGATCCGATTTTGAAAAGTGCCTCCTGTATTCATAAGCTGGAAAAGCCTATTCTGACGAAGGACGACATCCCCTACGAGGCGGAGCTGATCTTCAACGCCGCCGTGGCGAAGATCGACGGCAAGTACGTGATGGCGTTTCGTAACGATTACGGCACGTCGCGCGAGGCGTACGAGCGCCGCGAAGGAACGCTTTGCGGTACGTCTGTCGGCATTGCCGTCAGCGACAACGGAATTGACAATTGGCAGGTGCGACCGTTCCCGCTGATCGACTACTATCAGCGGCAGAATAAGCTCGGAAAGGATGACGGCATTTCCGATATCATCCGTCTTTACGATCCGCGCATTTCGGTCATTGAGAACGAGGTCTATCTTTGCCTTGCAATGGAGACGACGCACGGACTGCGCGCCGTGATCGCAAAGGCAAACCGCGATCTGTCCGATTATGAGATCGTGCATGCAACCTTACCCGACAACCGTAATATGGTTCTGTTCCCCGAAAAGATCAACGGCTATTACTACCGACTTGAGCGTCCGTTCCCCGTGTACAGCCACGGCGGTATCGACCGCTTCGATATGTGGGGCTCACGCTCCCGCGATTTGAAGTATTGGGGGGATCATACGTTGATCCTTTCGGTTGAGGACGTGCCGTTTGCAAACGACAAGGTAGGCCCCGCCGCACCGCCGATCAGGACCGCGAAGGGCTGGCTCACCACCTTCCACGCGGTTGACAAGGAAAAGGAGGGGCGCGGACAAAAGGAATGGGATACCTGGTGGAACAAGCGTTACACAGGCGGTATCATGCTCCTTGATCTTGAGGATCCCTTCAAGGTGATCGGTATGTCGAAGTCGCCCCTGATCGCACCCGAGCTTCCGCACGAGGTTGACGACGGCTACCGTACCAACGTTATTTTCCCCGGAGGGATGATTTTGGAGGATGACGGAGAGGTTAAGATCTACTACGGCGCAAGCGACACTGTTGAATGTGTTGCAACCGCACACGTAGACGACCTTCTTGCACTTTGTACTGAAAAATGTTGAATGATGAACTGAGAACCGTTTATGCACAGTGGTGTGAAAACGCCACAGAAGACCCCGACCTCGTAGCCGAGCTTGCGGCGATGGCGTCGGACGAAGAAAAAATTGAGGACGCGTTTTTTGCCGACCTTGCCTTTGGCACGGGTGGACTGCGCGGTATTATCGGCGCGGGCACGCGGCGTATGAATGTTTACACCGTCGCACGCGCGACGGCGGGGCTTGCCGACTACCTCGCCGATTCCTACGGCGAAAAGAGCACGGTGGCGATCGGCTACGATACGCGTATCAAGTCGCGTGAGTTTGCACAGATCGCGGCGCGCGTGCTTGCCGCCCGCGGTATTACGGTATGGCTCTACGACCGTCCCCTGCCGACGCCGATGCTTTCCTTCGCCGTGCGCGCACTGCACGCACAGACGGGGATCATGATCACCGCATCGCACAACCCTGCCGTTTATAACGGCTATAAGGTGTACGGCGAGGACGGCTGTCAGATCACGACCGCCGCGGCGGACGCGATCACGGAAAGGATCAACGCGCGCGATTATTTCGACTGTATTCCAAGTGAAGCAGGAGAGGTTCTGACCGTACCCGATGCGGTCTACACGGAGTTTCTTAACACCGTCAGCGGGCTTTCGCTCCGCTTTGACGACCCGATCGACCGTGGCGTCTCGGTCGTTTACACGCCGCTTTGCGGTACGGGGCTTGAGCCTGTGACCGATATTCTGAAGAAAAACGGCTTCGAGAACGTAACGCTCGTCTCGGAGCAGGCAAGGCACGACGGAAATTTTCCGACCTGCCCTTTCCCGAATCCCGAGCTGCCCGAAGCAATGCAGCTGGGACTTTCCTACGCCGAGCGCGTATCTGCCGAGCTTTTGCTGGCGACCGATCCCGACTGCGACCGCGTTGGCGTTGCGGTAAGGACGCCCGACGGATACCGCCTTCTCACGGGCAACGAGGTCGGTGTGCTTCTCTTTGACTATATCTGCACGCAAAGAGAAAAGCACGGCAAAATGCCGAAGGATCCCGTTTGCATCAAGACCATCGTGACGACCGACCTTGCCGAGGCGATCGCGAAGGATCATGGCGTAACGGTTGATAACGTCCTGACGGGCTTTAAGTTCATCGGTGAGAGGATCGGTGAGCTGGAGGCCCGCGGCGTGCTTTCGCGCTATCTGTTCGGCTTTGAGGAGAGCTGCGGCTACCTCAGCGCACCGCACGCACGCGACAAGGACGGCGTCAACGCCGCCTACTTGATCGTGGAGATGGCGGGCGTGTTGAAGGCACGCGGTGAGAGCGTCTGGTCACGCCTTTGCGCGATCTACGAAAGGTACGGCTACACGCAGAATACTCTTTGGTCTTATTATTTCGAGGGTGCCTCGGGCATCGAGAAGATGAACGGCATTATGCGTGCATTTCGCACGCAGCTCGGGGCGTTTGGCGGCAAAGCCGTCACGGCTCTGCTCGATTATAAAAAGGGGCTTGACGGACTCCCGAAGTCCGACGTGCTGAAGTTCCTTTTTGACGGCGGCAGTATCGTCGTGCGTCCCTCGGGTACCGAGCCAAAGCTGAAGATCTATATTTCGGTCAGTGCCGAAAGCGAGCACGCGGCACAGCAAAAAACCGACGCGATCCGAAAGGACGCGGAGACAATTATCAACGCATAAGAAAAAGGAGGGCAAGATCAGCCCACCTTTTTCTTATGCGTTATGGGGTTCAACAAATCGCTTCCGACGGAATTTTTGCAGTTCTCTCTTGCAAAAAGACTGAGGATGCTATATTAAAGCGCCGTTTCGGCGCTTTATTTCTTTTTTGGGGAATAGGTGTATTTGGAAGGCGACACGCCAAAGTGCCGCTTGAATTCGGCAGAAAAATATTTGTAATCACTGAAGCCCGCGGCCACCGCGACCTCCTCCAACCGATAATAGCCCGTCTGGATCAAAGCGGCGGCGAAGCGGAGACGGCGGTCGATGACGTAGGCCTTCGGAGAGATTCCGTACACGCGGTGAAAGAGGCGGCGAAAATAGCTCTCGCACATAAAGGAAGCCGCCGCCGCATCCCTGATCGAGAGGGTTGGCGACTTGTAGTTGGCGTTCAGGTAGGCAACGCCGCCCTCGATCGCAGAATTGCGCAGGTGATCGGGCTTGTTTTCGGCGTAGATCTTGGCAAGGATCTCGTAGAGAACGGCAGAGGTCCTTTGACGGTAGCCGACCTCCTGTGCGTTCCAGATGGCGTAGGCGCGCCGAAAGAGAGCGGCGTATGCCTGCGGCTCCTTAGGATAAAAGAATTCGATCTTATCGTTTTGCTCACCGAAGGTGACGAAATGGATCGCGATCAGCTCGTCGTGCTGACAGATGCGCGTGTTGTCAAGATTGGCGGGCATAAATAAGACCGATCCGTCGGTCAGATCATAGCTTTCCCCCTGACACTGGATTACCGCGTTTGCCGACAGGCGAAAGGAGAGCGCGTTGAAGCTGCGCTTGGTATTATGCTTTGTGACAGATTTCTGATCGAGAGCCACGACGTCAAGGATCAAAAACGCTACAGATTCTTGCTCGAAAAACACGAAAAACACCCCTCTTTTTAAATGATTATAACATACTTGTATCGTTTTTTCAACCTTTTGTACCATTTTTTCTGTTTTTTTGCGCAGGACTCTGTTGTAAAATAAAATTACCAAGAAATATGGAGGAATGACGATGTCAAGACGGGATACGGCACTTCGCTATTTTGACGAGCACCGTGACTTTATGGAAACGGTGGTAAAGCCAAACATTGAGATCTATCGCAAGGGGGCGTGTAAGCTCACCGTGACCGCAAAGGACGGCACGCCGATTTCGGGCGCAAGAGTGATCCTGCACCAGAAAAACCACGCGTTCCGCTACGGCGCGAATATTTTCATGCTCGACGAGTTTGAAAACGAGGAGAAAAACGCGATTTACAGGGAGAAGTTCAAGGAGATTTTCAATCTCGCGACCCTGCCGTTTTACTGGAGCGATCTTGAGCCCGTTGAGGGGCAACCGCGCTTTGCCAAGGACAGCCCGAGGATCTATCGCCGTCCTGCCCCCGATCTTTGCGTTGAATACTGTAAGGAGCATGGCATTGAGCCGAAGTGCCATTGCTTGAATTACGATAACTGCCTGCCATCATGGCTGGAGACTGCCGATGTTGAAACGCACAAGAAAAAGCTCGACCGCCGCTTCCGCGAGATCGCGGAGCGATATGCTGACGTGATCCCCTCCTTTGAGGTCACGAACGAGACCTTCAACGACTATTCGCACAAGCAAAGCAGGTTTTACAAGGCGGATGATTTCGTGGAATGGAGCTTCCGTACCGCGGACCGCTATTTTCCGAATAACCGATTGATCATCAACGATTATCTTGTTTTTAATCGCTTTTACCGTGAAAACCGAAGCCCCTACTATATGCAGATCGAGCGTCTGATGCGTGAGGGGATCACGCATCTCGATTCCGTCGGCATACAGTTCCACAGCTTTTTTTCGCAAAGTGCCGAGGAGGATATGGCAAAAACGCACTATAACCCCGTTTATCTTTACGAGGTGCTCGATATCTACAAAAAGCTCGGCAAGAAAATACAGATTACCGAGATGACGATTCCCGCCTATTCAGGGAGCGCAGAGGACGAGGAAATTCAGGCAGAGCTTCTCAAAAATCTTTACACCGTTTTCTTCAGTCACCCCTCAATGGAGGCTATTATTTATTGGAATCTTGTAGACGGCTACGCCGCCTTTGCTCCGCAGGGCGATATGACAGCAGGGGAGAATAAATATTACGCAGGATTTATGCGCTTTGATATGAGCGAAAAGCCCGCCTTCCGCGTGATCCGCGACCTCTTTTCAAAGGAGTGGCGCACCGATACCGAGTGCGAAAGCCGTGCGGATGGTACCGCCCGCTTCCGCGGCTTCTACGGCGATTACGAGGTAGAGATCGCTGTCGGTGACAGGATTTATAAGAAGCAGGTTTTACTGTCTGAAAATACAAGCAACGATTATACGATCACGCTTACATAACGAAAAACGGATGCCGTGCGGCATCCGTTTTTCGTTATGTTGATTAGCGGTTGAGGATCAACTTGGTCAGCTCTACGGGATCGACGATCTTGTCGCCCTTGTAGACGCGCATATTACCCGATGCGATCTCGTCGATCAGGATAACCTCGCCGTTGTTGTAGCCAAACTCAAACTTGATATCCCAAAGGTCAAGACCGATCGACTTCAGATCGTCGGCAACGATCTTCGTGATCTTCAGCGTCTGCTCCTTCATGCTCTCGAACATTGCGGGGGTCATAACGCCGAGGGCTGCAAGTCCCTCACCCGTGACCAGCGGGTCGCCCTTCTCGTCGTTTTTGAAGGTGCATTCCACGTAGCCGCCCTCGAGAACGGTTCCGTCCTTGATATACTCGCCGTATCTGCGGATAAAGCTACCGGTTGCGACCAGACGGCAGATGACCTCAAGCCCGTGACCGAACACGGTGGCGGGAAGCACCTCCATCGTTGCGTCCTCGATGTTCGCGGCTACATAGTGCGTCTTGATGCCTGCCTTTTTCAGAAGCTCGAAGTAGTGGATCGAGGTCTTGAGATTCTCGCGGCCGATGCCCTCAATGGTCAGACCTACGGTGTTTTCGCCGGGATCGAATACGCCGTCCTTGCCCGTGCAATCGTCCTTGAACTTCAAGAGTACGTTGCCGTTGTCAAGCGCGTAAACGTCCTTGGTTTTACCGGTGTAAAGCTTTTTCATGGTAGATACTCCTTTATGCTACACAATATTTACAACTTGTATTTTAACACTTTTTTTTCGGTTTGTATAGGGGTTTTTTGAAAAAAACAGAGAATTTTATATCGTTTTCTGTTTTACTCCTTATAAAACCAGCGTATAGCTGAGCATTTCATAGTGCAGGCGCGAGCCAACGTCGACACCGATCGGCAAAAGCGCCAGTGCGATGAACAGCTCCTCTCCCGTTTTGATATCCGAGAGGGTCGCGTATTCACCCTCGATCTTTTTTACAACGTAGTCCTTCGGTTCCATTTTTCCTCGCTTTCATACGACAGGGTTTTTCTATATTCGTATTATATATCCAACGTATCTTTTTTGCAAGAGTTTTTTCTTTTTATCTTGACAAATTTATAAAAGAGTGTTATACTGATTCTGTGGTGAAAATCACAAAATTGAAATTGGAGGATTTTTTGGCAATGAAAACGATCGGCAACCTTCTTTGGTTCTTCTTCACCGGCTTGGAGACTGCAATTCTGTGGTTCTTCCTTGGCATCGCATGGTGCATTACCCTCATCGGTATTCCCTTCGGTAAGCAGGCATTCAAGCTCGCAAAGCTTTCTGCTTGGCCTATGGGTAAGACCGTAAACGGTAACTTCGGCTCGCATCCCATCGCAAACATCGTTTGGTTCCTGTTCGGTGGCTTCTCGCTTGCAATCAGCTACTTCTTCCTTGGCATTGTCTGGTGCGTTACCATTATCGGTATCCCCTTCGGCAAACAGGCATTCAAGCTGGCTAAGCTGTCCATCGCTCCGTTCGGCGCAACCATCAACGGCTAATCGATCGCCTACATAAAAAAACAAGACCGCTTCGGTCTTGTTTTTTTGTGTCTGTTTTGTCCATGTTTTTGTTACTTTTGTCCATTTACAACTTCTAAAAAGAATGCTATACTACTCAAAAAACACCTTTCGGAGAAAAGATATGTCAAAATGCGATTTACATCTTGGAAGCACACGGGAATATAAGACCCTCGCCGAGGCGATCGACGCGGCAAAGCGCGTGCTTGCGGGCACAGAGCAGGTCGACGTCCGCATTCTTGCCGACGGTGAGGAATACACGGTCGGAAGCACGCAGGTGCTTACGGCGTCGGGACACCCCGATTCGACGCTGACGCTTACGGCGTCGGGAGAGGAGAAGCCGACGGTTACGGGACTTTGCCACTTCAGCGGCGCGGAGTTTCAGCCCGTTTCAGGCAAGCCCTATTCGGTGTATCAGCTGCCCGATTCGGCACGCGACGAAAATAGAGAATTTCCGCAGTTCCGCGATCTTTACGTCAACGGTCGCCGCGCACGTCTCGCACGCATCAGAGAGAACAGCTTTTTACCCTTCGACCACGTTGAAAAGCTGTCGTGGGCTCAGCGTCGCGGCAATGCGTCAACCGTCAACAAGCTCTATATTGAAGAAAAGTTTCTGGATGAAATGACGGTCGACTGCGATCCGATGCCCGAATTCTGGGTGCGTACAGAGTGGCAGATCCATGGGCTTCATATCACGGGCATTGACAGAAATGACAGGTGCGGGGATTGCGTTGCCGTCAGCTTCCCCGTGGAGGAATGGCGGGAGTTTTCGCATATATACTGCACCTCGCTGTTCGGTAGACCCTATTGGCTTTCCAATCATCTGTCGCTTTTGACCGAGGAAAACGATTTCTATTACGATCGCAAAAACGGCAGGATCTACTATATTCCCGCCGCCGACTGCGAGCTTTCAAAAGCCACGTGCGGCTATCCCGCGGTTGAAAATCTCTTTACGCTTGACGGCTTTTCACATATGCGCTTTGAGAATATCCGCTTTACGGGTACGACGACGAATTACGTGACCAACCATGCGTACGAAGGCGGTCAGTGCGGCTCGCAGGGAACGCGCGGCTATACGCTTGAGCGTTCGCATTTTATTACGAATGCCGCCGTGTTCGGTGAAAACTGCACCGATATCTCCTTTGACGGCTGTGAATTCTTTGAGATTGGCAACGACGCGATCTATTTCCGCCGCAGGACGAAGGAGCTTTCGGTCGTCAACTCACGCTTTGAGCGCATCGGCTCTGCCGCCTTCCGCGTCGGCTCGCCCGTGCTCGTCTGGGATGACGTGTACGACGGGGCAGAGCATCTGACCTTCGAGCATAACTACGTCGATGAGGTGGGCTTGACCTATACCAGCTCTGCCGCCGTCATCGTGACGCACGCCCTTTACGTTTCGATCAGCCACAACACCCTGAAGAATACCTGCTACTCGGCGGTATCGGTCGGGTGGTCCTGGGCGCTGAGCGATCAGCCGATGGAAAAGACGAAGAATCTCGCCTTCGTCGAGATCGCCTACAACTATATCGACAACTTTATGTACTGTATGCGTGACGGCGGTGCGATCTACACCCTCGGCGGCAACGCCTATCAGGCAGAGCGCCGTTACCTTAACAGCATCCATCACAACTATATGATCGTCGGAGAGACGAGCGGCGAGGCAATGAACGGCTATCGCACGATCTATCACGACAACGGCTCCTCGCATTGGCACGATTACGACAACGTCATCTTAGCGCGTGAGGACAATCCCCCGCGTGACGCCTTCATCATCGGCGGCTCGATGTACGATCTGGTCGAGCGCACCTATATTCTCGATTATGCGATGCCGACACCGCACTCGGTCTATCGTCCCGACGGTGAAGGAAAGACGATGGAGATCGAGGAGGTCGATACCGACAGAAGCGTCAGCACCTCCGCCCTCCCCGAGGCGGTCGCGGCGATCATCCGAGCCACGGGATGCCATGAAGCGGCACCCGCCTTGCCGCTCCCCCACGTGCATAAGGACACCTACACGCTGACCGCAAAGGACAGCGCGGAGCTTGCATCGGCACTCATTGAGGCACGCACACTTCTCAAAGAGGGGGATGCGGTACTGACCTTAACGCTCGGCGCGGGTGAATACGCCTTTCCGAGCGGGCTGTCGCTCCCCCTTCAGGGTTATAATTCGCTCGCGATCGTTGCAAAGGACGGCGCGACGGTCACGGAGCCGCTTTCGATCCTTGGCGTTCGGAATCTCAGCATCGAGGGGCTTCGCTTTGCCGCACCGATCACGCTTCACGACGCGGAAAACGTAAAGCTCACCGCTTGCCGCTTTGAGGCACCCGTGAAATTCTCGGGCTATTCGCTCGGTGTTTCCCTGACCGATTCCCACTTTGCGGATATTGATGGCGACGCCCTCAGCTTCGGCGACGGCAAGCCCCATACGAAGGACAATGCGTGTGAGCATATTACGGTATCGAAAAACCGCTTTGAAGCGATCACGGGTGCCGGAATTGTGCTTGCCACGGTCAAGAATCTGTTCGTCCGTAAGAATCTTTTTAAGAACGTCGGGCTTGAGGCGGTACGCCTCGGTGTTGGCGACCGTGAGGTCGATTGGCCGAGCGCCAAGCCCTATAACGTTCTGTCTGCCGTGATCGGCGAAAACCGTATCGAGGGCTATATGCTCCGCGGCGACGGTGCCGCGATCGCTACCACGGGCGGCAACCGCTCCTTCTATCACCAAAATCCCTTCAACGTGATCGAAAAGAATTATATCGTCCCCACCGCCGATACGGGTATTGACGGCGGCTATTCTGTCTTTTATCACGGCGGCTGCGCCTCGCAGTGGCATACGCGCTTCAACGTGATCGCGGCAAATGCCGAAAACCCCGCTAAGGGCGCACTCTGCCGTTTCGTTGGCGCATATGCGTCCTGGGCGGACGAGAATACCGTTCTCACGGATCGCGAGATCATCTTCTGCGATCCTGCCGAGATTTTGCCTGCGCGTGACCTACACGACAAGCTGACCTATTTCGTAAAGCCGTCGGAGATGTCCGAGCGGGTGAAGGAAACGGTCGAAAACGCAGGCAAATAATCAAAAAGGAACGCCGCAGAAAACTGCGGCGTTCTTTTATTTGGAATTTATCTTCGTGTCTTTCAAGGCACGGTAGGGCGTTTTGCCCGTGACCGTGCGATAGACGCTGATGAAGTAGGAGATGCTGTTGTAGCCGCAGGCGGTCGCCGCCTCGCTGATCGAGCCACCGTTGCGGAAAAGATATTGCTCCGCCTTGCTAATGCGCGTGCGGTTGAGATAATTCTTGAAGGTAAGCCCCGTGATGCGCTTGAAGCTCCTTGAAAAGTAGCTGTAACTCATACCGTGGCTTGCGGCAAGCTCGCGCTCGTCGATATCCTCGGCATAGTGCGTTTGCACGTAGCTCATCACGTTGTAGATCAGCTCGGCGGCGCGGTTATCGACGGGTGAGGCGACAGCACCTTCGTCCCGCAGGATCGCGAGCAAAAGCTCGATGACCTTCAGTCGGATCGAAACGTCGACGGCGTAGCCCCGGTGCTTGTCTTCGAGAATCAGCTTTTCAAGGATTTTTTGGATCTCACTGCCTTCAAGCTCATTTTTTCTCCAAAGGCACTTGCTTTCGGTGCGGTGCAGAGCAAATCGCATCGCGTAGCTCGCCCCCGCCTCACGCTCGGAGAGGGAGATCAGAAAGGAGGGCGGTACCTTGACCACGTAGTAGCTGTTGCGGCTTTCGTTTCCCGTGACTACGTAATGGATCGTGCCCGAGCAGATGAGGATCAGATCCCCCACCCCGATGCTGTGCGTTTCACCGTTTAAGGAGACAGAGTAGCTTCCTTCCTGCACGTATAAAAGCTCGATCGCATTATGAATGTGCGCATTGCACGCCATGGTGTTTTGCGAATTGCTCTGCAAAAAAAATTCAAATTCATTCCGAGGCAGAGGCGGTGCCTCCACGAAAAAGCTTCGGTTCATTTCAAAAAGTCCTATGACAAATTTTTTATATTTTTGGGCATTCTTATTATAGCATACGGTTTTCGTTTTGTCTATAATAAAATTGAGCTTTGGCTCGAAAATAAAAGAAACGGAGCAGACAGATATGGACAGAATTGTCAGGATTGGCATAATCGGTTGCGGCGGAATTGCAAATTTCAAGCATATGCCGTCGCTTTCCAAGGTTGAAAATGCGAGCATGGTAGCGTTTTGTGATATTATTCCCGAACGCGCCGAAGCGGCACGTGCGAAATACGGCACGCCCGACGCAAAGGTCTATACCGACTACAAGGAGCTTTTGAAGGATGAGAGCATCGAGGTCGTTCACGTCCTCACGCCGAACCGTGAGCACGCCGATATTACGATCGACGCGCTCTATGCGGGCAAGCACGTAATGTGCGAGAAGCCGATGGCAAAGACCGCGGCAGACGCGAGAAGAATGTACGAGGCGGCAAAGGCAACGGGAAAGAAGCTGACGATCGGCTATCAGCACAGACAGAAGGCACAAAGCATCTACGCGAAGAAATACATAGAGTCGGGCGCGCTTGGTGAGATCTACTACGCAAACTGCTACGCCATCCGCCGCCGCGGTACGCCGAACTGGGGCGTGTTCCTTGACGAGGAAGCGCAGGGCGGCGGCCCGATCATTGATATCGCAACGCACAGTCTTGACCTGACGCTTTATCTGATGAATAACTACGAGCCCGAGATGGTCGTCGGCAAGACGCACAAAAAGCTCGAGCATCCCGAGGCGGGTAACATCTGGGGCGACCGAGGTGTCAGCACCACGCCGCTGGAGGAGGCGGCGTGCGCTTTCATCCGTATGAAAAACGGCGCGACCATTCTGCTCGAAACGAGCTGGGCGCTCAACACAGCCGAGCCGATCGAGGAGGGAAGCTGCGTTCTTTGCGGCAGCCGTGAGGGACTTCAGATCAAGAATAACGTGCTGAAGATCAATAAGATCGAATTTGACCGCCAGACCGACACGACTGTCAACACAAGCTCGGGCGGCGTTGCCTTCTACGACGGTGCCGCAGGCACCCCCGCCGAGGTCGAGGCGGCGAACTGGATCGCTTCGATCGTTGACGACACCGATCCCGTCGTGCTTCCGAGACAGGCGATGGTGGTCTCCGAGATCCTTGAGGCAATCTATGAATCGTCCAAAACAGGAAAGGCGGTGTATTTCAAATGAAGGTAGCGATTTTTGGCGTGTGGCACGTTCATGCCACCGACTATACGAAAAAGGCGCAGGAGTACGGTGAGGTCATCGGCTTTTACGAGCGCGACGATGCGCTTGCCGACGCCTTTGCAAAGCAATTTGACGTTCCGCGCTTTGAAAGTGCCGAGGCACTTTTAGCAAGCGACGCCGAGGGCGTGATCGTCTGCTCGGCATCCTGCGACCACGCGGAGGATATGATCAGAATTGCCAACGCAAAAAAGCATATCTTCACCGAAAAGGTGCTGGCACTGACCGATGCCGACTGTGCAAGGATCGAGGAGGCGGTGGTTCAAAACGGCGTGACTCTGACTATTTCACTCTTCCAGAAGTACGTTGGCTCACGCATTGCGGTCAAGGAAATCGCGGCAAGCGGTGAGCTTGGACGGCTCAATTATATGCGCTTCCGTAACTGCCATTCGGGCAGCACGCAGAATTGGCTGCCCGCGCATTTTTATAACGCAAAGCAGTGCGGCGGCGGTGCGATGATCGACCTCGGCGCGCACGGTATGTATCTGACCGAGTGGATCCTCGGTATGCCCGTGGCGGCAAGCTCTGCCTTCACGCTTGCTTGCGAGGATGCGGCAGTCAAGGAGAAAAACGTCGACGGCGTTGAGGATAACGCAGTCACCGTGATGCGCTTTGAAAACGGTGCGATCGCGGTCAATGAAACGGGATTTGTTTCCAACTATTCCCCCGCCGTGCTTGAGGTCTACGGCGAGGAGGGCTACGTGCGTATGGAAAACAACCGCGTGGTCAAATGCACGCAGAAAACGGGCGGTGCCGTCGTTGAGGTCGAGGTTGGTGCAGATCAGCCCCTGCCGATCGTTCAGTTCCTGACGGGGAATATCCTTCCCGGCTGCGGACTTGCAGAGGCGAAAGCACTGACGCATATGATGACGCTGGCATACAATTAAAACTTAAAAAGAAAGCGGTTACAGAATTTTCTGCAACCGCTTTTTATGTTTGCTTACAGTGGAAAAAATTAGAGCCTGCAAAACGAAAAATCCTCTTTACATCGCGGTCGTTTTGTGGTATACTATAATGAATGAAAAGGGAGAAAGGAGCAGGCGATGGAGAGCTTCAAGCTACACAGCCCATACGCGCCGACGGGCGACCAGCCCGAGGCGATCGAGACCTTGGTAAACGGGCTGAAGGAAGGTAAAAAGATGCAAACGCTGATGGGCGTGACGGGCTCGGGCAAGACCTTTACGATGGCAAACGTGATCGCGCAGATCAACCGACCGACGCTCGTGCTGGCGCACAACAAGACGCTCGCCGCACAGCTTTGCTCCGAGTTCCGCGAATTCTTTCCCGAAAACGCGGTGGAGTATTTCGTGTCCTACTACGATTACTATCAGCCCGAGGCGTATATTCCCGGGCGGGATATGTATATCGAAAAGGACGCGCTCGTCAACGACGAGATCGACAAGCTGCGCCACAGCGCGACGTCTGCCCTCTTTGAACGGCGCGACGTCATCATCGTTGCCAGCGTTTCCTGTATCTACTCGCTTGGTGATCCTGCCGAGTATCAGGATCTGCAGATCTCGATGCGCGTGGGACAGGAGATGTCGCGTGAGGATCTGATCCGCCGCCTCGTCGCCATTCAGTACGAGCGCAACGATATCAACTTCGTGCGCGATAAGTTCCGCGTGCGCGGCGATACGGTTGAGATCCTACCCGCATCCTCGGGCGACGTTGCCGTCCGCGTGGAGTTCTTCGGTGAGGAGATCGACCGACTGAGCGAGATCAACATCGTGACGGGTGAGATCATCCGTTCGCTCAATTATACCGTCATTTTTCCCGCAACGCATTACGCCGTTTCGGACGAAAAGAGGGAAGCGGCACTCTCCGAGATCCAAAGGGAGATGCAGGAGCGCGTCGAATATTTCAAATCGCAGAATAAGCTCCTTGAGGCACAGCGTATCGAGGAGCGCACCAAATACGATCTTGAAATGCTGCGCGAGGTCGGCTTCTGCTCGGGGGTCGAAAACTATTCCCGCGTGCTGGCCGGCCGTGCGCCCGGCTCAACGCCCTTTACGCTGCTCGATTATTTCCCGAAGGATTTCGTCCTCTTTATCGACGAGTCGCACGTGACGATCCCGCAGGTGCGCGGAATGAGCGGCGGCGATACCGCGCGCAAGCGCAACCTGATCGACTACGGCTTCCGTTTGCCCTCGGCATATGACAACCGTCCTTTACATTTTGATGAGTTTGAGTCGAAGCTCAATCAGGTGGTCTTCGTGAGTGCAACACCCGAGCAGTACGAGAACGAGCATTCCGAGGGCTATGCCGAGCAGATCATCCGTCCGACGGGACTGCTTGACCCCGAGATCGACGTGCGTCCCGTGGCAGGGCAGGTCGACGATCTGATGATGGAGGCACGCCGCGTCGCCGAATCGGGCGGCAAGGTGCTGGTCACCACGCTGACCACCAAGATGGCGGAGGATCTGACCGAGTATCTTGCATCAAACGCCATCAAGGTCAAATATATCCACCACGAGGTCGAGACGATGGAGCGGCAGGAGATCATCCGCGATCTGCGGCTTGGCGTATTCGACGTGCTGGTTGGCATCAACCTTCTGCGTGAGGGCTTGGATATTCCCGAGGTCGCGCTTGTTGCGATTCTCGATGCGGATAAGGAGGGCTTTTTGCGCTCCGCCACCGCGCTGATCCAGACGGTCGGCCGTGCCGCGCGTAACGTCGACGGCAGGGTCATTATGTACGCTGACACCGTCACGCGCTCGATGCAGCGGGCGATCGACGAGACCGCACGCCGCCGAAAGATCCAGGCAGAGTATAACGAGGCGCACGGCATCACGCCAAAGAGCGTGACGAAGACGGTGCGCGACCTGATCGAGATCGGCAAGAAGGAAGAGCCGAAGAAGGCAAAGAAGAAGATGACCGCCGCCGAGCGCGAGCGCACGATCGAGGAGATGACGCGCGAGATGAAGGAAGCGTCACGCCGCCTCGATTTCGAGCGCGCCGCCTATCTGCGCGACCGCATCCGCGATCTGCGCACCACGAAATAAAGGAGAACCCATGGCAAATAACAAGATTGAAATTATCGGCGCACGCGTCAATAATTTAAAGAATATCAGCCTGACGATCCCGCGCGATCGGCTCGTCGTGCTGACGGGTCTTTCGGGCTCGGGCAAATCCTCGCTCGCGTTTGACACGCTGTATGCAGAGGGGCACCGCCGCTTCGTGGAGTCGCTCTCCTCGTACGCGCGTATGTTCCTCGGGCAGATGGACAAGCCCGACGTCGATTCGATCGAGGGACTCTCACCCGCGATCTCGATCGACCAGAAAACGACCTCAAAGAACCCGCGCTCTACGGTCGGAACGGTCACCGAGATCTACGACTACTTGCGCTTGCTTTACGCACGCGTGGGAACGCCCCACTGTCCCGTTTGCGGCAAGGAGATCACCCGCCAATCGGTTGACAGCATTCTTGATAAAATTATGTCGCTTGGCGAGGGCGTGCGCTTTATGGTACTGTCGCCGCTGGTGCGCGGACAGAAGGGTATGCACGAGAAGGTGCTGACCGATCTGCGCAAAAGCGGCTACGTCCGCGTGCGCGTGGACGGCAGTCTTTACGATCTGTCCGAGCAGATCACGCTCGACAAGAATCAAAAGCACAGTATTGACGCGGTAGTCGACCGCCTCGTAATGCGTGACGATATCCGTTCCCGCCTTTCCGACTCGGTCGAGTCGGCGCTGAAGCTCTCCGACGGCCGCGTGACCGTTGTGACGATGCCGCGTGAGGGAGAGGGCGAGGAGCTTGAATTTTCACAGAAATACGCGTGTGAGGAGCATAATTTCAGCTGTGGTGAGCTGGAGCCGCGTATGTTCTCCTTCAACAATCCCTACGGCGCATGCCCCGAATGTGCGGGGCTTGGCGAGCAGCAGATCTTCTCCCCCGAGAAGCTGATCCCGCATAAGGAGCTGTCGCTTCGCCAGGGGGCGATCGTGTGTAACGGCTTCAAGACGATGGACGAGGAGAGCTGGAACGGCCCCGTCCTCAGCAAGGTCGGCGAGCTTTACGGCTTTACCCTCGATACGCCGATCTCTGACTACACGCCCGAGGCGTATCAGGCGCTTCTTTACGGCACGGGCGACCGCACCTACGACGTCGTCCGTTATTTCGGCAAGGAAGGAAAATTTCAGCACACGAAATTTGAGGGCATCATCCCCGCGATCGAACGCCGCCGCGGCATGATGGGCGAATATTACGATGAATTTTTAGAGGAAGCACCCTGTCCCGTTTGTCACGGCAAGCGACTCTCGGCGGCGGTGCTTGCCGTCACGGTCGGCGGACTCAATATTGACGAGATCTGCCGCCTTTCGATCGGTGATATGCTGGACTTCGTCAACGGGCTGACCTTTGACGCCGAAAGGACGGCGATCGCATCCGAGATCTTAAAGGAGATCCGCGCGCGGCTTGGCTTCCTTGTAAGCGTCGGGCTTGACTACCTGACGCTCGCGCGTAAGGCGGGCACGCTTTCGGGCGGTGAGGCACAGCGTATCCGTCTGGCAACGCAGATCGGCTCGTCTCTCGTCGGTGTGCTTTATATTCTGGACGAGCCGAGCATCGGTTTACATCAACGTGATAACAGTAAGCTGATCGCGACGCTGAAGCGTCTGCGTGATCTTGGCAACAGCGTGATCGTCGTCGAGCACGACGAGGAAACGATGGAGGAGTCCGATTATATAATCGATATAGGTCCCGGTGCGGGAATACACGGTGGCAAGGTCGTTGCCGCGGGAACACCCGAGGAGATAAAGCAGAGCGCGGACTCTATCACGGGCGCGTATCTGTCGGGAAGAAGAAGGATCGCGATCC
>JAZSGY010000028.1:0-28956 GCA_045532985.1 Eubacteriales bacterium | reverse complement strand
CCAGTCTGCTCTGACGGCGGTATTGTTTACGACTATCATATGACATTGGCACTTGCAATGGGTGCAGACTTTATCATGCTTGGCCGTTATTTCGCCCGTTTTGACGAAAGCCCCACCAACAAGCTCAATATCAACGGCAGCTATGTCAAGGAATACTGGGGTGAGGGCTCCAACCGTGCCCGCAACTGGCAGCGTTACGACCTGGGCGGCGACAAGAAGCTGTCCTTTGAGGAGGGCGTTGATTCCTACGTTCCGTACGCAGGTATGCTGAAGGATAACGTCGCGCTTTCTCTCAGCAAGGTGCGCTCTACGATGTGTAACTGCGGCGCGCTTTCGATCCCCGAGCTGCAGGAGAAGGCAGTCCTGACGCTCGTTTCCGCAACGAGCATCGTTGAGGGCGGCGCCCACGACGTTATTCAGAAGGAAAAGAACGTAACCCTGCCCTAAGCGGCATCTTAATTCTTGACGATATGGAGGAGTCTATGAAAAAGGTTGGAATCGTAATGGGAAGCGACAGTGATCTGCCGATTCTCGAAAAATCTATCGATATCTTGAAAAGCTTTGGAATTCCGTACGAGGTACACGTCTATTCCGCACACAGAACGCCGAAGGAAGCGATTGATTTTGCCGCAGGAGCTGAGGAAAACGGCTTTGGCGTGCTGATCGCCGCCGCGGGAATGGCAGCTCATCTTGCAGGTGTCATCGCCGCGAACACGACGCTCCCCGTCATCGGGATCCCCTGCAAATCGCAGTGCTTTGACGGTATGGATGCGTTGCTCTCGACCGTACAAATGCCCTCGGGCATTCCCGTTGCAACGGTTGCGGTCAACGGCGGCGCGAACGCCGCGCTTCTCGCGGCAGAGATTCTGGCTGTTTCCGACCCCTCCGTTTCCGAAAAACTGAAGGCAAAGCGTGCGGCAGACACGAAGACGGTGCTTGAAAAGAACGCGGCCGTATCTCAGAAGTTTGCAAATTGATTATAAAAACGGAGAACTAATATGTCCAAAATAAATGAAGAATGCGGTGTGTTCGGCGTTTTTTCGGATCACGTTTGCGACGTCGCTCAGATGGCATACTACGGTCTCTTTGCTCTCCAACATCGCGGTCAGGAGTCCTGCGGCATCGTTGTGAATGATGACGGATTGTTCAATCTCTACAGAGATTCGGGGCTTGTGAACGACGTCTTTACTCCGGAAATCCTTCATAAGCTCGGAGACGGTAATATGGCGCTCGGTCACGTACGCTACGGTACGGTAGATACCAAGGAACGCAGTAACGCTCAGCCGCTCGTGGTAAACCACATCAAGGGCCGTATGGCGATCGCAATGAACGGTGCGCTGACCAACTCGCGTGACCTTCGCTCGGAGCTTGAGCTGAAGGGCTCGATCTTCCATACGAATTCCAATACCGAGGTTATGTCGTATATCATCACCGAGGAGCGCTTGCAGGCTCCCACGATCGAGGATGCGATCAGCCGTGCGATGAACCGCATTAAGGGTGCGTATTCCTTGATCGTTATGTCTCCTGCGAAGATGGTGGCTATGCGTGATGAAAACGGCTTCCGTCCTCTTTGCTACGGGAAAACGCCGGATGGAACTTACGTGATCGCAAGTGAGAGCTGTGCGCTCGATTCGGTCGGTGCTGATTTCATTCGTGACGTTGAACCCGGTGAGATCGTCGTGTTTGACAAAAACGGCGTTCGCAGCATCAAAGACCACTGCAACAGAGTACGCAAGCATTTTTGCGTATTTGAGTACGTTTATTTTGCGCGTCCCGATTCCGTGGTCGACGGCTGTAACGTACACCAGGCAAGATGCCGTGCGGGTGAGTTCCTTGCGAAGGAGCATCCCGTGGATGCCGATATCGTCATCGGCGTTCCCGATTCGGGACTCGATGCGGCGATCGGTTATTCCAAGGAATCCGGTATTCCTTATGAAATCGGCTTTATTAAGAATAAATATATCGGCAGAACCTTTATCGCGCCCGGTCAGCAGACCCGTATGGACAAGGTTCGCATTAAGCTGAATCCCGTTGCTGATGTCGTACGCGGTAAGCGCGTCGTTCTGATCGACGACTCGATCGTACGCGGCACGACCTGTGCGCGTATCGTAAAGCTTTTGCGTGACGCGGGGGCGAAGGAAGTACATATGCGTATTTCATCCCCGCCCTTCATTAATCCCTGCTATTACGGCACCGACATTGACTCGAAGGATCATCTGATCGCTTGCCGCTACGGCGTTGAGCAGATCACGAAGATCGTTGGCGCGGATAGCCTTGGTTATCTGAGTATTGAAGGGATCAAGCGCATCGCGGGCTGTGATGCGAAGGATACCTACTGCACCGCCTGCTTTGACGGAAACTATCCAACCCCCGTTCCGAGCGGAGAGCAGAAGGATAAATTTCAAAGTAAAATTTCCGAAAACGTGAAAAAGTGAGGAGAGAACATATGAATAACATTTCGAAATCCGACAGCTACGCTGCCGCCGGCGTTGATATTACGGCGGGCTACCGTGCGGTAGAATTGATGAAGACGCATATCGCCAGAACGATGACCTCGGGCGTATGCTCCGACATTGGTGGATTTGGCGGGCTTTTTGAGCTGGATCTGACAGGTATTGAGAAGCCGATCCTTGTCAGCGGTACCGACGGCGTCGGCACCAAGCTGAAGATCGCCTTCCTGATGGACAAGCACGACACCATCGGTATTGACTGTGTTGCAATGTGTGTCAACGACATCATCTGCTGCGGTGCAAAGCCTCTCTTTTTCCTTGACTATATTGCGTGCGGTAAAAACTTCCCCGAGAAGATCGCCGAGATCGTAAAGGGCGTTTGCGACGGTTGCGTGCAATCGGGTGCCGCTCTCATCGGTGGCGAGACCGCAGAGATGCCCGGCTTCTACCCGATCGACGAATACGATCTGGCAGGATATTCCACGGGCGTTGTTGATAAGAACAAGATCATTGATAACAAGACGATGCGTGAGGGCGACGTTATCATCGCTTTGCCCTCCAGCGGTGTACACTCCAACGGCTTTTCACTCGTTCGCAAAGTGTTTGACGTAGAGAAGGCTGACCTTAAGAGCCCTGTTGCAGAGCTTGGCGGTAAGTCAATCGGCGAAACGCTGCTGACACCTACCCGCATTTACGTAAAGCCTGTTTTGGCACTTGTGGACGCCGTAAAGGTGAGAGCGATCTCTCACATCACGGGCGGCGGCTTCTATGAAAACATTCCGAGAAGCATTCCCGACGGATTCGGTGCGAGGATCGACCGCTCTGCCGTTCGCATCCTACCGATCTTTGACTTGATCGCAAAGGTCGGTAACATCAGCGAACGCGATATGTTCAACACCTTCAATATGGGTGTCGGTATGAGCATCGTGGTCGCAAAAGAGGATGCTGAGCGCGCACTTGCCGTTTTGAAGGAAAATGGCGAGGATGCGTATGTCATCGGCGAGATCGTAAAATCGGAAGAGAAGATCACCATCTGCTAAGGAGAGCATAAAATGCAGAACCGTAAAGCAAGAATTGCCGTCCTTGTATCGGGCGGCGGAACCAATCTGCAGGCACTGCTTGATGCCGAAAAAAGCGGCATCATCAAAAGCGGAGAGATCGTTTTGGTGATCTCCAGCAATCCCAACGCCTATGCACTCGAGCGCGCCGCGCATGCAAGCGTTGATGCCGTTACGGTTTCCAAAAAGGCGTGCGGAGGTCAGGCACAGTTTGAGGAGAGCATTCGTCGCAAGCTGACCGAGTATCAGATCGATTTCATCGTGCTTGCGGGCTTCATGTCGATCCTCAGCGCTGATTTTACCTCACGTTATCCGAAGCGCATTCTGAACGTTCATCCTTCCTTGATCCCCTCCTTTTGTGGGCAGGGCTTTTACGGGCTGAACGTACATATTGCGGCACTCGAAAAGGGTGTAAAGGTAACGGGTGCTACCGTTCATTACGTGAACGAGATCCCCGACGGAGGCGAAATTATTTTGCAAAAGGCGGTCTCCGTGCGTGAAAAGGACACGCCCGAATCGCTTCAGAAGCGCGTGATGCGTTTGGCTGAGTGGAAGATCCTGCCCGCGGCAGTTGAAAAGGTTTGTGCCGCATTTTTAGAGAATTAAAATGAACGAGGTAACTGCAATGAACATTTATCAGATCAACGATATTGCCGAGCTGATCCGCGGAAATTCTTACGTCGGTCGCGGAATCGTCATCGGTAAGACTGCCGACGGCAAAAAGGCATGCTCTGCTTACTTTATTATGGGCAGAAGCAACAACAGCCGCAACCGCGTTTTCTGTGAGCGCGACGACGTGCTTTATACCGAACCCTTTGATGCATCAAAGGTAGAGGATCCGAGTCTGATCATTTACGCAGCGTTGCGTAAGTTTGAGAACAAGCTGATCGTGACCAACGGCGACCAGACCGATACGGTATACGAGGGGTTGAAGAAGGGGATCTCCTTCCGTGAGGCGCTGAATGCACGTGCCTTTGAGCCGGATGCACCGAACCTCACCCCTCGCATCAGCGGCATGATCACCTTCGGCAACGGCGATTTTACCTATGAAATGAGCATCCTGAAGAGCGCGGATGCAGAGGGAAGCGCATGCAATCGCTACACCTTTGATTATGCCGCACTTCCGGGACTCGGACATTTCATTCATACCTACGTCTGCGACGGCAATCCGATCCCGACCTTCCAAGGTGAGCCTGAGCGCGTAGCGATCCCCGACGATATTGACGCTTTCACCGATGCGCTTTGGAATGCGCTTGATGCGGATAACAAGATCTCTCTTTACGTCCGCTATACCGACCTTGCAAGCGGTAAGGAAGAAAACCGCCTGATCAACAAGAACAAATAAGATTTAGGAGCTGTGTGATGAAAGAATTTGAACTGAAATACGGTTGCAACCCCAACCAAAAGCCTGCAAAGATCTTTATGCATGACGGTAGCGAGCTGCCGATCGAAATTTTGAACGGCAGACCCGGATTTATCAACTTTTTGGATGCCTTTAACAGCTGGCAGCTGGTAAAGGAATTGAAGGAGGCACTCGGACTTCCCGCAGTTACTTCTTTCAAGCACGTAAGCCCCACGTCGGCAGCGGTTGGAATCCCGCTATCTGCAAAGCTCAAAAAGGCGTGCTTCGTTGAGGATGTAGAGGGTCTTGATGACTCTCCCCTCGCTTGTGCATATGCAAGAGCAAGAGGCACCGACAGAATGTGTTCCTTTGGCGACTGGGTCGCTCTTTCGGACGTCTGTGACGTAACGACGGCGAAGATGATCGCGCGTGAGGTCTCCGACGGTATCATTGCCCCCGGCTATGAGCCTGAGGCACTTGAGATCCTGAAGGCAAAGAGAAAGGGAAGCTACAACGTCGTCAAGATCGATCCCGATTACGTTCCTGCCGCAATTGAGCATAAGCAGGTCTACGGTATCACCTTCGAGCAGGGAAGAAACAATTTCGAGATCAACCGTGCCCTGCTTTCAAATATCGTTACGAAGAACAAGGATCTGCCCGAAAGCGCGGTCCGCGATCTGATCATTGCGCTCATCACGCTGAAGTACACGCAGTCGAATTCGGTCTGCTATGCCGTTGACGGGCAGGCGATCGGCGTCGGTGCGGGTCAGCAGTCGCGCATTCACTGCACGCGCCTTGCGGGAACGAAGGCGGACACCTGGTTCTTGCGTCAGCATGAAAAGGTGCTGGCACTCCCCTTCAAGGATACGCTCGGTCGCCCCGATCGCGACAACGTGATCGACGGCTATATCAACCGCAATGAAGAGGACGTTTGCGCCGACGGAAATTGGCAGAAATACTTTACGACCCGTCCTGAGCCTCTCACCGATGCTGAGATCAAGGAGTATCTTGCAAGCATCGACGGTGTTGCACTCGGCTCGGATGCATTCTTCCCGTTTGACGATAATATTGAAAGAGCAAAGCGCAGCGGTGTAAAATACATCGCAGAGCCCGGCGGATCGATCCGCGATGACGTCGTGATCTCCTGCTGCGACAAGTATGGTATGACGATGGCGTTTACCGGTATGCGCCTGTTCCATCATTAAGGTGAAGCATATGAAGATATTAGTAGTTGGCGGTGGCGGCAGAGAGCACGCCATCATCAAAAAGATCAAAGAGAACAAGGATGTCAGTGAGATCTTTGCGTTGCCCGGTAACGGCGGCATCGCGAAGGATGCGACCTGTGTCGCGATCAAGGCGACCGACCTTGACGCAATCGTTGCCTTTGCGAAGGAAAACGCGATCGACTATGCCGTGGTAGCACCCGACGATCCGTTGGTGCTTGGCTGCGTCGATGCACTTGAGTCGGCGGGTATCCCCTGCTTCGGCCCCCGTGCAAATGCGGCGATCATCGAGGGGAGCAAGGTCTTTTCCAAGAACCTGATGAAAAAATACGGCATCCCCACCGCAAAATACGAGGTCTTTGACGATATGGAAAAGGCGCTCGCTTATCTTGATAGCGCGCCGATTCCTACGGTCATCAAGGCGGACGGTCTGGCACTTGGTAAGGGCGTTATCATTGCAACGACGCTCGAAGAAGCGAAGGCAGCAGTCGTATCAATGATGCAGGACAAGATGTTTGGTAAGAGCGGTGACAATATCGTCATCGAGGAATTTCTTACGGGTCCTGAGGTCTCGGTCTTGTCCTTCACGGACGGAAAGACCGTCGTGCCGATGATCTCCTCGATGGACCATAAACGGATCGGTGACAACGATACGGGTCTGAATACGGGCGGCATGGGAACCGTCGCACCGAATCCTTACTACACCGACGACATCGCAAAGGAATGTATGGAAACCATCTTTCTTCCTACAATTCGTGCGATGCAGGCGGAGGGACGCCCCTTCAAGGGCTGTCTCTATTTTGGCTTGATGCTGACCGAAAAGGGACCGAAGGTGATCGAATACAATTGCCGCTTCGGTGATCCTGAAACGCAGGTCGTTCTTCCTTTGCTCGACAGCGATCTTCTGACGGTTATGAAGGCGGTCACGGAGGAAAAACTCGCACAGACCGAGGTTAAATTCAAGGATGCGCACGCCTGTTGCGTCATTATGGCTTCAAACGGATATCCCGTTCAGTATCAAAAGGGCTTTGAGATCACCATTCCCGATGCGATCGCGGATTCCGTCTACGTTGCGGGCGCAGAGCTTCGCGACGGCCGTCTTTTGACAAACGGCGGACGCGTGCTTGGGGCAACTGCCGTTGCGAATTCGTTGCAATCGGCAATCGACGCGGCGTACGCTTACGTGTCGGATATCAGCTTTGACGGTGCTTATTACCGCCACGACATCGGGCAGAAGGCCTTGAAAGCAAAGGCTTAAGCCGCTGTCGGCAAAACCACTTTGAAAGGATTTCCCAAATGGTATATAGAATCTTTGTAGAAAAAAGAGAGGAATTGGCAAACGAAGCAAAGGCGCTTTTGGCTGAGCTTCGCAATTTGCTCGGGATCAAAAGCCTGACCTCCGTACGCGTATTCAACAGATACGACGTAGAAAACATTTCCAAGGCGCTGTTTGAGGATGCGGTACATACCGTTTTTTCCGAGCCGCAGCTTGATATCGTCAGCAAGGAGCTGTCGGTCGGTAACGATAAGGTATTCGCCGTCGAGTATTTGCCGGGACAGTTTGACCAGCGTGCTGACTCTGCCGCACAGTGCATCCAGATCATTTCCTGCGGCGAGCGCCCCACGATCCGCACGGCAAGAGTCTACGCCCTTGCAGGCGATCTGTCGGATACGGAGCTTGCTGAGATCAAAAAGTACGTGATCAATCCCGTCGAGGCAAGGGAAGCCTCGCTCGATCTGCCCGAGACGCTGATCACGAAATACGAGATCCCACAGACCGTTGCAACGCTTGACGGCTTTTGCGAGCTGAACGATGACGGACTTGCCGACTTCGTTAAGAATTACGGTCTCGCAATGGATCTTGACGATATTCGCTTCTGCCGCGACTATTTCCGCACGGAGCGGCGTGATCCCACGATCACCGAGATCCGTATGATCGACACCTATTGGTCCGACCATTGCCGCCATACCACCTTTTTAACGACGATCGACAGCGTTCACTTTGAGGATGCGCTTCTCGAAAAGACCTACGCTGAGTATCTCGATGCACGCCGGCAGCTTGGACGCACCAAGCCGCAGAATCTGATGGATATCGCAACGCTTGCAGGCCGTTATCTTAAAAAGGCAGGCCTTCTTGACAAGCTGGATGAGTCCGAGGAGATCAACGCTTGTACCGTAAAAATGGAGGTTGAGGTCGACGGCGTCAAAGAGCCGTGGCTCCTCCTCTTTAAGAATGAAACGCACAACCATCCGACCGAGATCGAGCCCTTCGGGGGTGCGGCGACCTGTATCGGCGGCGCGATCCGTGACCCGCTTTCGGGACGCTCTTACGTATATGCGGCAATGCGTGTAACAGGTGCCGCTGACCCGACGAAGCCGGTTTCCGAGACCATCAAGGGAAAGCTCCCGCAGAGAAAGATCGTACAGACGGCTGCCGCAGGTTATTCCTCTTACGGCAACCAGATCGGTCTTGCAACGGGCATCGTTGACGAGATCTTTCACGACGGATACGCCGCGAAGCGTATGGAGATCGGCGCAGTTATCGCCGCCGCTCCCGCTGAAAACGTGCGCCGTGAACGTCCCGAGGACGGCGACGTCGTCATTCTTCTCGGCGGCCGCACGGGTCGTGACGGTTGCGGCGGCGCAACGGGATCCTCAAAGAAGCATACGCTTTCCTCGCTTGAAACCTGCGGTGCTGAGGTGCAAAAGGGTAACGCTCCCGAGGAACGCAAGCTGCAAAGACTTTTCCGCAACAGAGAAGCCTGCCGTATGATCAAGCGTTGCAACGACTTCGGCGCGGGCGGCGTTTCGGTTGCGGTCGGTGAGCTGGCCGACGGTCTTGATATCAATCTTGACGCCGTACCGAAGAAGTACGAGGGCCTTGACGGAACCGAGCTTGCAATCAGTGAATCGCAGGAGAGAATGGCGGTCGTCGTTGAGGCGGGCGACGTTTCCCGCTTCATGGAGCTTGCCGCATCCGAGAATCTTGAGGCAACCGTGGTCGCACACGTTACCGAGGAGCCGCGCCTGCGTATGCATTGGAACGGCAAGACGATTGTTGACCTGTCTCGCGAATTCCTGAACTCAAACGGCGCAGAAAAACACATTGACATCGCTCCTGCAAAAGCTCTGCCTTACAATAAACCCGCTGTTTCTGACTTTAAAAAGGGCTATGAGGAGTTGGTTGTCGATCTTAACGTTTGCTCGAAGCGCGGACTTTCGGAGCGCTTTGACTCGACGATCGGTGCAGGAACCGTGCTGATGCCCTTCGGCGGCAAGAAGCAGTTGACGCCGATTCAGGCAATGGTACAGAAGATCTCGGTTGAACAAAAGCACACCGATACCTGTTCCTTTATGTCCTGGGGCTACAACCCCTTTATCACCGAAAAGAGCCCGTATCACGGTGCGTATCTTGCGGTCATCGAGAGCGTTTCGAAGCTGATTGCGGCCGGTGCCTCCTTTGAAGACGTGTACCTGACCTTCCAGGAATACTTCGAAAAGCCTAGCAAGGATGCAAAGCGTTGGGGTAAGCGGCTTGCGGCACTGCTCGGCGCATTTAAGGCACAGATGAATCTGAAGATCGCCGCCATCGGCGGTAAGGATTCTATGAGTGGCTCCTTCGAGGATCTCGACGTTCCTCCGACCCTCGTTTCCTTTGCTGTAACGACTGGTAAGACCGATGACGTTATCACGCCCGAATTCAAGGCTGCAGGACACAAGGTGATCCTTCTCGCGCCCGAGTATGATGAAGATCAACTGCCGAAGACCGAATCCTTGCTCGCCGTTTACAAGCAGGTAACCGATCTGATGCGTGCAGGTAAGGTCTACGCTGCGTATACGCCTACTTACGGCGGTATTGCCGAGGCGATCTACAAGATGGCGATCGGTAACGGATTTGGCTTTGATTATGACGGATCACTTTCTTTGTCCGACATCTTCGGTTATGCATACGGTGCATTCCTTCTGGAGGTTGATGCTGATCTTAGTGAGGGTACGACCGTCGGTCTTGTAACTGATCGCAACGCTATCACCTACAAGGGCACCGAGCTTTCGATGGATCAGCTTTCTGCCGCCTATGAAGGAAAGCTCGAGGGCGTTTATCCCTGCCTTGAAAAGGACGGCGATTTCAAGCTTGAAACCTTCTCCTATACGGCAGGCGAAAGAAAAGCACCCGCTGTTAAGATCGCACGCCCGAAGGTGCTGATCCCCGTATTCCCCGGCACGAACTGTGAGTTCGATTCCGCAAAGGTCATGCGCGATGCAGGCGCTGAGGTCGAGATCTTCGTGATCAACAACCTGACGGCGGACGGTATCGCAAGCAGTGTCGACAGCTTTGCAAAGAAGCTCTCCGCATCGCAGATGGTATTCGTTCCCGGAGGCTTCTCCGGCGGTGACGAACCCGACGGATCGGGTAAATTCATTATGGCATTCTTCCGTAACGCGGCGATCAAGGAGCAGGTCCATGCCCTCCTCAACGACCGTGACGGATTGATGTGCGGTATCTGTAACGGCTTCCAGGCACTGATCAAGCTTGGACTCGTTCCTTACGGTAAGATCATTGATGCCGATGAAAACACGCCGACTCTGACCTTCAATACGATCGCACGCCATCAGTCGAAGCTGGTACGTATTCGCGTCGCTTCCAACAAATCACCGTGGCTTGCGGCGACAAACGTAGGCGACGTGTATACCGTTCCGATCTCGCACGGTGAGGGACGCTTCCTCGCATCCGAGGAAACGGTGCGTATGCTTGCGCAAAACGGACAGATCGCAACGCAGTACGTCGATTTTGATGGCGACGCAACCTCGGATATCCGCTTCAACCCCAACAACTCCGTATACGCGATCGAGGGTATCACTTCACCCGACGGCCGCGTCTTTGGTAAGATGGGTCATAGCGAGCGTATCGGCAACGGTCTTTACAAAAACGTTCCCGGCGAATTCGACATTCGTATGTTTGAATCCGCAGTAAAGTATTTCAAAAAATGAGGATGAAAGAAAATGGGGTACAAATCTGATATCGAAATTGCGCAGTCCACCGTGATGAAGCCAATCGGCGAGATCGCAAAAACTGCACACGTGGAAGATAAGTATATTGAACAGTACGGTAGATACAAGGCAAAGGTAGACCTCTCCCTGCTTGATGAAACCGAGCGTAAGGATGGGAAACTGGTCCTTGTCACCGCAATTACGCCGACCCCTGCGGGCGAAGGGAAGACCACGACGACGATCGGTCTTGCCGACGGCTTGCGCCGCATTGGTAAGGACGTAACCGTTGCCCTTCGTGAGCCGTCCCTTGGTCCCGTCTTCGGTGTCAAGGGCGGTGCGGCAGGCGGCGGATACGCACAGGTCGTGCCGATGGAGGATATCAACCTGCACTTCACGGGTGACTTCCACGCGATCGGTGCAGCAAACAACCTTCTTGCCGCAATGCTCGATAACCATATTCAACAGGGCAATGCACTCGGTATCGACGTGCGCAAGATCACTTGGCGCCGCTGCGTGGATATGAATGACCGTCAGCATCGTTTCGTTGTTGACGGTATGGGCGGAAAAGCAAACGGTGTCCCGCGTGAGGATGGATTTGATATCACCGTTGCCTCAGAGATCATGGCTGTGCTTTGCCTTTCCACCTCGATCACCGATTTGAAGGAGCGGCTTTCTCGTATGATCGTCGCGTATACTTACGGCGATCAGCCCGTTACCTGCGGTGAGCTGAAGGCGGCAGGTGCTATGACCGCACTTCTCAAGGATGCGATCAAGCCGAACCTCGTACAGACCCTGGAGGGGACTCCCGCATTTGTACACGGCGGTCCGTTTGCCAACATTGCTCACGGCTGTAACTCCGTCATTGCTACCAAGATGGCGATGAAGATGGGAGACTACACGATCACGGAAGCAGGCTTCGGTGCAGATCTCGGTGCTGAAAAGTTCCTTGACATCAAGTGCCGAATGGCAGGTCTTACTCCCGATGCCGTCGTTGTGGTTGCAACGGTACGTGCGCTTAAGATGCACGGCGGTCTTGCAAAGACCGAGCTGAACAGTGAGAATCTTGATGCACTTGAAAAGGGTATTCCCAATCTGCTTCGTCACGTTTCCAACGTCAAAAACGTATATCAGCTGCCCTGCGTGGTCGCTGTCAACCGTTTCCCGACCGATACCGACCGCGAGATCGAGTTTATCATTGATAAATGCCGCGCGCTCGGCGTCAACACGGTCCTGTCGACCGTATGGGCGGATGGCGGTAAGGGCGGGGAGGCACTCGCGCGCGAGGTCGTTCGTCTTTGCGAAGAGGAAAAGGGCAACTTTACCTTCTCCTACGATCTTGATACAACGATCGAGGAAAAGATCGAGGCCGTTGTGAAAAAGGTTTACGGTGGTGACGGGGTACAGTTTATGCCCGTTGCAAAAAAGCAGATCGAAAAGCTTTCCTCGCTCGGCTTTGACAAATGCCCCGTTTGTATCGCAAAAACGCAGTACAGCTTTTCAGATGACCCGACAAAGCTCGGCGCACCCGAAGGCTTTACCGTAACCGTTAAAAATGTTAAGATCTCTGCAGGTGCCGGCTTTATCGTTGTGCTGACCGGAGATATTTTGACGATGCCGGGACTCCCGAAATCCCCCGCGGCAGAGCGTATTGACGTCGATGCCAACGGTAAGATTACAGGCTTGTTCTGATTTTCAATAAATCCCCGCGCTTCATTTGCGCGGGGATTTTGTCTTTTCTGTTCCCCTTGAATAAAATGATAGAAAGGAGGGGACGATGGGCTTTATTGGAAAGATTTATACACCGATCCGTTTGCCTGTGGATCGTGAAACATTTTATCCGCTATGGGATGCCGAGGATCTCGATCTTCATTACGAGTACGAATACCGCAGGGCGGTAGAACAACTGAACGCTCTGTCTGTCGGCATCGGGGGCTTCGATGGATACAGCGCACAAGCACTTTTACAAATGCCGAACTTGATTCCTGCATACTGTCGCGAGGAGATACGAAAGTATTTGAAAACCGTGTTCTGCCACGAGGTTTTTTTCAAAAATCTTCGCTCCTTTGATGACGGGGTCGAAATGCCAAGCGGAAAATTCAACGAAGCGATCTGTAAGGGGTTTGGAAACTACGCCGGATTTTTGTATGCATTTAAGGATAATGCGCTGAGGATGCAATGCTCTGGATTCGTTTGGGCTTTGGCAGATCATAACGGAGAAGTTCTGATCGATACGACGACAGGATATGAAATACCCAACGCTCGTTACCACGCGCTCTTTTGCCTTGATATGTGGGAGCACGCGTGGATCTTGAGATACCGTGCCTCTGTTTTCACATATATTGAGGGCTTCTTTCACATACTGAATATCGGTAAAATTTCAAACGAGTATGAGGACTTTTATGAAAAAAGAAAAAAGCGGCACCGCAAGGAACCATTCAAAAAGACTGCTTTTTGATTCTCTCACCTTGGTATCGGGCGGCATTTTATTTGCACTCGCCTTTCACTCCTTTTTGTTGCCCTGTAAAATCGTGATCGGCGGGATCTCGGGGCTTTCTTCCATATTTTATTTTCTCTTTCGTTTGCCTGTTGGGGCTTTGAATTTGCTTTTGAATCTGCCGATATTTTTCTTGGCGTTTCGTCGGTACGGTGGGAGGGTTCTGTCTCGCTCCGTAGCAGGGACTCTGTCTGTTTCCCTCTTTTTGGATCTGTTATCCTTTTTTCCGCCGCTGGTCGCAGAGCCGCTTTTAGGTGCCGTTTTCGGCGGCGTGCTTTTGGGCGGTGCTACCGCACTGCTTTTTGAACGCGGCTTTACAAGTGGCGGCACCGATCTTCTGGCAATGCTTTTGCACGAAAAGCTACGCTCTGTTTCGATCAGCCGCTGGATTTTGCTTTTGGATGCCGTGATCATCGGGATCGGCGCGCTTGCCCGTAAGGATATCAGCGGCATTTTTTATTCCCTCGCAACGGCACTCTCCTTTTCCCTTTTTCTCGACTATGCGCAACGCGGCGTAAACAGCGCGAAGGCGGTTTATATCATAAGTGAACGGTCAGGTGAGATCTCGGTGCGTATCTGCCGTGAGATCGGTCGCGGTATCACAGTTCTTTACGGGAGACTTTGGTTTTCGGAAAAGGAGGCGGAGATCCTTCTTTGCACCGTGCGTCGTCGCGAGCTGTATCGACTGCGTGACCTGATATGCGATTGTGACGAAAAGGCGTTCGTCATCGTTACCGAGGCAACCGAGGTATACGGCACCCGATTTTTAACGAAAAGTCGATCGCTTATTGACATTGAGTAGGGAAATATGGTAAAATATATATGAAAATCAAGTATCAGAGAGGATCTCCATTATGCTTTGCGGAAATGCCGTTGTTGGACAATCGGGCGGACCGACCGCCGCTATCAATGCAACACTTTCGGGTGTGATCAGGGGGGCGCTTCAGGCCTCTGAAATCAAGACTGTTTACGGTATGAGAAACGGAATTGAAGGCTTTTTGAAAGAGAATCTAGTCGATCTCGGTCAGATATTTGATGATGAAGAGCGACTCCTCAAGCTTGAGCATACGCCTGCTGCAGCGCTCGGCTCCTGCCGTAAAAAGCTCCCGGATCCTACCGATATTGCTTTTTATGAATCGCTTTTCGCTCTGTTTCGTAAATATGAGATCCGTTATTTCTTTTATATCGGCGGCAATGACTCCATGGACACCGTTGCGAAGCTGACCGCTTACGCAAAAACGCAGGACTATGAGATGCGCTTTATCGGTGTACCGAAAACGATCGACAACGATCTCGCGGGAACCGACCATACCCCCGGATTCGGCTCTGCCGCAAAATATATCGCAACAACGATGATGGAGATCATTCGCGACTGTGCGGTCTATACCACTCGTGCCGTTACAGTCGTTGAGATCATGGGGCGCGATGCGGGGTGGCTCACAATGTCCGCCGCATTGCCAAGACTCAACGGGGTTGCCCCCGACCTCATTTATCTGCCGGAGCGCACCTTCGATATGGACAGCTTTTTAGACGCGGTTGAAAAGGCGTTCACCGTTCATCTGAATGTCGTCGTTGCCGTTTCCGAGGGAATACAGTTCGCCGACGGCCGCTACGTTGGGGAAGGGATGCAAAGCGGAAGCGTCGATATCTTCGGTCACCGATATTTATCGGGTACCGCACGCGTGCTTGAATCAGCGGTCAAGGAAAGATTCGGCTGTAAGGTTCGTTCTATTGAGCTGAATCTGCCACAGCGCTGTGCATCGCACATTGCATCTGCCACCGACCTTTCGGAATCGGTAAAGGTTGGGCAGTCTGCCGTATCTGCGGCAGTCAGCGGCGTCAGCGGTCACGTTATGACGATAGATCGCGTATCGGATCATCCCTATCAGATTGAGGTCGGACACACCGACGTGTCAAAGGTCGCCAATATGATCCGCTACGTTCCCGATTCCTTTATCAATGCAGACGGAAATCATATCACCGACGACGGTGTGCGGTACGTACTGCCCTTGATCTTAGGCGAGGTAGAGTTAACATATAAAAACGGTATGCCCGAGCATTTCATTCTTTGATCAATCACTGTGCAGCCCGCGGGCTGCACAGTTTTTATAAAGAAGGAGCATTATGGAAAAAAGGATGCAGAATCAAAACAGGAAAAATGACGGAGCTTTTTTCTTCTCATTTTTCAGGGAAATCGGAGACGGCGTTGTCATCACACCGCAGCATCTGACCGATCAGATGGTATTGGTCGAGATCGTGCGCGGAACGGCACGCGTGCAAATAGGAACGGTGCGCTTTCTTGCCGCAGAAAGGGACGTCTTTTTCGTTCCGAACAACCGCGTGTATGCAGTGTGTAGCCACAACGGAGAGCCGTTGCAGCTGAGAGCCGCGCTGTTCGACTCAAATGTTGTAATGGATGATCTGTGTGGCTTTGACAGTGATCTGCTCTATATACTTTCAGTTTGCTCAGCACGCGAAATGCGAGCCGATCCGGTTTTATCAACAGAGCTTCAAGATTTCCTTCACCGTGCCCTTGATGAGCTTGAGGACGAATGGATGGAGAAGGAGTTCTGCTATCGGTTGCGTATCCGCGGCATCGTACTACATATGATGACGACGCTTTTGCGTAGCTTCGCACAGCAGCAAAATGGGACTAATGCATACAAAAACGTATTGCGCCTGCGTCCCGCGCTCGAGCATCTGAACCGTGACTTTCAAGAGCGTATCAGGCTTTCCGATCTCTCCCAAATGGTCTCGCTTGCAGATGATTACTTCGGCAAGCTTTTCAGGATCTGTACGGGTCAGACGCCGCTTGAATATTTGAATGACGTGCGACTGAACTATGCGCTCGGGCTGATGCTTGAGGACGGGGCAAAGCAGATCCAGGAGATCGCAAGGATCAGCGGCTTTTCGGGCAGAGATTATTTTACGCAAACCTTTCGCGAGGCAATGCTCGTAACCCCCGTAGAATACCGTAAGCAAAAGAATGTTCCACCGATTTTTGAGTCGGTGCAAAAGACCGTTTTGAATGAATGAAAAAAGTCGTATTGCCGAAAGGCAATACGACTTTTTTATTAGACGGGATGAATGCCGTTTTCGGCATCCGCATGGCTGTCAATGTTATATTTCTTCGCTTTTCTCCATTCGAAGAATTTGATTGCAACCTGCTCGAACAGGGCAAGGGAGAGAAGATCCTCCTCCTGCTCGGCATAGGGCGCAACACGCTCGCGGAGCTTGTCGATCTCAGGTTCAAGAAGGTCGGCGGGGCGGCAATCGATCGGTTCAACGTCTCCAAGGATCTTTTTGCGGAATTCGGGAGAGATCTCAGCAGGGGTCTTTCCGTATTCACCGCGAACGAGTCCTTTGAATTCCTTGGTAACCATCTTATAGCGCTCATCCATAATGACGATCATAACAGCCTGCGTACCAACGATCTGCGAGGTCGGAGTGACGAGCGGAGGATAACCCGCATCCTCACGCACGCGCGGAACCTCTGCCAGCACGTCATCCAAACGGTCGGATTTTCCGGCCTGCTTCAGCTGAGACACAAGGTTCGAAAGCATACCGCCGGGTACCTGATAACGCAGAGCGTTCACGTCGACCTTCAGTACCTTCGGGTCGATCAGCCCGCTTGCAAGGTAGCGTTCGCGAATGCCGTCGAAGTGGCGGGAGACCTTGTTGAGCTGTTCAAGATCAAGCCCCGTGTCGTAGGGCGTACCTGCGAGGGTAGCTACGACAGCCTCAGTAGAGGGCTGAGAGGTTCCCATCGTAAGGGGAGAGATCGCGGTATCTACAACGTCAACGCCTGCCTCAACCGCCTTCAGGATGGTCATAGACGCAAGACCTGCGGTATAGTGCGTGTGAAGCTGGATCGGAATGTCAACGTTTGATTTGATCGTCTTGACAAGCTGGAAAGCGTCGTAGGGCTTCAACAGACCCGCCATATCCTTGATACAGATCGAATCGGCACCCATGCTTTCAAGCTGTTTTGCAAAGGCGGCAAAGGAATCGTTGGTATGAACGGGGCTTGTCGTGTAGCTGAATGCGACCTGTACGTGACCGTTTTCACGCTTTGCAGCGTCGATCGCAGTCTGCAGGTTACGGGGATCGTTCAGCGCGTCGAAGATACGGATGATGTCAATACCGTTTGCAATCGACTTCTGTACGAAATATTCAACGACGTCGTCCGCATAGTGACGGTAGCCAAGAATATTCTGACCGCGGAAAAGCATCTGGAGCTTCGTATTCTTTACGTTGTCACGAATGATGCGTAAGCGCTTCCAGGGATCCTCATTCAGAAAGCGAAGGCAGGAATCAAAGGTAGCACCGCCCCAAGCCTCAAGAGAATGATAGCCGACAGCGTCAAGATCGCGCAGGGCAGGGATCATTTCCTCAGTGGTCATACGGGTTGCGGCAAGCGACTGGTGAGAGTCACGCAGTACGGTTTCTGTAATTCTAACTTTAGCCATATTTTTAAATCGTAAACCGATTGTCCTTTCTACAATATTTTATCAGGCAGCGTAGGTCGCCAGAAGAACGCCTGCCGCTACGGCAGAGCCGATTACACCGGCAACGTTCGGACCCATCGCGTGCATTAAAAGGAAGTTCGAGGGATTTTCACGTCGCCCGACGTCCTGTGCAACGCGTGCCGCCATCGGAACGGCAGATACGCCCGCCGAGCCGATCAGGGGGTTGATCTTTCCCTTCGTCAGGAAGCAGAGAAGCTTTGCAAAGAGCAGACCACCGACCGTCGAGCAAATAAATGCGGTAAGACCGAGTGCGATGATCTTAAGCGTATCGAGCGCCAGGAAGGTCTCAGCACTTGCCGTTGCGCCAACCGAAATACCGAGCAGGATCGTAACGATGTTACAAAGCTCGTTCTGTGCGGTCTTCGAAAGGCGGTCGGTAACACCGCAAACGTTCAAGAGGTTGCCGAACATCAGACATCCCACCAGAGATGCGGCAGAAGGAACGATCAAAAGCACGACGATCGTTACCAGAACGGGGAATGCGACCTTTTCAAATTTAGAGACCGAACGAAGGTTGGTCATCACGATCGCACGCTCCTTTTTGGTGGTCAACAGCTTCATAAAGGGAGGCTGGATGATCGGAATGAGCGCCATATAGCTGTACGCCGCAATGGCGATCGGACCAAGCAGGTGTGCGGCAAGCTCCTTCGTAACGAAGATCGCAGTCGGTCCGTCGGCACCTCCGATGATGCCGATGCTGGCCGCTTCCGCGGGATTAAAGCCGAGAAGCAGTGCCCCGAAAAATGCGAGGAAGACACCGAACTGAGCCGCAGCACCGATCAAAAGACCGATGGGGTTTGCGATCAGAGGAGTAAAGTCGGTCATCGCGCCAACGGCGATAAAGATCAGCGAGGGATAAATGCCGAGCTTAACGCCAAGGTAAAGCACGTCGATCAAGCCGACACCCTCGGGGTTCTGAAAGACCGCGAGGATCGTGTCGCCGACGGTCTCGTGTGAGCCGTCAACGAAAATTTCCATATGCAGAAGATCGGCGCCGGGTATGTTCGCAAGCAACATGCCGAAGGCGATCGGCAGAAGCAACAGCGGCTCGTATTTTTTTGCGATCGCAAGATAGAAAAGTACGATCACGATCGCATACATAACGAGCGTTTTCCACCAATCGCTATGCTCAAGCAGCATGGAAACGCCGGTCTCGCTGATGAAATTCTTCAGTGCATTAATAATTTCTTGCATTTAGGCTTCCAACCTTTCGGTATCAGTTGAGCGTTGCAAGAATATCACCGGCAGAAACAGACGCACCCTTCGTAGCGTTGATAGATGCTACGGTGCCGTCCTGCGGAGCGGGAATTGCATTTTCCATCTTCATCGCCTCAAGAATGCAGATCGTGTCGCCCTTTTTGACGGCCTGGCCGACGGTAACCTTTACGTCAAGGATCGTGCCGGGCATAGGAGCCGAGATGCTGACACCGCCGGCGGGTGCCGCAGGTGCTGCGGGAGCAGGCGTGGGGGCTGCGGGCGCGGCAGGGGCGGCCACGGGAGCTGATACGGGAGCAACGGGTGCTACAGGTGCGGCAGGAGCCGCGACAAATCCGGAGGAGCCAACCTCCTCTACGAGAACCTCGTAAGTCGTACCGTTGACGGTAATATTATACTTTTTCATAAGTCTTTACTCCATTCTATTCGTAATTATCGTTTTAGCGACGGTTTTTGTGGATGCGCTTAAAGGAAACGACGCGGAAGCCTTTACCGCCGCTCTCTGCATTTGCGGCGGCGATGGCGGCGGTGATCACTGCGACCAGCTCTGCATCACTGCTCGGGGTAGGGGATGCTTGGGGGACGGGCGATTGCGGCGCAACGGGAGTTTCCTTTGGAGCGTTGCCGGCAAATCCGTGGATCATACCGCGGAAGATGATCAAAAGCAGACAGATCACGATCAGGACCGCGAAAACGACCCCCATCCCCATCAAAAGCATCTGAAGCCCCGTCGTCACGCTTTCTGACGTTGAGAGCTCTTGAAGATTCGTTTGGTTAGCCGTAAGAAATACGTTCATAGCTTTTCCTCCGTTACTGCGGAAGCACGGCGTGGCGGCGGAAGGATGCAGTGCCCTTAGCGGCCAACATCATAAGAGCAGAGCAGATACGCGCGCGCAGCTCCGTGATGTTGATGATATCATCGATCTCACCGAGCGATGCTGCCGCAACGGGGGAAGCCAGCGATGCCTTCCACTCATCGATGATATCCTCGCGGGTCTCATCCAACGTAATGCGACCGTTCCAGAGGAATGCGACCGCGTTTTCGGAAGGAAGTGCGCCGATCTCGGCAGAATCAAGCGCATAGGTCACGTCAGCGCCGATTGCCTTCGACCCAAGCAAGGTATATGCGGCACCGATCGCCTTGCCAACGATGACGGTGATCTTCGGATTTTCGGATTTTGCATACGCAAGCCCAAGCTTCGCAAGATCTGCGGCGAAGGAAACGTCCTTGCCCTCCGAAACGATAGCCGTACCGTTGCTGTCGACCAGCGTGATGAGCGGTACTGCAAAGGCGTCGCAGAAATCAACGAATTTCGCGATCTTCTTTGCGGCTTCAGCAGTCAGACGCCCCTCGTTTTCTGCAAATGACGTCGCGACGACGCCGCACTTGATACCGCCGATGAAGGTGAAGGCGGTTGAGGCGACAGGGGCAAAATCCGAATTGACCTCCAGATAAATACCGCTATCGGCAATGGCGGCGATCAGGCGTCTTGCATCGCCCTCAAAGTCGATGTTTCCGAGCATACGGTTAAGGTTGTCCGTGGATTCCAGCGGGACTACGCCTTCAGCTGCATTCTGGGGGAGATAATTCAAAAGGCGGTGGACGAAGGAAACACCCTCGTATTTGTCGATCGCCTCAAAGGTAATGAGGGACTTTTCCTCAGCGTTTTCGCCCGCGAATTCGGGAGCGTTGACGTAGAAGGAGGAGTCCTTCGTATAGACGACGAAGTCAAACATAGCTGCAATTGCGGCGGCAGAGCCGATACAGCTTCCGCTGACCAATGCGATCTGGGGTACGACACCCGATGCGGCAGACACCGCCTTCATGATCTTGGCGTAGCCGGCAAGTGCGGAAACGCCTTCGTATACGTCAGCACCGGCACTGTTGAAGATGCCGACGACGGGTGCTCCGTTTTTGATAGCAAGGTCGTACAGAGCACAGATCTTTTTAGCGTGCATCTCGTCGATCGCACCCTTCATGCGATCTCCGTCCTGCGCAAAGGCGTAAACCAACTGATCGTTGATTGCGCCGTAGCCGCAGATCACACCCTCGAGCTCATCCGTTTTGTCCGATACGGAGATCTCCGAAAACTTACGCTTTGTAAAGGCGCCCAATTCAACGAATGTATTTTCGTCAAAGAGGATCTCGATCTGCGCCTTGGCATCTGAATTGTCAAGAGCCGCAAGCATCTCGCGCAATTCATCGGCAGAGGGAAGCGAACGGAGACTGTCGGTCACGTTTGTATATTTGTCCAATGTCGATTCCGATCTACTCATCTAAGAGTAAATCTCTCCTTCCATAATTGTTTATTAATGTAATATTGGGAAGCAAAATCAAATCTTCCACCAAATATAATATACCACCAAATCAAGAGAAAATCAAGTAAAAAAACAAATTTTTAACAAGACTTTTTAACTCTGTTGAAAGATAACAAAAAAAGATCCCAAAATTGTGCATTTCTACCACAAAAAAACGCCTCTTTAGAAGGCGTTTTTTTATCAATTCAGGTGCGAAATGCGGCAAGCTGTGCCAATCGCTTTGAGGAGTATTTATAGGCGTTTTCATAGTCTCCGAGCTCACGGTATGCGATCTCAAGATCTGCGTACAGGCGGAAAAGGAAAAAGGCACTGACAACGTAGGTGCTTTTTTGTGTCTCAAGCTCGGTCAGCAGTGAAAGCGCTGCGGCATAGCGGTTTTCCTTCATCATCTTGCGCGCCTCAAGATGCTTTGCATACTGTAAAGAGGTGTAAGGATAGGCGATGTCCTCCAGAAGATAAGCGCAAAGCTCGGACTGAATCGCCGTTTTTGTTTGCTTGACGTATTCCTTTTGGTCAAATTCATAGCGAGGCGACTGCACGTTTGTAACGATCGCCGACAGGACGGTCGCCCCGGCTGAAAAATGCGCGGTGGAATAAACGGTCAGCTCAGTACATTTTTTAAGCTCTGAAAGATGGGCGGCGGCACTTCGCAAGGAGCCGTTATGCAGCGCCCTTTCGGCCTCCTTGTAGTGGCATTCGGCGAGCATATAGGCAAGCTCGTCGTCCACGTTCAAACCCGATTGCTTGAAAAGACGGATGCATTCCTTGTAATTTCCCTGTGCTACGCACTGCTTCAAGCGTGGAAGCAGGTTCTTTTTCTGAAAGAAAAACAGGTCGTCATCCTCGGATAAAAAATACTCGAGCGGAAGCTCAAGACGTGCCGCCAATGCCTTGATGGTAGCGATGGAGGGGGAAGCAACGCCGTTTTCAATTTCGGAAAGCATATTGCGCGTCACGACACCTTGTGACAGTGCGGCTTGCGTCAAACCCTGTTCTTTTCTTGCTTTTTTCAGCTTCTCACCAACTGTCATACGTGATCTCCAAAAATAGAATTTCCCATAGCATCAATACCGACGAAAAGGGGAAAATCCTCGATCTGCAGTTTTTTTACGGATTCGCATCCAAGCTCGGGAAAAGCAACGACCTCCGCGCTTTTGATTGCTTGACAGGCAAGGGCGCCCGCGCCGCCGATGGCGCAAAGATATAATCCACGATAACGCTTGATTGTGTCGTATACCTGCGGGGAGCGATCGCCTTTTCCGATGGTAATGCGCGTTCCGTTTTCATAGAACAACGGAATGTAAGGGTCCATACGGGAGGATGTCGTCGGTCCGCAGGAGCCAATGGCAAGGTTGCCCGTAGCAGGGGTCGGACCTGCGTAATAGATCACCGAATCAACAAGTGGGAAGGGAAGCTCCTTTCCCTCGCGGATCAGCGCGGCGATGCGCTTGTGAACGGCGTCGCGTGCCGTATAGACGGTTCCCGAAAGCAGGATGAGATCCCCTGCCTTCAGGGCGCTGATATCAATATGATCCGTATGACATTTGACCGTTGCGTTCATTTTTTTCTCCGTAATTTTGTACTTAGACCATTATAGTACATTTTTTGTGTTTTTGCAAGTTCTTTATTTTACGTGTGCGCCGAAATCGTTCAAATCGTCGATCTCTTCCTCTGTGATATCGCTTGTGAGACGGTTGATCTCGGTAAAAGCCTCAGGCACGTCACCCAAAAGAACCGTTTGCGCCACGGGGAAACCCTCTGTCAGAAAAAACTGCGTGTGCTTTGACGGCAGCATCAGATCAACCGATATGCTGATGCAGAAAAGCACGGTATGTAGGGTCTGGTTGATCCCGGCGGACGTAAACCTGCTTTCCATATGTGCGGATAGCCCCTCCGCAAGCAAAAGATCCACCGTCACGTCAGGACCGCGCCCCGATAAAACCTCAAAGCCGAAAAGATTGCCAAGCGGCACCTTGATCTCTGTATATTGCGTGTCCTTGATCTTTTGAAGCAGGGAAAGAACGATCTTTGTGCGTAGCTCGATCAGGGCGGGCATATTAGCCGTCAGCGCAGAGATGCTGCCGTCGGCTTTGTACTGAAGATCGATCAGATCGCCGTAACGGTATCCGTATTCCTCGATCGCTTCCTGCACGGATTCGCTGACCGTGCGTGCCAGACGGTTTCGCACGCTTGCTTCTGCAATTGCGGAAAGCTGTGGCGTCAATTCAAAATTCAAAAGCAAAAGAAGCATGACGGCGATCACGAGCAAAACAAAAAGCAACCGACCGAGTGAAGGGCGCTTGCGACGCTGTCGGCGTTTCCCTACGGAATAGATGCGTGTATCCATAAAACACCCCTACAACAGTGTATGCAGGGGCTACAAAAACGTGCTTACTTTTTATCTAAATTCAGTCGCGCCAGCGGATTCGCGTCTGCCGCTGCCGCCATTCCCTCATCGCTGACGTGGGTATAGATCTGGGTCGTATTGAGCTGCTCGTGCCCTAAAATATCCTTCAACACTCGTACGTCAACGTTTCCGTTGCGATACATCAGGGTCGCGGCTGTGTGACGGAGCTTGTGGACCGAAAATCCGCGCCCGCCAAGCCCCGCGCGGTCAAGATATTTATAAACGATCCACTGGACCGTTTTGTTGCTGATGCGCTGACCGCCGCGCCCGAGAAAGAGAGCGGTCGTCGTGACGTTTGCGGGGTCTGTCAGCTGTCTGTCGTTGATGTACGCAACGACGGCGCGGCGGCAGGCATCGTTCAGATAGACCATGCGCTCCTTCGCGCCCTTTCCGCGAATGCGCAGCGTGCGAAGCTCGCGGTCAAAATCGGTGAGATTGATGCCGACAAGCTCGGATAAACGCATACCGCAGTTGAGAAAAAGAACGAGAATGGCAAAATCACGCACCGTATGCTTGGAATCGGTATCGCTTTTTACCGCCTTTAAAAGCTCCGTGCTTTCTTCAAGCGTCAGGAATTTCGGCAGCGTTGCGCGGCGCTTCGGCGCGTCTATATCTGCGGTGGGATTCTTCTCAATGCTATGCTTTTTCACCGATAAATAGCGGTATAGCGCCTTTACAGCCGATAGCTTGCGTGCGCGTGACGCCCATCCGTTTTGGCGTTCGTTCCCTGCGAAGAGAATGAAGGAATAAATATCCTCCGGGCGGACGGCGAGGATGCGGCTTTCGGGGATGTCGGAAATGTTGATTTCGGTCAGGCTTTTTTCATCGGTTGGGGCGCCTGTCCGCTGTGCCTCCAGAAAACGGAAAAAGGTACGAAGATCCGAGAGGTATTCGCATACCGTCTTGGTAGAGCAGCCCTCAATCGCACTTTTGTAGGTTGCGAATTCGCGGATGATCGGTGGGAATTGGCTCATCGAAGCCTGACTCAGATCCAAAACCGCCATATGAACACCTCCGTTTTGCAGTAGAATGTACAATTCAATTATACAAAATTCTGCTTTTTAAAAGTGTATAAAGTGTAAATTTTTATAGGAATCTATTGCAATTTTAAGGTGATTTATATAGAATTTACATTGAACTTGCGTAAGTTACGATAGAAACGGGGAAAAAAATGTTCAAATTCTATAAAGAAAATTCCTACCAGATCGTTCGGTGTATGATCAACCAGCTCGGTATTACGATCTTTGCCCTGATCATTTCAACGGTCACACAGCGAAACGATAAATTGCTTTTGGTCGGTAGCATCTGCGCGACGGTCTTTTATCTCTTTTTGCTTTACACGATGATGTGGGAGCAGGGAGCAAAGGATATTTTGCGGGTTGAGGGCGGGCGTGCCTCGCTCGACCGCCTTTACGGCTTTAAGGTTGCCGCGTGTGCAAACCTGCCAAATCTGCTTTTGGCAGGTTTGACGCTCATCGGGTTTATCTTCGGTGATCCGCTTTTACACCTTGATTTTGCGTGGGCGGACGGGCTTTACGGGATCGCGAGCCTTATCATCAGCCTGATCGAGGCGATGTATATCGGTATCCTGAAGGCGGTCATTCCCTCGGGGACTTATCAGTATCTGGTCGGTACGGTCGCTTATATCCTGACGTCTGCACCTGCCATCCTCGTTTGCGGATTCTCCTATCTGCTTGGTGTGAAGAATATCCGACTGTTCTTCTTCGATCCCACGAGTCGAAAAAAACAGAAATAACGTCTAATACCGTCAAACCCCCCATATACTGTTCTATCAGTAATATGGGGGTTTTTATGCGGCATCTGAAGTTTTTTACTGCCTTTTTTCTTTTTTCGGCTTTTATCTTTTACTATGCGCTCCGTCTTTTTACGTGGGTGACACCTACCACGGAGATAGCAACGGCAAAGGATGGCGAGGACACGGAATTTACGGTCGTTTTGGATGCAGGGCACGGCGGTGAGGATAGCGGTGCCGTCGGCGTTACGGGCGTCCTTGAAAAGGATTTGAATTTTGAGGTGGTGGGCATTCTCTCCGCACTCCTTCGCGCGGGTGGATGCGACGTGGTTCTGACGCGCACCGAGGATAAGCTTCTTTATACCGAGGAGGAAAATATCTACGGTATGCGAAAAAACTGCGATCTGAAAAACCGACTGAAGATCTCGCACGAGAATCCCGACGCGCTCTTCGTCAGCATTCATATGAATAATTTTACGATGTCACAGTACAGTGGCTTGCAGGTCTGGTATTCCCAAAAAAGAGAAGAAAGCCGCAGTTTTGCAGAGGCGGTGCAGACGTGCGTTCGCGAGGGCTTACAGAACAGCAACGACCGAGCGATCAAAGCGGCGGACAGAAATCTCTATCTGCTTGACCGCAACGAGAATCCCGCGATCCTGATCGAGTGCGGTTTTTTATCAAATCCCGAGGAATGTGAGGCTTTGTCTCAAGAGGATTATCAAAAAAGGTTGTGTTTTTTCATTTTTTGTGCTATTATGAATGAGAGAACAAATGTAGCGGAGTGAGTATATGAAATCACAAAAACCATATTACGTATGTACCGAATGTGAATATCGCAGCATTAAGTGGCTGGGAAAATGCCCGTCGTGCGGCGCTTGGAATTCCTTTGAGGAAAGTATTCCAGAGGCTGAGGCACCGACGTCGAGCCTGCGCCCGCGCGGCAACACCGCGAAGGCGGTAAAGCTCGATGCGCTGGAGCTGCCCACGTATATGCGATCCACAACGGGAATGGGAGAGCTTGACCGCGTGCTTGGCGGCGGCCTTGTCAGCGGCTCTGTCGTTTTACTCAGCGGTGAGCCCGGAATCGGTAAATCCACGCTTCTGATGCAGATCTCGAACGCACTTGGACAGGACAGACGCGTTCTGTACGTGTCGGGCGAGGAATCCGGCGGTCAGCTGAAGCTCCGCGCACAGCGCCTCGGCATTTCGGCTGACGGGTTGTTTTTGCTGACGGAAACGAACGTTGAAGGGATCCTTGAGCAATGCAATTCTGTTAATCCTGACGTCGTGATCGTCGACTCCATTCAAACCGTATGGAGCGATAGAGTCACGTCAGCAGCGGGTAGCCTGACACAGGTCAGGGAAGGCGCGATGGCGTTCATCAGCTTTGCAAAGACGAAGGGCGTTGCCGTGATCCTCGTCGGGCACGTGAACAAGGAGGGCGGTATTTCAGGCCCCAAGGTGCTTGAGCATATGGTGGACGCCGTATTGTACTTCGAGGGCGAGCGCAGACAAAGCTACCGACTGATTCGAGCGATCAAAAACCGTTACGGATCAACCAACGAGATCGGCGTCTTTGAAATGACCGATATCGGACTTGCAGAGGTCGCAAATCCCTCGCAAATGATGCTTGAGGGACGGCCGAAGGATACCAGCGGCAACTGTGCGGGATGTACGATGGAGGGGACACGCCCCCTTCTGACCGAGATCCAGGCGCTTGTCAGCCAAACGGTTTTTCCGTCCCCCCGCAGAACGGCGGACGGCTTTGATTATAACCGTATGTGCCTTTTGCTTGCCGTGCTTGAGAAGAGAATGAATTTGCGTTTTTCTCAAAACGACGTTTATCTGAACATAGCGGGCGGCGTACGTCTGGACGAGCCTGCCGCCGACCTTGCCGTTGCGACGGCATTGATCTCGGGAATCACGGATAAGGTCGTGCCCGAGGGGCTGATCGCGATCGGTGAGATCGGTCTGTCGGGGGAGGTGCGTTCTGTTTCGCACGTCGAATACCGCGTGAAGGAGGCGGAGCGCCTCGGCTTTACCCAGATCGTGATCCCGAAGCGAAACGTAAACAAGCGGATCAAAACCAAAGAGGGCGTAAAGCTTTACGGTATCAGCACGATCTTTGAGCTTTTGCCGCTTTTGGTAGGGAAGGACAAGCCAAAAGAGAATTAAGCCTTAACGATCGGGAATACGGAAGGTACGGAATGAAAAAGACACAAAGGGAAACGAACCCCTTTCCTTACTCGGATAGCAACAAACGCTACTATACCTACGACTATTTTTTGCGCCGTACCTACGGCGGCAAGGTGGCGAAGATCACCCTTGATGCGGGAATGACCTGTCCGAATATCGACGGCACCTGCGGCGTTGGCGGATGTATCTACTGCTCGGCACGCGGAAGCGGGGATTTTGCTGAGTCGCCGCTTTTACCGATCGACCGACAGTATGCCATACAATGCGAGCGCATGCGCAAAAAATGGGATACGGTACGTTTTATTCCGTATCTGCAGGCTCATACCAATACCTATGCCCCAATCGAACGCTTGCGCCGTATTTACGACGAAACGCGCGTCCTGCCGGGGGCTGTCGGAATGAGCATTGCAACCCGTGCGGACGCGCTTTCCCCCGAGGTGCTTTCACTGCTTGCACAGTGCGCGGAAAAGACCGATCTCACCGTGGAGCTGGGACTGCAGACGGTCCACGATCAAACGGCGGAGCTGATCCGCAGAGGACACGATTTCAAGACGTTTTGCAAAGGGTATTACGCCCTGCGTGCCGCAAGTCCGAAAATTCGGATCGGCATTCATCTGATCAACGGACTCCCCGGGGAGGATCGGGATATGATGTTGGAAAGTGCGAGGACGGTCGGGGAGCTTATGCCCGACGAATTGAAGATTCACCTTCTTTACGTACTGAAGGATACCGATCTTGCGAGTCTTTATCTTTCCGGTGCATATACGCCTCTGTCGCTCGATATGTTTGCAACGACGGTGGCAGAGCAGCTGACCTGTCTGCCGCAAAGCACCGTGATCGGGCGTTTGACCGGTGACGGCGCACCCGACGAGCTTCTTGCACCTCTTTGGAGCCTTAAAAAGCTCGTGGTTTTAAATACGATCGACCGCTGTTTATATGAGCGAGGCTGGTATCAAGGCTGTAACAGACCGTAAAAAAATC
>JAZSGY010000020.1:0-20765 GCA_045532985.1 Eubacteriales bacterium | reverse complement strand
TGCAGGTAAAGCCCGCTTGCGGGATCAAGGTCGCTCGAAAGCTCGCTTGCCGCGACGTGGGACCAGACCTTATCTGCCGCATTCCAAGCGTCGCCCGAGGGCGAATAAAAGAGCTTGATGCCCGAGAGCTCGGGTGCCATTTCCGCGGTTTTGACGGTGAAGGTGATCTTGAGGCTACCGTCGCCCTGCCTTGCCGCAGAATCGACCGTAACGAGCGAGGGGGCGTAGTTTTCGCCCTTTAAGAAGTGATCAAAGAATGCCAGCTCGTTATGGTTGAACTCGAAGTATGCGGTGTTGTTCGGGGCGATACGGATCCCGTCGGGCAGCGTCGTGCTGTTGGGGGAGAAATAATAGGTGCCGCCGAGGATACCCTTATGCACGTCGCCCGAGACCGTGACGTTCGTGATATAGTGGTTATCGTTCGGGGTGACCGTCAGATACGCACCGGGGCAACTGCCCTTCACCGCTTCGGTATAGAATTTATTGATGGACGGGGGGTAACCGAAGGTGTCCTTCGATGCCTCCTCGATCAAGAGATACGCCTTGAGATCTGCGGCGTAGGTGCCCGGATCGAAGAATTTGAGCCAGACCTCCCTCGCTTCTCCCGAAAGGCTGTTCAGACTGCCGTTGAAGGAGTTGAGCGTATTGTTGCCGCAGAGGTATTTCGGTGCGATCGCGGTGACCTGATCGCCGAGCAGAACGCCCATCATTGCGGTCGCCCAGCCGCCCCAGGAGATGCCCGTGATGCCGATCTTATCGGGATCAACAGTCACGTTTTCATAGCGGTTGCCGTCGACGTCGACGACACCGGCGCTCGTTTGCAGAATGTGGAAGGCGGTGAGACCTGCCACCGTGCTTGCGGTCAAGGTGTTTTCCATCGGGTTGTTGGAATTGATAAAGCGGTTATCCTGCACGCGATAGTCGCCGTCGCTACCTGTGATCTCCGTCTTTGAATTGGTGATGGAGGGTTGATCGTGCGAGATCGCAACGTAGCCGCTTTGCGCGGCGTAGATGATCGAGGTGGCGTAATTGTCAAGATTCTGCGCACCGCCGTGGATCATCATAATAGCGGGGAGCGTTACGGGGGTATCCGTCAGCGGATAGGCGATCGCCATGGCAAATTTCGTGTGTTGAACACCGATGTCGACCAGAAGATAGTTGAGTACGACGTCGGGGACGCCCGCTTTCGGGCTTTCGATCAGCTCGGTAGCGGTCAGCTCAAAATCAATGGGGCAGGTCTTGGGATCGATCCATTTTCCAAAATATTCGTAAACAGTCATATCCTTGTACTCCACGTATTGCTTTACTTTTTCCGCGATGGCAATAAAATTGGGGTTATCGGGATGCAAGGAAATCAAGCGCTTTGCGATTGCCTCAAGCGAGAAGGCGCCGTCATTTCCGTAGGTCTTGTCGATACCGTCGACGTAGACCGTGGTGACCTCGCCGCTCTCTTTATCGGTCAGGGTGATAAAGGCGCGGGAGAGATAGGATGCCTTGTATTTTGCCGCATTTTGCAGATCCTTGTCACCCGCGTCACCGAACAGAACGGTGTAGGCGAAGGCAAGACGTTCCTCGTCGGGCTGTTCGACGAGAAATTGATGAGTAGCGTTTGCGTTTTCCGCACTGTCGTAGACCAGCACGGCGGCGGATTCGGGTGAGACGGGAATCGGTGCGCCGCCTTGATCGTAGGTGATCGCGAGGTCCTCGATGGCGTTGTATTCGATGCCGTGATAAGAGGCGACGCCGAGCAGAACGCCGTAGCGGACGCAGTATTTTTCTTCAAGCTCTGCGAGCTTCGACCGATCGACGGACCAAAGGGTGCGGACGCCGTTTTCGCCGTCCGTGCGTGCGGTGACGCCGTCAAAGCGCAGAAGGTCGCTGAGGCTTGCCGCGCGTACCGCCTCGGCATACGCCGTATCGTACGCGGTCTGAAGGGTCGCGGGATCCTCGCCGAGGATGGGGTAGCTCTGCATCGTTTCAAAGATCACGCTCCTTACGCTTTGTGGCAAGGCAAGCAAGGCGTTTACGTCAACGGTAAGGTGATTGGCGGCGGCAAGGTCGGCGAAGCGGTTTTGTAGCTTCTCTGCCGTGCTGAGCGCGCGGTCGTAAACGCGTAGGGCGTAAATATTCGCGGGGGTATTTTGCATGGCGCGGGCGCTGTTGCCGCCTGCGGTCTGCGCGATCGAGCTGTAGGAGACCTTCGTGTCCGCATACTCTGCGTCGATATGGGCGGCACCGTTTTGGATCCGATGGGTCAAAACGAGCGAGGTCTGACGGTTCAGGGGGATGAAGTCCTTGCCCTGTGCGGTCTTAAGCCAGCTGCCGCTGAACGTACCCGTAGCCGAATAGCCCCAATAGGTCGCGTCAAGCGGCATCGTATCGTTCGTGGGGATCGGGTCGGCGTACATATAGCCGTGGCGGACGTAGACGTGAAGGTTCGGCGTCTGAAGGAAGCCGTAGACCCATTTTTCGGTTGAGGTCGTGCGACTGCCCGTCTGCATACCGACGGGGGTAAAGACGAGCTCGACGGTGTAGTCGCTGTCAAAGTCGAGAAGTTCGCGCACGGCGGAAAGGTCGATATAGTGGTCGGTATGTCCGCTTTGATTGATATATTCACGAGACAGATGAAAGCCGACACCGCCGCCCTGCGTGGACTGCCAGCCCGTGCTTGTGACGCTGCCGTCGGTTGCCGTAAAGCTGCCGTCGTTTTTTCCAACGAGGGGATAGAGCGTGGCGTCCTCCGTACGGCTTTGCCACGTGCCGCCGCCGTTTGCGTTGAGCGTGACGGTCGCGTCGTTTTCACCGTACGCGGAGAGATGTACCCGCAAGCCGTCCTTGACGTAAAGGGCGTTGTAATCGACAGTCCCCTCTGCGGTGGGGGCGGGTTCGGCACCGACACCGAGAAGAACGGGCGAGAAAAGCATACAAGCGGTCAAAAGCAGCCAAAGGATCCGTTTCATAGGAAAACTCCTTTTCCGTTTTATTTGCGAAAAAGCACACGCCCGCGGGCGACTGCAGGACAGTCACCCACGGGGCGCGTTTAACCGAAGAGCATCAATAGCAGGACGTAGACGGCACTGACCACCATAAGGCCTGCGAGCGCGATCGCCATAATGCGGATGGCGATTTGTTTTTTATCGGCTTTTTTCATGTTTGATTCCTCACTTTTCGGAGTATGCCGAGAGGCAGAGGCTCGTAATATTTTCATGCCCGACGCGAATGCTCGCGGGGAGCTGCTTTAATATCTTGGAAAGTCCGATCGCGACACCGCCGATCGGATTCTGCACGACGGTGGCACGGATGCCCGTGACGTAGGTAACGGCGCGTGCAAGACCGTCGATCATACTGCTGCCGCCCGAGAGGAGAATACCCGTTTTGAAGATCTCGTTCACGAATTCGGACGGAATGCGCGAAACGATCTGACAAAGGCCGCTGAAGAATGCCGAAAGCGGCTCCTCTAAAATCGTGAGCATTTCAAGCGAGGAGATGCGCACGGTGCGGACGGTGCCCGTCGCAAGATGCTGACCGCGGACGTCAAGGAATTTCTGTTCCCTGCGATCCTCGACCGTTGCGATCTTGAATTTGATCTTTTCTGCGGTGCGAAGACCGATCTTGATGCCGTGACGGCTGAGCAGATAGTCGGCAATCGCCTCGTCAATGCTCTGCCCCGCGTGGCGGAAGGTATGACGAAGGATCAGCTTGCCGCCGCCAAGAATGGCAATGTCGGTCGTGGAGGTGCCAAAGTCAACGACGATCGCCCCTGCGGTCGGGGCGTAGCCCGCGCCGACGAGCGCGGCGATCGGAGCGTAGACGAGATAGGTCTGTGCCGCACCTGCACGCTCTGATAGCTCGAGAAGCGTTCGTTCGCCCCCCTCCGACAGATCGGTCGGAATGGCAAGCAGAGCGCGGAAATCAAAGACGCCGCTACGCGAGCTGCTTTGATAGCACCAGCGCAGAACCTGCTCCGTGACCTCCGGTGCTTCAAGAAGTCCGCCGCCAAAAAGGCGCGCCAAAGAATATTCACCGGCTTTCGAGGTCTCTATACTCTCTGCCTGTGAACCGATCTTATGGAGCGTGCCGTCAGAGCGGTCGACAGCGGCGATCGCAGGCTCACGCAGAAGGATACCTTCATCCGCCGCGCTGACCACGATATTCGAGCTGCCGAGGTCTATTCCCAGATCTTTCGCCATTCTCGTACTCCTTGCCAATAGGGGTTCCTTACTATTATACACCATCCTTTGCTCAATTGCAAGCGGATTTAGAGATTTTTGTTGAGGCGCGCAGAAAGCCCCGTATAGCGCAGAACCTCTCTGTTATTCGCGAGCATTCTGTCGACGGCGTCGCGCCGACCGACGAGAATGACCATTTCACGCGCACGTGTGACCGCGGTATACAGAAGGTTGCGCGACATCAGCATCGGCGCGCAGTAATAAGACGGAAAAAGGACTACGGGATATTCACTGCCCTGACTTTTATGCACCGTGATGGCGTAGGCGTGCTCCAGCTCCTCAAGCAAGGAAAAATCGTATTCCGCCACGCGATCGTCAAAGACGAGCGTCATCGTTTCCTCTTTTTCGTTGATGGCGTGCAGAATACCGATGTCGCCGTTGAAGATGCCGCGACCGTCGCTGTCCTTCCCCTTTTTCTTCCATTCAATATCGTAATTGTTCCGAATCTGCATCACGCGGTCGCCCTCACGGAACACGGCGTCGCGGAAGATGATCTCCTTTTTGCGCGGATGCTTCGGGTTGAGTGTTCTTTGTAAAATACGGTTAAGGCTTTCCGTGCCTGCCGCGCCCTTACGCGAGGGGGTGATGACCTGGATCCTTTCCCTGATCGATTCGCCGTATGCGTTCGGTAAGCGGCGAGATATCAGGTCTGCAACCGTGTCGGAGATATGTGACTCCTCCGCACCGACGAAGAAGAAATCGCCGCCGTCCGCATTGTATTCGGGCACCTCGCCGCGGTTGATGCGGTGGGCGTTCGTGACGATGCGACTGCCATCCGCCTGTCGGAAGATCTCGCTGAGGCGTACCGTCGGGAAGCATTTTGCGGCGACGATATCACCGAGAATATTACCTGCCCCGACCGCAGGCAGCTGGTCGGTGTCGCCGATCAGGATCAGGCGCGTGCCACGGCGCATCGCACGCAGAAGCGCATCCATCAGCGGCAGATCGATCATCGACGCCTCGTCAACGATCAGCACGTCCTCCTCAAGCGGGTTCTTCTCATTGCGGCCGAATACGGGGGTGAGGGTATCGGAGCGCTCCATTTCAAGCAGACGGTGGACGGTGCGCGCCTTGTTGGCGGTCGCCTCCGACATCCGTTTGGCGGCGCGACCCGTGGGGGCGCAGAGCGCGACCTCCATTCCCATATCGGTGAAAATGGTATGAAGCGCGCGGATCACCGTCGTTTTTCCCGTACCCGGACCGCCCGTCAGAACGGTCACGCCGCCGCGCATCGCCTCGTAGATGGCGGCACGCTGCCCCTCGGCGTAGCGCATACCGTATTCATGCTCGGTACGCTCGATACAGCGCTCGACGTCCTCACGCGAGAAGACGGCGCAGTGATCGGCGAGCAGATGCAGCTTGCTTGCCACGTAGCTTTCGGCGTCCAGCATCTGCGGCAGATAGACCAAGCGATGCTCGCCCTGCTTTTCAATCAATAGCTTTTTCTCGTCAAGGGCGCGTAAAAGCGCGTCCTCGACTGCATTTTTTTCAATTTCAAGAATGCTCGCCGCGCCCTCGATCAGCTTTTCACACGGCAGACAGACGTGGCCGTTGTTTTGCGCGTTGTAGTGCAAAACGTACTGCATTCCGCTGACGATGCGCTTATACGAATCGCGTGCGCCGCCAAGCGAGAGTGCCATTGCATCCGCCCGCTCAAAGCTGATGCCGTAGAAAAAGCGGCAAAGGTCGTAGGGGTTGTCCTGCAGACGCGCGAGCGCCTCACTCCCCCACTGCTTGTAGATGCGAACGAGCGTCGCCGTGCTGAAATATTCCCCCGCGAGCATCATCAGCGTGCGCATTCCGTTTTGCTCGCTGAAGGAGATCGAGATCTCACGCGCCTTTTTCATAGAGATTCCCGGGATATCGGCAAGCCACTCGGGATGATTCTCGATCACGTCAAAGGAATCCTCCTTGAAGCGGTTGACGATCTTCAGTGCGGTAACGGGACCGATCCCCTTCACCACGCGCGAGGAGAGGTAACGCAAAATATCGTCACAGCCAGTCGGGAGAAATTTTTCAAAGCTCTCAACCGTGAACTGTTGACCGTAATCGGGGTGGTGTCCCCATTTGCCGTGCAAATGCAGGCTTTCCCCCTCTGCGACGAAGGGGAGGATACCGACTGCCGTGATCAGCTCACCGACGTCGGTCACAAGCTCTATGACCGCGTAATCATTGGCGGGGTTCTGATAAATGACGGTCTCAACCGTCCCCGTGAGTGTCTCGCTCGTTGCCATTTTCGGCATCTCTCCCTTCGTACAGAATATAGATCGGTATCTCCTTTGATACCGCAAGCGCCCGCTTTGCCTCTGCCTCATCACGGCAGAGAAAAACGGGCGGCGAATCCTTGCGGTGCGGCAAAAGCCACTCAAAAAGCAGCATAAAAAAGCCGTAGACCGCAAAAGCAGATAAAATAATCAGCACCGAATCACCGCCTTTATGTAAGAATATGCGGTGAATGCAGGGGGGGTTACAGACCGAGTGCCTCCTTCAGTGCGGCGGCAAGATCGGTGCGCTCCCACGGTGCGTCAAGATCCTCACGCCCCATATGACCGTAAGCGGCGAAATCCTTGTAGATCGGGCGGCGAAGATCAAAGCGCTTGATGATCGCGGCAGGGCGCAGATCAAGAAGCTCTGCAAGGGTACCTGCGATCACGTCGTCGGCGACCCTTCCCGTCCCGAAGGTATCGACCATAACCGAAACGGGACGTGCAACACCGATGGCGTAGGCAATCTGTACCTCACATTTATCGGCGGCACCGCTTTTGACAATATTCTTTGCGGCATAGCGTGCGGCGTAGGATGCGGAGCGGTCGACCTTCGTCGGATCCTTGCCCGAAAAGGCACCGCCGCCGTGACGCGAATATCCGCCGTAGGTATCAACGATGATCTTACGACCCGTAAGACCCGTATCACCCGCAGGACCGCCCTGAACGAAGCGACCCGTAGGATTGACGTAGATCTTGGTGTCACCGTCGATCAGCTCGGCGGGGATCACGGGAGTGATAACCTCACGGATGACGTCGGCGCGGATGGTTTCCGTGCTGACCGACTCACTGTGCTGAGAGGAAACGACGACGGAGTCTACCTTGACAGGGCGGCCGTCCTCGTATACCACGGTGACCTGCGTTTTTCCGTCGGGGCGCAGGTAGTCAAGCGTACCGTTCTTACGCACCTCGGTCAAGCGCTTTGCGAGCTTATGCGCAAGCGAGATCGGCAGGGGCATCAGCTCCTCGGTCTCGTTGCAGGCATAGCCGAACATCAGACCCTGGTCACCCGCACCCGTGTCGAGGTCGTCGGTCATTTCGCCCGACTTTGCCTCCGCACAGCGGTCAACGCCGAGTGCGATATCGGGCGACTGCTCGTGGATCGAGGTCATCACGGCGCAGGTGTTGCCGTCGAAGCCGTACTCACCCTTATCGTATCCGATCTCACAGACCGTGCGGCGGACGATCGAGGGGATGTCCACCTGTGCCTTGGTCGTGATCTCGCCCATAACCGTGACGATGCCCGTGGTTGCGAAGGTCTCGCACGCGACGCGGGACATCGGATCCTCCTTCAGCATTGCGTCGAGGATCGCATCGGAGATCTTGTCACAGATCTTATCGGGATGTCCCTCCGTGACCGATTCCGAGGTAAATAACATTCTGCTCATTGCTTTTTCCTTTCAAAAAGAAGGGGCTGTCTCAATACGATCTGAGGCAGCCCCTTCGGTTTTCTCATCTCGCAGGATTTGGCACCATGCTTTGCTGGTTGCCGGGCTTCATAGGGCCTGTCCCTCCGCCACTCTTGATAAGAATATTTGGTTTTTTGTGGGTGTCCGCTCGGGACACCCGATGCTTTTTTACTGCTTGCTTACCATCTTTGCGATCTCTTCAGCGAAGTTTTCCTCACGCTTTTCGAGACCCTCGCCCTTGTCGTAGCGAACGAAGGACTTAACGGTGATGTTGCCACCGAATGCCTTTGCGCTCTCGGCAACGTACTTGCTGACCTTCATCGAGTCATCCTTTACGTACGCCTGCTCGAGCAAGCAGTTCTGCTCGTAGTACTTACCGAGCTTACCAGCTACGATACCCTCAAGCACCTTTGCGGGCTTGTTGGCAAACTTGGGATCCTGCTCCATCTGCTTGACGAGGATCGCCTTCTCCTCCTCGATCACGGATGCGGGAACATCCTCCTTCGAGACGTAAGCGATCGGGAATGCAGCGAGCTGCAGTGCGATATTCTTTGCGAACTCAGCGAAGCCTGCGTTGTTTGCGGCAGCATCGTCAGCATCGAAGCTAACGACGACACCCGTAGCACCCGTGCCGTGAATGTAGGTGCTGGTCACGCCGTCAACGATCGCGAAGCGGCGGATGCTCAGCTTCTCACCGATGGTGAAGGTCTTCGACTGAAGCTCTGCCTCAACGGTATCGTCGCTGTCAGCGAACTTCTTCGTCAGAAGCTCCTCAACGCTTGCGGGACGGGTTGCGATCACGGTCTTCAGAATGCCCTGAACGAATGCCTTGAAGGTGTCGTTCTTTGCAACGAAGTCGGTCTCGGAGTTTACTTCAATGATTGCGGTCACGTCGCCATCCTTCAGGATGTCAACAAGACCCTCGGCAGCGATTCTGCTTGCCTTCTTAGCGGTTGCCGCCATACCCTTCTCACGAAGGATCTTGACAGCCTCTTCCAGGTTGCCGTTGGCATCGGTCAGTGCTCTTTTGCAGTCCATCATGCCGCAACCGGTCTGCTTTCTCAACTCAGCAACGTCTTTAGCGGTAAATGCCATTTTCTTTACTCCTTAATTTCTCTTATTCAGCTTATTCAGCGTCTGCTGCTTCCTCAGCTGCCTCAGCGGGTGCCTCTGCAGCCTCTGCAGCGGTATCAACGAGGATCTCGCCGCCCTTTGCCTCGATCACAGCGTCAGCAAGTGCGCCGCCGATCAGCTTGATTGCGCGGATCGCGTCATCGTTACCGGGAATGATATAGTCAGCATCGTCGGGATCGCAGTTGGTGTCAACGATCGCGATGACCGGAATGCCGAGCTTCTTTGCTTCGAGAACGGCGATTCTTTCCTTGCGGGTGTCAACAACGAAGAGTGCGGAGGGCAGGGTCTCCATCGTCTTGATACCGCCGTAGTTCTTCTCGAGGTCTTCCATTTCCTTAACGAGCTTTGCAACCTCTTTCTTGGTGAGGAGGTTGAAGGTGCCGTCTTCCTGCATCTTCTCAAGATCCTTCAGGCGAGCGATGCTCTTGCGGATGGTCTTGAAGTTGGTCAGCATACCGCCGGGCCAACGTACGTTAACGTAGTACATACCGCATCTCTGAGCCTCTTCCTTAATGGTGTCGGCTGCCTGCTTCTTGGTACCGACGAACAGAACGGTGCCGCCCTCAGCAGCGAGGCTGCTGACGAAGTTGAAGGCTTCCTCGAACTTCTTTACGGTCTTCTGCAGGTCGATGATGTGGATCCCGTTACGCATGGTGAAGATGTATTCAGCCATCTTCGGGTTCCACTTCTTGGTGGGGTGTCCAAAATGAACACCGGCTTCGAGCAATTGTTTGATTGATACTCCGAACATAATTTTATGTCCTCCTTTTGGTTGTTCCGCCACATTACGATACAGTATCGCAACCCCTGCTCAAGGGCACCCGCGACACACACATAATGTGTGAGAATTTTTCGTGCCGTTTTTGGCGGCCACGGATTATAATATCATATTACTCCTACGATTGCAAGTGCTTTTTGTTTCATTCATAAAAAATTTACATATTTCAGAGTCTTTTCTTGCCGTTTTCCCTTCTCGGCGGACAGCACCCCTCTGCGTTTACGAGGATCACGTCCTCTCCGATCTTCTGGATCTTGCACCACGGGATAACGAGATCGTCCTCCCCACCGATGCCAAAGAAGCCGCCGCGTCCCGGAACAACGATGGCGGTGATACGACCGTCGACGACGTCAAACTCGACCTCGGAAACGAAGCCGAGCAGACGTCCGTCGCAGAGATTGACGACCTCCTTTTCTCGGAAGTCGCCCGTATTACAGTCAGACATATTGCCTCCTTAATTATAAGAGAGTCGGCGCTATGAAAAGCGCACGGCGAAGACCTGCGTAGATCGCGGAGTAATCGGATAGCGGAAGGGGATTTTCGCCGCTGCCGCATTCCAGCGTACAGGCGGGGATATTCATTTCATTGCTGAGCCAATCGGTAAGCCCGCCGTATGCCGCAGGACCTTCCGCGCGTGCCGTGCGGTAGCCCGAAAGACGAGAAAGCTGCTCCGCAAGCTTATGCGAGGCACTTCCCTCCCGTCCTCCGTAATAGATCTCCTCCCCCTGCGTGTGAAGCGTGAGAACGAGCGTCGGGGAGAGCGTGCGGATCAGCGCGGCAAGCGCGGCACTCTCGGGTTCGGATTCGGGGCATTCGCCGCTGTAACGCGTGCGCCCTGCCGTGATCGCGTTTTCGCGCTCCCATTTCTTATAGGAAAGAAAGCCGACGTTGTAATTGTGGTTGAGATCTACCCCGCGCGCATTCGCCTGCCAATGGGTGAAATCCTCAGAGCCGCCGTTTTGACGGATCTGCCGCTCACGCAAAAGCGAGTCCTCTGCCCCGCCTATCGAAAGATCGACACCGTCGGGATTGAGCATTGGCAGAATATAGATACTGCGCGTGCTTAAAAGATAGGAAAGCAATAGCCCCTCGCTCGGCTTATTTGCGGCGTGGCAGCTACAAAGGTCGTTGACAAAGCGCAAAAGAAGCACAGAGGTCAGCCATTCGCTGCCGTGGTGTGCGCCGACGTAAAGAATACTTTTATCCCCCGTGCCGAGGCGCAGAAGCGGAATCGAGCGCGACAGGATCGATTGGGCGAGCGTGCTGACCGTGAGGATCCCGTAGCGGGCAGAAAGGATCGCAAGATACTCCGTCATGGCGGCGTGCGTCAGCGGCTCACAAAAATCAAGCAGCTCCGCATTTTGATCGATTGAAAGCATAAAAAACCTCCTCATATTCTTTTACAGAATATGCGCGCATCCGCCCCAAAATACCCGACTTCGACTTTTCTTCCCCGTGCGGTTGACAAGGCGCCCCGAATATGATAAAATTGCGGGTGTGAAACTATGCTACTGTGAGGTTATGATGGCAAACAATAAATGCTTGCGTTTTCTTTTTCATTTTTTACCCGTACTGCTCCTTCTGTTCGGCGTGCAGACGGTCTCATCCCTGATCGCACCGCTTTACGATTCCTCGGCAGGGGTCTTCAGCCGCTGGGCGATCGTCTTCGCGGTCTTAGCGGAGCTTTTTGCTACGCTTTTTACCTTTGTTGCGATGGGTGCCTGCCTTTACGCCGCGTCACGGCGGGGATTTCTTTCGGGGCTTTCGATGCTCGGGGTGACCGTTCTTTTGCTTTTTCTTTCAAATATCGCGATCTATCTCTGGCAGCTGAACCTGACGGATACGGGCGTGCTGATTCTGACGGGGCTGATCAACGGAGCGATCCAATCGGTCATTTTTTCCGTTGCGTTTTTCCTTCTGTATCTCCTCTTTTTGCGAGCAGAGGATCCGCCGCCGATCAAGCGCAGCTTCTCTTGCCGTATTTTCTGCGCGATCCTCGTCTTTTCGCTCGGCAACCTCATCTATAAGCTTGTGATGAAGACGCTGAGCGTGATCGACGCCGTGCGCACGAATCTCGGCATCGTTTACGCCGCTGACGTTTTCGATATGATCCTCGCTTACGTACAGATCCTCGTTTATATCGCGATCGGTGCCGTAGCAAGCTATTTTACGGTTTGGCTGCTTGAGCGCCGCGCCAAGAAGCGGGCATAAGAAAAAGAGCTTCCCGAGGGAAGCTCTTTTTCTTATGCAAAATAGTCGGATGCCTTACCGCCGAGGATGATCGGCAGGAAGCGGAAGGAGTAGGAGAACTCCTGATCGTTCATGCGGTACTTTTCGGAGACGACGGGACCGCAGCTGCCGCTACCCGTACCCGTGGTCTTGTAGTCGATGCGCAGATAGGTCTTATCGTCCGCGACGAGATCCCACTGATGGCGTGCCTGCTCCATATCGTAGGCACTGTATTTCGATGCCATAAACTCGAATTTCGTGTCGGCGATGACGGCAAGACCGCGACCGAGGATATCGGTGAGGGCGACCCACTCGGTATCGGTGCGGTTGCCGCAATCCTGCGGCATCAGATAGGGGACGTGCATATCCTGTACCGTCGTTTCGTAAAGGTCGACGGTTGCATGCGCCTTGCAGTCAACGGTATTCTCCTCGGGACCTCTGCCATAATAGGTAACGGTATCGGTATCGTTTGCGAGAGTAAATTCCATACCGAAGCGCGGCAGATAATCGTATTTTTCGGAGAGCTTGCCGCCGATCTTCGCGGCGATCACGCCGTCGGGCGTAATGCGGAAGACGAGCGAGAGATCATCGACGGGGTTGCGCATACCGAAGGCGGTCAGCGCACCGCGCGCGCTGATCACGACGGCGTCGCCGTCCTTTTCGACCGCGACCTCGGGCAGACGCAGAGCGGACAGCTCGAAGATATTATACTTCATCTGAGGATCCTGCGGAATGTACCACTTTTTCTTCTCATTACGGAAGTTATCCATATTCGAGCGGCGTGCGGAGATATCGGTGGGAGCGGCAAGAATATTGACGCCGTTTTTCTCAAGGGCGGTGAAGGAGCCGCCTTCCTTATCAAAGACGTAGCGGAAATCGTAGCCCGTGACGGTGACGAATCGCTTGGCGTCTTCAAAGGCGAGTGACTTCGTACGGCAGGGCACGGTGAACGCGTGGTCGGCGAGGGTGGGCAGATCGAGCTGTACGCGTGCGATCTCATAGCCGCTTTCGGCGTACGCGGTATCGCTTCTCGAAACCAGAACAAGGTTCAGGTGTGCGCCGTGGCGGACTGCCGCGGGAAGGGTATATGCGGGACGGATCGTCTTACGGCGGTGGGGGGCGACGCGAAGCGAGGTGCGCGTGCGCTCACCGATCAGCTTACCGTCGGCCTCGACCCAATAGACGAGATCGTATTCCGAGAGGTCGGTGAAATCGAAGCGATTCTCGAGGGTAACGCTGCCGTCGGGGTTGAGCGTTGCCGAGAGCGGCTGATAGACCGCCTTCGCCTCAAGCGCACCCGAGGAGGGGGTACGGTCGGGGAACACGAGCCCGTCGGCACAGAAGTTGCCGAAATCGTACTTTTCGCCGAAGTCGCCGCCGTAGCCGTAATTCTTGACGCCTGCCTCGTTTTCGATCACGCAGGAGTGGTCAGCCCATTCCCAGATACAGCCGCCGATCAGACGCGGATACTTGTAGAAAAGATCTATATAATCCGAAAGACCGCCGGGCCCCATACCCATTGCGTGCGCGTATTCGCAGAGGAAGAAGGGCTTTTTCGAGAGCTTGAAGAAGTCGGGAACGTTTCCCTTTCCGTTACACCACGCCTCGAGTGCCTCGACCGAGGTATACATCGTGCTGATCACGTCAAAGACGTCGAGGGCGGGATCTACCTGATACGCCTCAAGCGAGCGCTCGTAGTGAACGAGGCGGGTGTTGTCGCGTGCCTTCGTCCATTTGCCCATTGCAATGAAGTTGTTGCCGTAGTCAGATTCGTTGCCCATCGACCACATAAAGACCGAAGGATGGTTCTTATCGCGCTCCACGAGGCGTACGATGCGATCCATCAGTGCATCGGCAAACTGCGGATCGTCCGAGGGGATGCGGGAATCGAAGGGATCGTATCCTTTATCCTTTCGGTAGTAAACGAAACCGTGGGTCTCAACGTCTGCCTCCGCGACGACGTAGAAGCCGAGGCGGTCGCAAAGATTGAGAAATTCCGAGGTGTTCGGATAATGCGAGGTGCGGATGGTGTTGATGTTGAGGCGCTTCATCAGCTTCAGTTCTTTTTCGATGAAGTCGAGCGGAGTGACGTGACCGAGAAGCGGATGCGTATCGTGGCGGTTGACGCCCTTGATCTTTACCGAGACGCCGTTGATGAGAAGCTCCTGCTTCGAGGAGATCTCGACGGTACGGAAGCCGACGCTCTGCGTGATGACCTCGCCGTCGCTCTCGATCACGAGCGTATAAAGGTTCGGCTTCTCCGCGCTCCAAGCAAGAACGTCGGAAAGCGTAGCGGTAAGACTGTCTCCGTCAGAGGAAAGGAGCGTATCGCCCGCGGGGGACAAAAGGCTCATTTTCACCTTCGGGTCGCCCTTTTTCGTGAGCTTGACCGAAAGCTCGCCGTCGCGGTAGTTGTTCGTAAGCCCTGCTCGGATCTCAATATCCTCCACGCGCGAGGTGGCGCGGGAGAGCAGATAGACGTCGCGGAAGATGCCCGAAACGCGAATATAATCCTGATCCTCAAGATAGGTGCCGTCCGACCATTTGAGGACGACGACCGCGAGGCGGTTTTCACCCTTCACAAGATAGGGGGTGAGATCGAAGGCAGAGGGCAGGTGCGGCACCTTCGAGAAGCCGACGCGCCGACCGTTGAGGTAAAGGTAGTAGAAGGAATCGACACCCTCCAGCACGATATGGGTGTCACGCCCGTCGAAAACGTCCGGGAGCGTGAAGCTCGTTTTATAGACCCCGCACGGATTCTCGGCAGGGACGTAGGGCGGATTCAGCGGAATCGGGTAGGTGACGTTGACGTACTGCGGCACGTCGTAGCCGTACATCTGCCAATTCGAGGGAACGGGCAGAGTATCTGCTTCGTCATACTCATATTCGGCGATATCCTCCGGCACGTCGGAAAAACGGTTGTAGTAGGAAAACTGCCAATTCCCGTTGAGCGAGACGTAATAGGGCGAAAGATCGCGCACGCCACGAAGTGCCGATGCCGTGTCTGCGTGGGGGATATAATAGGCGCGGGGAGAAAGTCTGCCCTCGTGCAGGGCACGCGGATTTTCGAAGTCGTTCATATATTTGCTCCTTACTAAAGTAATTAAACGAGTTGATTTGCAAGGCTTGCGAAGTCGGCACTTGAGAGCCGCTCTCCGCGGACGGTGGCGGGCTGACCGATGGCGACGAGGGCATCGGCAATTCTTTGCTTTGACAGATGCGGATAGGCGGCGTTAACGGCGTTTTGCAAGGTCTTACGCCGTTGACCGAAGGCGGCGCGGATCAGACCGAAATAAAGGGCAGTATCCTTCAGCTCAAACGGTAGGCGCTCGTAAAGGTCGATGCGTACGACAGCGGAGTCGACCTTTGGAGCGGGCAAAAAGCAGCCCGCAGGGACGGTGAACAGACGGCGCACGCTACCGTAGTAGCCAAGCACTGCGGTGATCGCGCCGTAGTCGGCGCTCCCTGCCTTGGCACACAGACGCGCGGCAACCTCTGCCTGCACCATGACCGTGATGCTCTTGAAGCGGATGCCCGATTCAAGCAGCTTCATCAGGATCGGGGTGGTGATGTAATACGGAAGATTGGCGGCGACTGAAACGCTGCGCTCCCCTGCCCTCTCGGACAGGAAACGAGGAAGGTCCAGCTCCATCACGTCGGCGTTTGTGACGCTGACGTTCGGAAGGTCGGCAAGGGTACGCTCGAGGATCGGCAAAAGCCCCGTGTCGATCTCGACCGCCGCGACCGCACCGTAGCGCAGAGCAAGCTCCCGCGTGAGGCAGCCGATGCCGGGTCCGATCTCAAGGATCAGGGAATCGGGGTCGTCGGCGCACATCTCTGCAATGCGCTCGGGCACGCTTTTATTGATCAGAAAGTTCTGCCCGAACTTCTTTTGGAAGGTGACGCCTGCGTCGTTCATCACCTCTTTGATGACGGCAGGATTACATAAATCCATTTTTTTAAAAATCCCCTTGACAAATCGAAAATATAGTGTTATAATACAATGCGTGTGTGCTGGTGTGGCTCAGTGGTAGAGCAGCTGATTCGTAATCAGCAGGTCGCCGGTTCAAATCCGGCCACCAGCTCCAAAGGACTCTTTTGAGTCCTTTTTTGTTTTTGTCTTTCCAAAATTCAGTATAACATAGAAAAAGTGAAAAATCAATAAAAAAGAAGAAACTCCCGCGGGAGTTTCTTCTTTTTTATTCCTCGGCGGGTCTGCCGCGCGGATCCATCTCGACGCGGTAGACGCTTTGCGTGTCGATATCCACACTTGCAAGGTAGACGGGCGGGAGCCCCGTGTTTGCGCTGACTGTCGTAATGAGGGCGCGCGCGTAGGGATAAAGCTCGCGGAAGGTCGATTTATGGATCTCTTCACGCGAGAGCGACGGGTCGTAGCGGAAGAGGCCGAAAAGCACCGCCTTGATCGTAAAAAGGTCGGGGCGCTCCTTGTCGCTGACCGAGACCTCCAGCTGTGCGCGACAGGTCTTGTCCTTGCTGTAGCCGACGTTGTAGGCGAAGCGGTGAGACAGCTGCATTTTCGCGCCCGGGGTCTGTTTGTTTTCAAAGTGTATCTCGCTTACCCCGTGGGCAAGCAGTTGAAGCTTTTCCATAAGATACTCCCTTTAGGTTTCTGAATACATTTTGTATAGCTCGCTGTAGATGCCGCCCTTTTGGAGCAGCTCCTTGTGCGTGCCCGATTCCTCAACGCCCTGCTCTGTCAGAACGAGGATGCGATCGGCGTTTTTGACCGTGGTCAGACGGTGGGCGATGGTAAAGGTGGTCCTGCCGCGCGCCAGCTTCTCAAGCGAGGTCTGCACGAGGCGCTCGCTTTCGTTGTCGAGCGCGCTGGTTGCCTCGTCAAGGATCAGGATGGGGGGATTTTTGAGAAATACGCGTGCGATCGAGATGCGCTGCTTCTGTCCGCCCGAGAGCTTGACGCCGCGCTCACCGACGTAGGTGTCGTAGCCGTCCTTCAGCTCGGTGATAAAGTCGTGCGCACCCGCGAGCCTTGCCGCCTCGACGATCTCCTCGTCGGTCGCGCCCTCCTTACCGTATGCGATATTCTCGCGCACGCTACCCGAGAAGAGGTAGACGTCCTGTGCGACGACGCCGATGTTTTCGCGCAAAGAATTCAGCGTGACCGTGCGCGTGTCCTTGCCGTCGACCGTGATCTTTCCGCCCGTGACCTCGTAGAAGCGCGGGATCAGCGAGCAGAGCGTGGTCTTACCGCCGCCCGACGGACCGACGAGCGCGATATTCTCCCCTGCCCTGACGGTGAGTGAGAGGCCGTGGATCACGTCGGCACCGTCGCCGTAGGCAAAGGAAACGCCATCGAAGCAGATCTCGCCCTTCACGTCGGAGAGGACTGTTGCATCCTTCGCATCGGCGATCTCGGGCTCGACGTCCATGATCTCGCTGAAGCGTTCAATGCCCGTCATACCGCGCTGGAACTGCTCGGTGAATTCAACGATACGGCGAATCGAGGTCATCAGCGTGGAAACGAACATCAGGTATGCGACGTAGTCGCCCGCGGTGATCTTCCCCTTGATCAGGAAGATCGCGCCCGCAACGACGACGATGATATACATAAGACCGTCAAACAAGCGGGTGCAGGACTGAAACGCGCCCATAATGTGATAGACGCGGGATTTGACCTTCAGAAATTTTTGGTTGCCCGCGTCAAACTTTGCCTCCTCATAGGGCTCCTTGGCAAAGGATTTGACGACGCGAATGCCGAGAAGGCTATCCTCGACCCCCGCATTCAGCTCGCCGATCTGCTGACGCGAGTCGCGGAAGCCCGCCTTCATCCGACGGCTGAAGATCGAAAGAACGAGGATCATCGGCGGGATGGCGACAAAGACGATCAGCGTCAGCGGTACGCTCATCGTGCAAAGGATCGCGAATGCGGCGACGATCTTGATGCCTGCGATGAAGAATTCCTCGGGGCAGTGGTGGGAAAATTCGGTGATATCAAACAGATCGTTCGTGATGCGCGACATCAGCTTGCCGACCTTCGCGCTGTCGTAGTAGGAGAAGGAGAGCTTTTGCAGATGGGAGAAGAAGTCGTGGCGCATATCGGTCTCGATCCGCGCACCCATAATGTGTCCGACCGACGCCATATAATAATTGGCGAGCGTGTCGATGATCCGCAAAACGAGATACAGAAGCCCGACGCGCAAAACGAGTGTGACCGTCAGCGTGGCAAGATTACTCGTCGCGCGCTCGGTGATCTCACGCACGATCAGGGGCAGGATCAGCTCGCAGACCGTAGTCAGTGCGGCGCAAAACAGATCGAAGATCAGGATCCATTTATATTTTTTGTAGTAGGGCAAAAAACGTGCCAAAAGCCTTCGTTTCATAAAGTGCTCCTCTTAAATAGATTCGGAAAGTGCCCGACGACGACGCCAGATGCCCGAATAGAAGTAGATGAGGCTGGGGATCGCGAAGCCGTAGGCGGCAACTCCGTAGCCAAGGACGAAGCCGTAGAAGCCCCACCCGAGAAGGATGCCGAACAGATAGGAAAGACCGATGCGCAAAATAACGCCGTCAAGAAGTGCGAGGACCATACTGAGCTTTGCATTGCCAAGTCCCTGAATGAACGCGCCGCTACCGCGCATGACGGCGAGTGCGGGGAACATCCAAAGAATCGCGCGGATGAAGGTGCCCGACATTTCGTGCACCGCGGGATCGTCGGAGAAAAGCCGAAAGAGCTGCTCGCCGAGCAGGACGTAAAGCAACATACAGACTGCAGTAAAGGCGGCGGAAAAGAGCCATGCGAAATAGACCACCTGCTTGGCACGGCGCTGATCCCCGGCGCCGAGGTTCTGGCTGATCATCGGCATCGCCGCGTAGTGAATGCCCTGCGAGAGCTTGTTGACGATATCGTCGATACGGACACCGACGCCGAAGGTTGCCGAGGCAACCACGCCGACCTGATTGATCAGAGAGTTGACGAAGAGCATCGAGAGGTTGATCGCGCCCGATTGGATCGCCATCGGCGTGCCGAGGGAGGCGATCATTCCGATATACTTTTTCTTGGGGCGGAAGCTTTCGCGCTGAAAATCGAAGCCGAAGGCAACGCGGCGGCGGTAGAGGAAAAGGATCGAGAAAAGGAAGGATACCGCCTGTCCGATCACGGTGGCGTATGCCGCACCCGCGACGCCAAAGCCGAGATAGCCCGTGAACAAAAGGTCAAGCACAAGGTTTGTAACGGATGCGATCCCGATGAACAGAAGCGGACGGTTTGCGTCACCCATCCCGCGCAAAACGGCGGAGACGAGGTTGTAGCCTGCGTTGAATATAAGACCCGCCGCGCAGATCAGAAGATACTCACGCGCCATCGCGTAGGACTCGACGGGGATCTTCAAAAGGCTGAGGATGCCGCGGTGCGCCACGAGCATCACCGCCGACAGAAGGAGCGAGAACAGAAGCACTGAGGTGAAGAGTGTGCCGATGATATCGTTCATCTCGCGCCGTTTCTTGGCGCCGATCGCTTGAGAGATCAGGACCTGTCCCGCATTTGAGAAGCCGAGGCAGACCATCGTTGCGAAGTTGACGATCTGACTGCTCTGGGAAACGGCGGAAAGCCCCGCCGTGCCGACGTACTTGCCGACGATGACCATATCAATGGTGCTATACAGCACCAAAAGGGCGTTGGACGCCATAAAGGGCAGCATAAATAAAAGCAGTTGCTTCGGTATGCTACCGCTTGTGAAATTCCTCGTAATGCTTTTTGTGCTCACCGTATTTGCCTTCTTTAGATTTTATACGCGTTCAGTATAACACAGCTTCTGTTATTTTGCAACCGAAAAAAGGAAAAAACATCAAAAACGGCTTGACACGGTTCGGTGCATATGCTATAATATGGGGGTATTGGGATATCGCCAAGCCAGGTAAGGCACAGGACTTTGACTCCTGCATTCGCTGGTTCGAATCCAGCTATCCCAGCCAACAAGAAAGGGGTGCTTTTGCACCCCTTACTTGTTGGTGGGATAGCTCTTCGGGACAGACGCTTGCTTTTAGCAAGCGTGCTGGTTCGATTTCCCGCCGCAGAGCGACGCCCGCTTGCGAGGCGGCGGCAAGGCAGGGAATTTTCACCCGTCAGGGGGAAACATCCAGCGAAGTTCAGCCATCACGAGTGTCTGATTTAGATGCAGGCACGAGAAAAACCGCATTATGACAAGCCGTAATGCCGAAAAGCGGAGATTTCGAGAGATTTCTCCGCTTTTTTCGACTCTGAAGTTTTTCGAAATTTTGTAGATGCATTTCGGGCATTTCGGGTCTGTGGACAGATTTGAACCAGCGAAATGCATTTTTTGATATAGATTCCCCACAGAAGCAAATCCGTGGACAGATTTGAACCATCACACTTGAAATGTTTATAAATTTTATGCTATAATTATGGTACACCGATTTAAGAAGGAAGGTGCGATATGGAGTATATTGTTCGCGGATTAAGTTTTTTAATTATACCAATCATTGTCAGTGGCGTTCTTGCTTTTTTGAGGCAACCTAAAAATGCAGAAAAAGGAAAAGTATATCTACCAAAATTCTTTGTAATATTAGGCTTAATAACCTCTATTATTTTTCTCATTCCTACCCTCATTACAGCTTTTTTGGATGAGCCAATTTGGGTGCCGATACTTTTCTTTGCTTTTTCACTTCTCGGTGCAAGTTTTATTATTGCCTTTGTAAATTGCAGAGTTTCTTACGACGAAGACGG
>JAZSGY010000103.1:0-37347 GCA_045532985.1 Eubacteriales bacterium | reverse complement strand
CTGCCCGCTTTTGATCAAAAATTCGTTGACGCGCGAGAAGGGGCGCGAGCCGAAGAATCCTGCGTAAGCAGAAAGCGGACTTGGATGCGGTGATTCGAATATTCCGTGGATCGGGTTCGTGATGAGGCTTCGCTTTGAACGCGCATTCCCACCCCAGAGAATAAAAGCAATCGGGTGGCTTGCATCATTCAATAGCTCGATCACACGGTCGGTGAAGATCTCCCAGCCCTGTCTTGCGTGACTGTTCGGCGCGCCTGCACGGACGGTAAGCGTCGTGTTGAGAAGCAGGACACCCTGCTTTGCCCAATCGGTCAGCTCTCCGTGGGAGGGGGGATCAATGCCGAGGTCGCTTTTTAATTCCTTGAAGATGTTCTGAAGGGAAGGTGGTGGCTGTACTCCGCGCTTTACGGAAAAGCAAAGGCCATGCGCCTGACCCTCTCCATGATAGGGGTCTTGTCCGAGGATGACGGCGCGCACGCCGCTGTAAGGCGTGTAGCGCAGCGCGTTGAAGATATCGTACATAGACGGGTAGATCCTGTAGCGGCTGTATTCATCCTTCAAAAAACCGCGCAGCTTCAGATAGTATTCCTTCCCGAATTCCTCGCCGACGATCTCGTCCCAATCGTTGTTTAACTGTACCATACGTTCCTTTCAAAGGGCTCTTGCAGACTACGAGAGCCCTTTTTTGTTTTTGATCAGGGCAATTTTCTGCGCTCGGTGTCGCTTTACTCTGCCTTGGATGCTTTGTCAAAATCGGTTTTGAGCTTTGCCTTGGCAGACGAGCAGCCCGCATTCGTGATAACGGACTTTGCAAAGGCATCGAGAGTGTCGTGCGTGACGCCGACGTGCGAATTGATCTCGTGAAGGTTGAATTCGGGCTTCACGCGTCCCTCGCCGATGGCATAGATCGGATTGGTCAGATTGATGAAATAGTTGTTTTCTGCGGTGATGTTATATACCTGCTGGCTTCCGACATTCTGGAAGGAGATATAACTGAATTTCGAGGGGTTATCGGGGCGGATCTCAATGACGTTATCGTAGGTGTGCCAGTTTGAGGAGGAGCCGTCGTGATAGAGGACGGTATAGCATCCCGTTTTTTGCCCTGTCGTATCACCAACCTCGCAATAGTTGTCGTGGATCGAGTTGAAAAGAGCAGGGTATTCCTGCGTGCAGTTGCCACCGAGGGTGTAGATCGCGCCACCGTCCTTCATCTCCGACATAAAATTGTGAAGGTAGTTGTATGCGATCTCCGCGTTCGTGACGTTGACCGTTTCTCCGAATTCCCAGTTTGCGCGGCTCCAGCGCCAGCCGACGCTGATGGCGGAATAGGAGGAGTCTATGAAGGTATTGTAATTGATCTTCAGATTCAGTACAGGGCCGATGAAAACAGAAACGTTGCTCTTGTAGATCGCGCCCGTGTTATAGATATAGTTGTTCAGGATCTCGATATTGACGTTCGCGTTCTTTGTTACCTGATAGACACCGTCGGGGGCACCGATGCGGATCGCGGTCATTGCGAGCGTTTCAAATCTGTTGTTAAAGATCTTAAAGCTGTTGCTTCTGCCGCGGGTGTTGATGCCGTCGCCGCCAAGCTGATAGAAGCGACATTCGGTTATGAGGAGATTTGAAAGGTCGATTCCCGTGATCGCGGCATCGTTGAGGTAGCCGATGTTATTCTTTTTGATGGCGCCCGCCTGACCTGCGATATAACCGTTTTGGTTAATGTAGTTTGAGGTCGTTCCCGTGAAGGCGAGATTACGGAAGGAGACGTTCATAAGACCGTCAAGCTCAAGGAGCGTTTCACAGTTGGGGTATGCGATCTCAGCCGTGCTCATATCGACGTCATCCGACGGTTGATAGTAGAGAATGCCGTTTTGAAGATCGTAGAAGAACTGACCGTCGTGCAGATACGCGAGCGCGTTCTTTCCCCAATAATAACGTCCCTTTAAGGTCGCCCAGAAGCGGAAATAGAATTCCTCCCAATCCTCACGCTTGACGATGGCGGCGATCATTCTTTCGCCGTCCTCGGTAACGTAAACGTCGTCGTAATCCAAACGCTCGATGCGGACGGCGTGAAGCTGCCACTCTACCTTTAGCCAGATCTCAAGCGGAGCAGGGGCATCGGGATCGATCCCTGCGACGACCTCGGGATCGACGTAAAGCTTCTGCCAATCGAGATTTTCCGGATGCTCCTTTCTTTCCTTATCAAAGGGAATCGAGCAGACCATACGGTGCTCCTTTTTATAGGTTGCAATGGGGCAGAGCTTTCCGTTGACGTAAAGGTCGCGAAATTCGGGATACGTTCCGTCCTCTTTTCTGGCAAGCTGTGCTTTATAATAGCGAGTATTCTCTACCTTTACAAAGGCATCATTCGGGATTACGGAGCAACCGTTGAGCGTTGCGTTTCCGGTACCCTTGAAATCAATCTGATAGCTTTTTGCTGTGAAATTTTTGGAGGAAAGACGTGCGGTTTCGTTTAAGCGATAAACGCCGTCCGCAAAGGAAAAAGTGATGCCGACGTTGTCTTGCTCGGTGAGCTTCTGCTCGGCGTCGGCAAAGGCTGCCGAGAGCGAAGAATACGGAGCGTCGGCACTGCCGTCACCGTTTTTCTTTGAGGGATCGAGAAAAATCGTGTACTTTTGAGATATTCTGGGTAACATTTAAAAGCCTCCGTTGTTATGATTAACTACATTATAACGCACTTGTTGTGCAAAATCAATAACAGTAGAGAAAAAAGAACCCCCAAAATATAAAAAACGACTCGTTTTCACTACGAAAACGAGGCGTGTCGGTTAAGCTGTTTCAAAGATCGGTTTGCCGTTTCCCTTGATGAAATCGGCGGTAATCGTGATCTTCTTGATGTCGGGGCGCGAGGGGACGTCGTACATCAGCTCGGTCATCATTCCTTCAAGGATCGAGCGAAGACCGCGCGCGCCGATCTCCTTTTCAAGTGCCGCTTTCGCGATGGCAATACAAGCATCGTCTGTAAAGACGAGCTCGACACCGTCAAGCGCAAAGAGAGCGGAGTACTGCTTGGTCAGGGCGTTTTTGGGCTCCTTGATGATGCGGGAGAGCGCATTTTCATCAAGGCTATCCAACGTTACGATAACGGGCAGACGGCCGACAAGCTCGGGGATCAGACCGTATTTCACGATGTCGTGAGAAACGACGTCCTTGAAGACACCGCGTGCGACGCGATCCTTTTTCGTGAGGATCTCGCTCGTGAAGCCGATCGTCTGATTGCCGCGACGCTTTTCAATGATCTGCTCAAGACCGTCGAAGGCACCGCCGCAGATAAACAGAATATTCTCGGTGCGGATCTGAATAAATTCCTGATTGGGATGCTTGCGCCCACCCTGCGGCGGTACGTTTGCGACCGTTCCCTCAAGGATCTTCAAAAGCGCTTGCTGAACGCCCTCGCCTGAGACGTCACGGGTGATCGAGCGGTTTTCGCCCTTTCTCGAGATCTTATCGATCTCATCAATGTAGATGATCCCGCGCTCTGCCTTTTCCACGTCGTAGTCGGCTGCTTGGATCAGGCGCAGAAGGATATTTTCTACGTCCTCACCTACGTATCCCGCCTCGGTCAGCGTGGTGGCGTCTGCGATCGCAAACGGCACCTGCATGCTTTTGGCAAGCGTCTGGGCGAGATAAGTCTTACCGACACCCGTAGGACCGAGCAGAAGCACGTTGCTCTTTTGAATATCGACGTCGGGAAGAGAGGACTCCTCGCTGTTTTTCTTCTTTTTTTGATCGAGGGCGAGTATACGCTTATAGTGATTGTAGACCGCAACCGAAAGCACGCGCTTTGCCTCATCCTGTCCGATTACGTAGGTGTCGAGCATTTCTTTGATCTCGGCGGGCTTCGGAAGTGTTTCAAAGGTCAGGACCGTTTCCTCTGTACTGTCGGGAGTGAGATGCTCGTCGATCAGGTCGCGGCATTCGTCAACGCAATCGTTGCAGATGCATACGCCCGTAGGGGAAGGGATCAGAAAAGCAACCTGCTTTTCTGTTCGACCGCAAAACGCGCAAAAATGCATCTTTTCGGTGCGGTTTCCGTCATTTGCCATAGAGTTGCCCTTTCTTAGATCCGTTTTTCAATGACCTTGTCGATCAGACCGTACTCCGCAGCTGCTTCTGCGGTGAGGAAATTGTCGCGCTCGGTATCGCGCTCGATGATCTCAAGCGGCTTGCCCGTCTGCGCGGAGAGGATACGGTTGAGCTTCTCACGCGTGCGGATGATGTGATCGGCGTGGATCTTGATATCCGACGCCTGACCCTGCGCACCGCCGAGGGGCTGATGGATCATGATCTCACTGTTCGGCATTGCAAAGCGTTTGCCCTTTGCACCTGCGGCGAGGAGAAATGCGCCCATGCTTGCCGCCATACCGACGCAAATGGTGGAGACGTCGCACTTGATATAATTCATCGTGTCGTAGATCGCCATACCGGCGCTGACCGAGCCGCCGGGGCTGTTGATATAGAAAAAGATGTCTTTTTCGGGATCCTGCGCTTCAAGATAGAGCATCTGCGCAACGATCAGGGATGCGGTTGCATCGTTGACCTGATCCGACAGGAAAATGATGCGGTCATTCAAAAGACGGGAGAAAATATCGTAGGATCTCTCTCCGCGATTGGTTTGTTCGATAACTACCGGTACGAGTGCCATTGTTTGTTCCTCCATAATAATTTTTAATCAGGGTAAATGAAATGCTGCCGATGTTTACCGGCAGCATTTGCAATCAATCATTCCGCAGTTTCGGTAAATACGGCGTTTTCCTTGACAAAGTCAACTGCCTTTTTAACCTTGAGGTCAGCACCGATGTCTTCGGATTTCACCATGTTCTTTACGTCATCCAACGGGACGTTGTAGGTGTCGGAAATGCGTTTGTATTCAGCTTCGATTTCCTTTTTGGTGACCGTCAGTTTTTCAGCGGATGCAATCTTTTCGAGCGCGAGTCTTACGCGGACCTGCTTCTCAGCCTGCGGGCGCATCTGCGCGCGGAGCTGATCGAGGTTCATGCCCGTGTACTTGAAATAAGTAGACAGGTCAAGTCCCTGCATACGCAGACGGCTGTCATAATCACGCACGAAGTTTTCGGTTTCGGCGACGAACATCGGCTCGGGAATGTCAGCCTCGAGCTTTTCGATGAGGGCGTCGATCATCTTTTCATCCGCTTCGTTTTCAGCGGCCTTGTCATTTCTTTCCTGAATTTTTGCCTTTACGTCGGCTTTGTATTCAGCAAGCGTATCAAATTCAGAAACGTCCTTTGCAAACTCGTCGTCAAGCGCGGGAAGCTCGGTGGTCTTGATCGCGTGCAGCTTTACCTTGAAGACAGCGGGCTTGCCTGCAAGCTCCTTTGCATGGTATTCAGCGGGGAAGTCAACGTTAACGTCGAATGCGTCGCCGATCGCCTTTCCGATGATCTGATCCTCAAAGCCGGGGATAAACTGACCGCTACCGAGCTTGAGGTCGTGGCCTTCAGCCTTACCACCGTCAAACTGTTTGCCGTCAACGTAGCCGTCGAAGTCAATGGTAACGGTATCACCGTTTGCGGCTGCTCTGTCGGTTACCTCGATCGTTCTTGCGTTGCGCTCACGCGTGCGCTCGATCTCGGCATCTACGTCCTCGTCGGTAACAGCCTTTACGGTCTTTGCGATTTCAAGTCCCTTGTAGCCGTCGATCTTAACGGTGGGCTTTACGTAAAGCTTCGCGGTCATAACGACGCCGTTGTCATCGATCGTCTTAACGTCGAATTCGGGCTGACCGACCATATCGAGCTTAGATTCCTTAAGGGCTGCATCAAATGCATCGGGAATGCATGCGTTGATCGCTTCCTCATAGAAAACGCCCTTGCCGTACATCTTTTCGATGATTGCCTTCGGCGCCTTGCCCTTTCTGAAACCGGGGACGTTCATCTTGGCGACGTTCTTTTTATATGCGGCGTTTACAGCGGCATCGAAGGTCTCCTTCTCAATGGAAAACTCCACGGTGTAGCAATTCTTTTCTTTTTTGTCCTTTTCCTTTTTGATCAGGCTCATTTGATTGGCTCCTTTACAAGCATAGTGTTTTTTACATCCATATTATTTTACTTGGTTTCGTCGCAGTTGTCAATAGAAAACGCAAAAAAACCGAGAAAATTAGGTGAAATTAATCCAAAAACGGTGAATATCAGTCATTCGGTTGAATGAGACGCGGGTAGAACTCCAAAAAATCGGCGGAGATGAGGGAAAAAGCAATGCCGTCGTGAAGGAAGGAGGCGGGGGCGGTGTAATTCCCATGGATGTGACCGAAGAAGCAACGGGAGATACCGTGCTTTTTGAGGACGTCGACGATCTCCTCGCATACAAGGCCGTTCCAGATGGGCGGGAAGTGTAAAAATGCAAGGATCTCACGGCGGTCGTTCTCTTTTTTCAGGGCCTTCGCCGCCTTCAAGCTGGTATCAAGGCGCGATGCCTCACGCGCGACCAGCTTTTTGAAGTCGGTATCCTTCGGAAGATTTTCACAGGATTCGTCCTGATACCATCCGCGCGTACCCGCAAGAAGGAATTCGTCGGTCTCAAAGGCGTTGTTAAAGAGGAAAAAAATGTTTTGAAACGCGTGCTCCTTTGTAAAAGCCGTGAGCTTTGAAGCCGTGGACCACCAGAAATCGTGATTGCCCTTGCCAAGGATCTTTCGCCCCGGGAGAGAGTGCAAAAGGGTGAAGTCGGAAACTGCCTCGTCAAGCGTGAGTGCCCACGAAACGTCACCCGGAATGATGACGGTGTCCTCGTCGTTCACGACCGCGCGCCAATTGCGCACGAGACGTGCGACGTAATCGCTCCAGCGGCGACCGAATACCTCCATAGATTTGTTGGTTTGCTCGGCGGTGGAGAGGTGCAGGTCAGCAATAACAAAGAGTGACATATAGCCTCCGCGCATAGAAATACCGACCGACGGGAAAACTGTAATGGCCGTGAAAACGGTGGAAAAACCATCGGAGGTAGATTTGATTATGGAAAACAAGATGCATCCCGAAAAGACGGATAAGGCGATCAAGGGGGTCGTTTGCGACGTGAAAAACTGCGTGTATCACGGTGCTTGTGATAACTGCTGTACCGCCAGCGCGATCTCCGTAGGACCGAGCTATGCGGAATCCAGCGCACAGACCGTTTGCGCGACCTTCCGTCCGAAGGAGATCTAATTAGTCAGCCGCAAAAGCAAGGACCGTATCGGGCATTTCATCGGGGTCAACCACTGCGTTGAAACGAACGGTGCGGTTCTTCATATCGGCAAGCGGCAAGGGGATCTCGACCCCCGTAAGTGCGGTCAGCTCCTCAAGTGCCGTGAGTCCGTCGGGCGAAGGCTTGCCAGTGAGCGCAAGATAAACGTCAGCTGCGAACTTGTAGGGGCTTGCCGTAGATGCCAGAATAATCGGGGCAACGTCTCCCTTTTGATCGGCAAGATACTGACATGCGCAGGAATAGCCGACGGCGGTGTGGCTGTCGCACAGGTAACCGTGCTTTTCATATGCCAGACGGATCGCCTGCGCGGTCTTTTCTTCGTCGGCGCAGTAGCCGACGAAATCCTTTTGGATCAGGGCAAGCTCGTCGCTCGACAGAGCGTATTTGCCGTTGGTGTTCAAGGCGTGCATATAAGCGGCGGTTTTCTCGGCACCCAGCGTTACATAGAGCAGTCGCTCGAGATTTGAGGAGATCAGGATGTCCATTGAGGGGGACATCGTGGTGTAAAATGCGCGGTTGCGATCGTATACGCCCGTGCGCAAAAAGTCGGTCAGAATGTTGTTTTTGTTGGACGCGCAGATGAGCTTTCCAAGCGGCAACCCCATCCTTTTTGCGAGCAGAGCGGCAAAGATATTGCCGAAATTACCGGTTGGGACGCAGACGTCAACCTTGTCGCCGTACGAGATTCTGCCTGCGTTTATCATATCACAATAGGCGGAAACGTAGTAGACGATCTGAGGCGCCAGACGTCCCCAGTTGATCGAATTGGCACTGGAAAGGAAGGTGTTGCGTTCAGCAAGCCGCTCTGCCATCGAGCGGTCCGCAAAGATCTTTTTGACGCCCGTCTGTGCGTCGTCGAAATTGCCGCGGATCGCGCAAACGTCAACGTTATTGCCGGTCTGAGAGACCATCTGCAGCTTTTGCACCTTCGAGACACCGTCGACGGGGTAAAAGACCTTGATCTTGATCTGGGGGATATCCTTATAGCCTTCAAGCGCGGCCTTGCCCGTATCGCCCGAGGTTGCCACGAGGATATACGCCGTACGCTTTTCGCCGGTTTTGACGAGCGCGCGGGAGAGAAGGCGCGGCATGATCTGCAGTGCCATATCCTTGAATGCGGCAGTGGGACCGTGCCAAAGCTCAAGCGCCGTTACGTTTTCGTCAATAGGATGGATGGGGGCGGCGCCGCCGAGAAAACGGTCAGCGGAATAAGCGGCAGACGCGTCCTCGTAAAGTTCGTCGTAGGTGTAATCGGTAAGATACTTGGAAAGGACGGTTGCGGCACGCTCGGGATAGGTCATTTTGCAGAGCGAAAGGACTTCTTTTTCCGAGAGTGACGGGATCTGCTCCGGCATAAAGAGACCGCCGTCGGGAGCGAGCCCCGTTTTGATGGCTTGCGCCGCGCTGACTGAGATGGCATCGGTGCTTCTTGTACTTCTGTAGTTCATAATAAATCCTTTTTATTTATATATTTTTATTTTTAAAAAAATGATACGCAGAATCAGAAAAGAAATTTGTGAAAAAGCCTTGTGCATTCAGATAAAGGATCTTGCAGATCAAAGAGTCGGGATAACCGATCCTTGAATATGCTTCGCACAGGCAGGGAAGGTCGGCGGTGGAGGAGAGACCGACGGGCGTTTGTTCGATGCCGTCGAAATCGCTACCGAGCGCCAGCACGTTCTCACCGCCGAGGGAAAGAAAATGCTCGGCGTGTAAAAGAAGGTCGGTAAGCGTTGCGACGCCCTTGGTAGTCAGATGCTCGGGAGCGAAGCATAAGCCGAGTAGTCCGTGAGTCGAAACGATTCTTTGAAAGAGACGGTCGGTCAGATTGCGTCCGTGCGTGCATACCGAATAGGAATTGGAGTGAGAGGCAAAGACGGGGGCGTTAAAGCGTTCGCAAACGTCGGCGATCTGCTCTGCGGAGCGCCGGGATGCGTGCGAAATATCGGGTAAAATGCGGTGGCGGATCGCTTCTTCCGTGGCGCGTTTGCCGAATTCTGTAAGACCGACGTCGGTATTCCAGGCGCCGCCGAAGGAATCCTCACCAGACCAAAGCGGTGTTAGCGTACGGACGCCGAGCGCGGATAAAAGCGTGAGCCTTTCGATGCGTTCTTCAAGAAGAGAAGCACCCTCGACACTCAATATACAGGAGAAATTCCGAGGCAGAGCTTTGTTCATCAGAGCTTGACAGAGGCGTTCTCTGATCTTGAAAAAGCGTATAAAGTTTTCTTTTGGGTGACGCTTCGCATCGCTCCAGATCGCGTAAACAACAGTGGCAGTAGCGGCGGCGTCGATCTTACATTGCAATGCTTGCGAATCGAGAACCAGCCTCTCTTCAAACAAGCGGTAGGGGGTATCGGTATGTAACAAAAAATAAGGAAACACGGCAACCTCCAAAAAGATCTACCGTACAGATTATGCCGAAAATGCTTCCTTAATGTGGTTAATCTCAATGATTTTTGCGCTTTCCGAAAGATAGACCTCGATCACGTCAAAGCGGCAGGGCAGATCGGTCGGATTGCGGCGGAGGTAGGCGCGTGCACCTGCGATGAGACTGCGCTGCTTGTCCTGCCTGACGGCGGATGCGGCACTGCCGTAACGGTTGTAAATTTCAACCGAATGCGTGCGGGTCTTGACTTCAATGAAAACGAGCATACGCCGTTTTTCAAGCGCAATGACGTCGATCTCATGCGGGTGATGCTTGAAATTGCGGGTGACGATCCTGTAGCCGTGGCGACGCAAATAGGAGACGGCTGCGCGTTCGCCCTTGTCACCGATTATTTGCTTGTGCGTGCGTATCTTGCGTCGGAAGATGTTAAGTATCTTCATTGAGAAATTTTAAAAAGGAGCGTCTGTGGATCGGGGAGGGGCCGTATTTGCGGACGGCGTCCATATGATCCTTCGTCGGATAGCCCTTGTGCTTTTTGATGCCGTATTGCGGGTAGCTTGCGTCGTCCTCCTCGCAGATGCGGTCACGCGTGACCTTCGCAAGAATGCTTGCGGCGGCGATGGATGCGGAAATGGCATCCCCCTTTACGACAGCCTTCGCGGGGATCGGGATGTTGCGTACGACGTTGCCGTCGATCAGCGCGAAATCGGCGGCGGGGGAGAGCGCCTCGATCGCACGGCGCATTGCCAGCATATCTGCATTCAGGATGTTGAGGGCATCAATTTCCTCAGGAGTGGCTGAGGCGACGGCGTAAGCGATCGCTTGCTCCTTTACGATCTCAAAGAGCTTTTCGCGCTTTTTGGGCGTCAATTTTTTAGAGTCGTTCAGCTCGGGAATGTCGTAATCGGGGGGTAAAATGCAAGCGGCGGCAACGACGGGACCGCAAAGCGGTCCGCGACCTGCTTCATCGACGCCGCAGATAAGCGAATATCCCTGCGCTTGCAGTTCTTTTTCAAGGCTCAGATCAGGCATGGCTTTCTCCCTTCGGTGCTTCAAGACAGATCCGTCCGAGCTTGCCGTTTTGCAATTCATCGAGGAGCATAGTAGCGGTGCGCTCCTCGTGCACCTCGCCGCCCGAGATCAGAAAGCCGCGACGGCGGCCGACAAGCAGAAAGAGATCGTAAAGCTCAAGCTCGGCGATTTCTTCCACCTTTAATTTATAGCGCGTGCAGAATTCGGTGGGGTAGAGGTCGCGCATACGGCCGCAAAGGAGCATTGCGATCTCAATGACGTTTAAGACCTGTTCCTTGATCGCGCCCGTCATAGCGAGGTTTTCGCCGACCGTACGGTCGTCAAACTTCGGCCACAAAACCCCCGGCATATCGAGAAGATCAAGTCCGATCGGGGTGGAGACCCATTGCTTTTGCACGGTGACGCCCGGGCGGTTCTCGACCCTTGCGCGGCGGCTCCCCGCAAGACGGTTGATGATGGAGGATTTTCCGACGTTCGGAATGCCGACGATCATCGCACGCAGGCGACGGCCGACCATACCGCGGGATTCGTACCGCTCGATCTTATCGGAGAGGATGCGCCGTACGGCGGCGGGGATGGCTTGCATCCCCTCGCCCGTGACGCAGTCGCAGGGGAGCGCCTCCGATCCGTTTGCACGAAATTGGGCACACCACCGCTTTACGATCGCAGGATCGGCAAGCGAGGCTTTGTTTAAAAGCGTTAAGATCGGCTTTTGACCGACGATCTTTTTGATTTCTGGATTTCGGGAGCTATACGGGATGCGTGCGTCGAGAACCTCGATCACGACGTCCACGTCGGGCAGGCACTCCTGCATGATGCGGCGTGTTTTTGCCATATGCCCAGGAAACCACTGAATGATGTTGGATGGCATTAGTCTACTGCTCCGAATTGATTAAATGGGGAAACGCGAAAAAGGACGCGGCCAAGCACCAGACGCTCGTCGATCATTCCGAAGTAGCGGCTGTCGTAGGAGGAGTTGCGGTGATCTCCGAGCACGAAGATCTTGCCCTCCGGCACCTCTGTTTTTTCGCGGTATTTTTCATAAATTACGAGATAGTCAAGGGTGTTATAATAGCCGCTTTGCTCACCGAGATAGGTGCCGTCCCGACTCAGTACGGCAAGGCTTGCGTAGGGCTCGTTCAGCTTTTTGCCAACCGTGTCGTTTTCGTCCTCATAAACGTATACGCTGCCGTCGGCTCCAAGGCGGACGAACTGCCCCTCGGTTGCGATGACGCGTTTGATCAGCGGCTCACCCGTCTGGGTATAACCGTCGTTTTCAAACACTACGATGTCACCCATTTTGGGGGTATACAGAAGATTTGAAATGATCAGCTTATCATCGTCGTGCAGGGTTCCGTACATTGAGTTTCCGCTGACGACGGAAAGGCGGAACAGGAAGGTAAAAAGGATCAAAACGGCTGCAACGGCGAGTGCCAACATCTCGACATAGTCAAAGAGCGTGCGTGCTACACGCTTTGCGTCGATTGGGGTCGGTGCACCGCTTGATCTGTTTTCCAAGTCCATAAAAAACCTCTTTTTGCGTTAGTTTTTTTGAGTCAGCATCTCCATCAGGAGCGTGCCGTCGGAAAGATAATTGTTCTTTCTTGCGGCGCTGTCCTCGGTGAGGCACTCGACGCCGTCGTAGTTCCTTTCGCTATCGTAGATCATAAAGGGAACGGGCTCCATTGAATGCGTTCTGATCTCGATGGGGGTCGGGTGATCGGGAAGCGTGAGGATGCGGAAGGATTCGCCCGTGGATCTGAGATACTCGGCGATCGGAGTCAGGATCTTTTGGTCGATCAGCTCGATCGAGAGAACCTTGTTTTCGATCTCGGCGCGGTGTCCGCATTCGTCGGGTCCCTCTACGTGTACGTAGACGAGATCCTTACCGCGGCGGAAGGCGTCGATCGCGGCGCTTGCTTTACCGTCGTAATTGGTGTGAACGTTTCCCGTTGCACCGTCGACGTCAATGGATTCCATGCCCGCGCAAAGTCCGATCCCCTTGATGAGGTCCACTGCGGAAATGACCGAGGCGTCGAGTCCCCATTTTTCGCGGAAGGAGGGAAGCGCCGGCTTTTTCCCGGGGCTCCAGAGCCAGGCGGAGTTTGCTACGCGCTTGCCGACAGCACGGCGCGCTGCGTTAACGGGTTGATCCTTCAGGATCTCATAGCTGTCGCGCATCAGGCGATAGAAGGGTTCGCCGTCCTTGCCCTTCGGCAGGTAGTCGGTAATGACCTTGCCGAGAATGTCGTGCGGGCGCATAAAGGGGTAGGTGTCGTTGCCGTTTTTCCAAAGCAGGCAGTGACGGTAGGAAACGCCCGTGTAAAAGTGACGGTCGGCGTTGCCGAGCTTGTCTTCAAGCGCACGGATCAGAAGGTCTGCCTCGGGCGTCGTGATCTCGTCGGCGGAATGGTCGAGAATGATCTTGTGATCGTAATCACCCTCGTCCGAGAGTGTGACGACGTTACAGCGGTAAGCCGTGTCGTCGGGCTGCATTCTGAGCCCCATGCTGACCGCTTCAAGAGGAGAGCGCCCCTTGGAATAAATGCGCGGTGCGTAGGAGAGGATCGCGAGATTTGCGGTATCACTTTCCGGAACCATCCCGTCGGGGACGTTTGATACGGTGCCGATGATCGCAGTTTTTGCGAGTGCGTCCATCATCGGTTTTTTTGCAACCTCCATTGGGGTGCGGTTGCCGAGGGAGGGGATCTTTCTGTCTGCCATGCCGTCGTATACGATCACGAGGTATTTCATAAAAGTCATCCTTTGCAATTGATAGAAGTTGAAATATTTAATAACATAATTTATCACATTACAGTATAGCATATTTTTTTTGGATTTACAAGCCCCATTTTTTTTCAAAAAACTATTGATTTTTCAAAAAGGATATGTTATAATGACTCTTGCTGTGCATTCTGCACGCAAATTTGAAGGCGGTCCGCTGCGTTGCTCCGCATGAACGCCCGGTATTAAAAGGAGGACCTAATCATGGATAAGGTTCAGGCTTTCGCAAGTGAGCAGCTTAAGAGTGAGATCCCGCAGTTCGAGGTTGGTGATACCATTACGGTTCACAACAAGATCAAAGAGGGGCAGAGAGAGAGAATCCAGCTTTTTGAAGGTACCGTTATTGCGAAGAACGGTGGCGGTATTTCCGAAACCTTCACCATCAGACGCGTTGCATACGGCGTCGGCGTAGAGAAGATTTTCCCGCTTCACTCTCCCAACGTTGAGAAGGTTGTTGTCGTTCGTCGCGGTGTTGTACGCCGTGCAAAGCTCAACTATCTGCGCAACAGAGTTGGTAAGAGCGCAAAGGTCAAGGAAAAGATCTGATGCGCAAACAAAAACGACCGCCTGCAAGGGCGGTCATTTTTCTAAATTTCGGCTTACACGATGGATTCGGGCAGCTTTTTACCGCCCAAAAGATGAAAATGAATGTGGCGCACCGATTGACAGGCATCCTCACCGCAGTTGTTGATGATGCGGTACCCGTTCGTCAGTCCCTCTGCCTTGGCGATCTTTGGAATCGCGGCGAAAATGCGGGCGATCAGCGCGGAATTTTCATCCGTGATCTCGTCAGCGCAACAGAGGTGGGTTTTGGGAACGATCACGACGTGGACGGGGGCTTGCGGTTGAATGTCGCGGAACGCGTAAACGGCATCGTCCTCATACACCTTCGTCGAGGGGATGTCGCCCGCTATGATCTTACAAAACAGACAGTCCATAGAAAATGCTCCTTAAAAAACTGTATTTTCTTCAAGTATAACACGGAGTTCTGAAAAATGCAAGAAAATTTATCTATGATCACGGAAGATGAAGCAAGAAATCTACTGCCGCCGTATCCGGCGTCCGAGGACGTATATACCGCGCTTTCCAAAGCGGGCGCACCGATTCTGATGTACGGCATGGGTAACGGTGCCGATCGCATTCTTGAGCAGTTAGAGAGGCGCGGGATCGAGGTCGCGGATTTTTTCGCAAGCGACGGATTCGTACGCGGTCACTCCTTTCACGGAAAGAGAGTGCTTTCGTTTTCCGAGGCGCAGGAGAAATACGGGGATTTCCGCATCGTTCTGTCCTTTGGCACACGCCTGCGCGAGGTGCTGGATCTCCTTTACGGCTATGCCGAATGCTTTGAGCTGTATCTGCCCGATCTTCCCGTAGCGGGAGAGAACGTCTTTGACAAGGATTTTTACAATACGCACTATACGGAGCTTTTGCAGGCAATTGCCTCCTTGTCGGATGAGGAGTCGCGCCGCATTTTCTCCGCGGTGATCCATTACAAATTGACGGGAAGGATCACCTATCTGCAGGCGGCGTACAGTAGCGACGCTTCTTATGACGAATGTCTTGCCTACGAGGCTATCAAGGAGAGTGTAGATGCCGGCGCGTACGATGGTGACACTGCATCTACCCTTTTGAAAAAAGCAAATAATTTAAGGCAGATCCTTGCGATCGAGCCCGATGCCAAGAATTTCAAGCGACTTTGCAAGCGAATCGAGCGCGAGGGACTCGAAGGAAGAATTCATCCCGTTCACGCGGCGCTCTGGTCGGACGAGGAACAGGGAATGCTGAGCCGTGGGGGAAATCGCAACTCCTCATTATGTAACCGAACCTATAAGGCGCCCGAGGACGTAGTTTGCCTCTTACCGCTTGACCGCTTGGTCGAGCAATACGGTCTTTCACCCGATTATATCAAATACGACGTTGAGGGGGCGGAATATGAAGCGTTGCTCGGAAGCGTCGCCACGATCGAAAAATATGCGCCGATCCTGCAGATTTCGGTCTATCACAGAAGTGAGGATCTGTTTGCGCTTCTGTTTTTAGCGCGAAGGCTTTGCCCCGATGCACGTCTTTTGCTACGGCGACGGGAATGCTTGCCTGCGTGGGAGGTCGACCTGTTTGTTATAAAAGCGTCTTGCAATTAACGCAAGGATATGCTATACTGAATCTATAAAAATAAAGATCTAAGGATCAACGTATGAAAAGAATACCCGAATTGCTTTCGCCCGCGGGCAACTTTGAAAAGCTGCAGGCGGCGGTTTTGTACGGTGCGGACGCCGTTTATCTGGCAGGACAACGCTTCGGTATGCGCTCTGCCGCGGACAACTTTACGGAGGATGAGCTGCGTGCGGCGATCGAATACGCGCACGCGCACGGCGTAAAGGTCTACCTAACCGTCAACACGATGCCGCGTACGGACGAATATGCGGCGTTACGCACTTATTTTGAGAGACTGCGTTCGTTTTTGCCCGATGCACTGATCGTTGCTGACGTTGGCGTTCTGATGCTTGCCAAGGAGCTTCTGCCGGGCGTTGAGATCCATATCTCCACGCAGGCGAATATCGTAAGTGCCGCCGCGGCGACCGCCTGGTACAATCTCGGCGCGAAGCGCGTGGTGCTTGCACGGGAGCTGACGCTTTCAGAGATCAAGGCGATCCGTGCAAATACGCCGAAGGAGCTTGAGCTTGAGGCTTTCGTGCACGGTGCGATGTGCGTTTCTTACAGCGGGCGCTGTCTGCTTTCCAACTTTTTCACGGGGCGCGATGGAAATCGCGGTGCGTGCGCGCAGCCCTGCCGATGGAATTATTCCGCGACGGTTTTTGAGGAGAAGCGTCCAAACGAGCCCTTGTATCTTGAGCAGATCGACGGTGAGACGTTTATTATGGCGTCGCGTGATACCTCGATGATCTCCCACGTTTCCGAGCTGATCGAATGCGGGATCGATTCCTTCAAGATCGAGGGACGCATGAAAAGCGCGTATTACGCCGCGGTTACCACGAACGTTTACCGTATGGCGATCGACGCGGTTTCTGCTGGTGATGCCTCAAGGCACCCGGAATGGGAGGAGGAGCTTGAGAGCGTCAGTCACCGTGAATACGGAACGGGCTATTATTTCAGCGATTCACATACGGATGCCAATACCGTAACGCAGGTTGGGTATATCCGCGAAAAAGCATATCTTGCAACCGTCCTGTCATATGATGAGGAGCGTGGGGAGGCTTACTGTATCCAGCGCAATAAGTTTTCGGTAGGAGAGCCGATCGAGCTGCTGACCCCCGGAAGGGTTGGGGTAGCGATGCGCTGTGAGGCGCTTTATAACGAGGCGCACGAGCCGATCGGGTCGGTTCCGCATCCGCTTGAAAAATTTTATATCCGCATGCCGTTTGCGGTGAAGGCCGGTGACATTTTGCGCTCCGGTAAGGGGGAATAATATGCGTTTTATTGAAGTTTTGTATGCCCTTTTGATGGGTATCGTCGAGGGGATCACCGAGTGGCTGCCCGTATCGAGCACAGGACATATGATCCTTTTGGATCGTTTGTTCACGCTTGATTTTTCAGCCGCCTTTATCGAGCTTTTTCTGGTCGTGATACAGCTTGGCGCCATTTTAGCGGTACTGGTGTATTTCTTCAATCGCCTCAATCCCTTTTCAACGAAGAAAACGGCGGATGAGAAGAAGCAGACCTACCGTCTGTGGGGCAAGGTCATCGTCGGAATGCTCCCCGCTATGGTTGCAGGGGTGCTTTTGAAGGTCGTTTACGGCAGTATTCCCGATAATCCTTTTCTGATCGCCGCGGCGCTGATCCTTTACGGCGTTCTGTTTATCGTGATCGAGCGTCGGCAAAAAAATCGCACCTATCGCGTGAATACGACGGATGAGCTAAGCTATAAGGATGCGCTGCTGATCGGGGCGTTTCAGGCGCTTTCTATCATTCCCGGTACCTCTCGCTCGGGATCGACGATCATCGGCGGTATGCTGATGGGGGTCTCCCGCACGGTGGCGGCGGAATTTACCTTCTTTATGGCAATTCCCGTGATGGCGGGTGCTTCCTTTATCGAGGTGCTGGGCTTTGTGAAGGATGGCGTTTCGCTCACGGGTGCTGAGATCGGAGCGCTCATCATCGGCATTGTCGTCTCCTTCCTCGTTTCACTTTTTGTGATCCGCTTCCTTATGGATTTTGTAAAGCGTCACAGCTTTGAGGTCTTTGGCTGGTATCGCATCGCGCTTGGCGCTTTGGTCATCGTTGTTTTTTCAATTCTTCGGGCGGTTGCCTGAAATTAGTTTAAATAGCAAGGAGATGTAAAAATGAAGATTGGAGTTTTAAACGATATTTTTCCGTTTCGTTTATCCTGCTCTAAGGCGGACGGAAGCGTTCCACCGTCAAGGCTGAATGGTGACCCCCTGAAGCAGGAACGCCTTTTGGTCAACTGGCAAGAGTTGCTTGAGGAAAGTCTTTTTCTTTCGGTAGATTGTGAGATCCCCTTTTTCGTCGGTGATCTCGTTCTTTCCTTAGGGGAGGAGGGAACGCCCCGCGCCCTTACCGTTTGGGATACGGATAAAGCACGCGTGCTTTATCGCTATACTGCCGAGACCGGAGCTGACATTTATAAAAAGGAGATCACGCTTCCGATCGGCGAGGTCCTGTCGGGATTCGTGATCGAGATCTCGAGCTATTTTTCGTCCGTTGATATTACGGGGCTGAAGATCTACGGTTCTGGTGTTGACGTGATCCCACTCTTTCCGACGCCAGCTTCTTTTTCCCGTCTGAGCGGATCCGTTCCAAGCTCGCTTTTGTCGTCGTATTGCGCAAATGACACTTTGGCGCGTGATGCGGCAAGCGTCATTTGCGAGCGGATCGAGGAGCAAAATGATATCGTGTGCGTAAGTGCCGCCGATGCGCGGTTTTCTCTTGCGACGGATCCTACGCTTGCTAAAAATGCCTATCGGCTTTCCGTGACGGAAAACGGCATTCGTCTTTTTGCCTCTGACCTGCGCGGTTTTATCATCGGCGCTGAGTCGCTGTTAAAGCTGATAAAGGACGGATGCATCCCTTGCTGTGAGATCGAGGATGCTCCGTATAAGAGCTTCCGCGGTGTGCATTTGATGCTCCCCGGTAGTGAAGAAGTAGAATTTACCAAGGATATGATCCGCCACGTAATCTCTCCGATGGGCTACAATACCGTTATTCTTGAGTTTGCGGGTGGGATGCACTTTGATTCGCATCCCGAGATCAACGAGGCACTCCTTGAGGCAAAGCGGCGCTCACGCACCGGTGAATGGCCTGCGTATCCGCACGGGGAGGCAGGCGGCGAAGGGCTGATAGAGAAGCACGAGGTCGCAGAGCTTGTGGAGTATATCCGTCGCTACGGACTTGACGTCGTGCCCGAGGTGCAGTCGTTGGGGCACGTGCAGTTTATGACGATCGCGCACCCCGAGATCGCGGAGATCGACGCAAACGATCCGTTTGAAAGCGTGGACGAGCTGTCCGCCGACGTGCCGCCGGACCGATTCTATCCCCATTGCTACTGTCCCTCGAACGAGCGCTCGTACGAGATTCTCTTTGATCTGATGGATGAGATCATCGAGGTCACAAAGCCACGGGAATACGTTCACATCGGTCACGACGAGGTCTATCAGATCGGTGTCTGCGAGGTCTGTAAGGATAAGGATCCCGCCGTGCTTTTTGCAAACGACGTACGGCGCATCTACGATCACCTGAAGGCAAAGGGGCTCAAGGTGATGATGTGGGCGGACATGGTACAGTCCGTGAGCAGCTATCGTACGATATCCGCGGTCGATCTTTTGCCGAAGGATATTCTGCTTTTGGACTTCATTTGGTATTTCCATATGCATAAGGATATTGAGGATTATTTGGTCGGAAAAGGATACTCCGTTGCGATCGGCAACCTGTATTCCAGCCATTTTCCGCGCCTTGAATCGCGCATTGCAAAGGACGGGATCGTTGGCGGTCAGGTTTCCGCGTGGGTCGGAATGAATGAGTATTCCTTCGGTAAAGAGGGAAAGACCTACGAATATCTGTACTGTGCACAAACGCTTTGGTCGGCTTCCTACGATAGCCATTTGCGGCTGGTATACGATCGCAAGCTAAAGGAATGGATGCCGTCTCTTCGCAGGGCGTTCCGACATGAAAAACCGCCCGTCGGCAGTGAACGCTTGCTTTACCGAAGCGATCTGCGGGCACCGTACGACAATGCGGTCGGAGCGGATCGCGTAGAGGTCGATGCTACGTGTCAGGCGCTGATCTTCCAAAACGTTACCTCGAAAAAGCTGACGCGCATTCCGTGGGGCGAGCTTGATACGCTCGGTGCTTACCGCGTTGTATATACGGACGGCGGTGCGGTCGAGATCCCGATCCGCTACGGCGAGTATATCGGGTATTGGGCATGCCGACAGAATATCCCGCTTGAAGGCGGCTATTACCGACATAACGGCTATTTCGGTACGTATTTTTCGGACGGGATCGAGAGCAAGACCGAGGACGGCACCCCCGTGACGGTTTACCGCTGGGAGTGGAGAAATCCCGAACCGTTAAGGCCCATCGCACGCGTGGAATTGATCGATCACCACGCGTATCCGACGTCGGTCGTCTGGCTTTCGCTTTCCGCAATCGAGGCTTGATAAAAAGGCAGGAATTTTCCTGCCTTTTTACTTTCTTTAGAAAAAATATTGCTTTATTCCCTGAAATTTGATAATATAATGGTGTAGTGAGCTTTTTTGAGTGGAGGAAACGTTATGCCAAAAAGTCCAAATCAAAAACTGAAGATTTTGTATCTTGCAAGGATCCTTGCGGAGCGTACTGACGCCGAGCATCCGATGACGATGCCCGAGATCATACGGGCACTTGATGCGTACGGCGTGGAGGCAGAACGCAAGAGCCTTTACGATGATTTTTCGGCGTTACGGCGTTACGGTCTCTCCGTCGAGAGCTGTCAGAGCGGAAAGGCAACGGGCTACTATCTTGAGGAGCGTCGATTTGAATTGCCCGAGCTGAAGCTTCTGGTGGATGCTGTGGCGTCCTCAAAGTTTATTACGCGTAAGAAAAGCGAGGATCTGATCGCTAAGATCGCATCGCTGACGAGCGTACACGAGGCGCGTCAGCTGAGTCGGCAGGTCTACGTTGCGAATCGCGGCAAAACGATGAATGAAAAGGTATATTACACCGTTGACAGCGTTCACCGCGCAATTCTTGAGGATTCGTCGATCACCTTCCGCTATTACGACTGGAACGTTAAAAAAGAGAAGGTCTTCCGCCACGACGGTGCGCTTTATACGGTGAGTCCGTACGCGCTGACCTGGGACGATGAAAAATATTATCTGATCGCTTACGATCACAATGCGCAAAGGGTTCGTCACTACCGCGTTGACAAGCTTGATTCCGTCAAGATTACGGGAAACACGCGTGAGGGAAAGAGTGAGCTTGAGGGCGTGGATATGGCGATCTATGAGAAGCGTTGCTTCGGTATGTTCGGCGGCGAGCCGCAGCTCGTGAGCCTGCTTTGCGATCATTCCGTGGTCGGTGCGATGATCGACCGATTCGGCGAGGATATAACGATCATTGAACGCAACGACCAATTCGAGATCCACGTGGAGGTTGTTACAAGCCCTGTGTTTTATTCCTTCGTGATGAGCTTTGGCGGGCGGGTACGCATTCTTGCGCCGTTCGAGGCGCGCGCAGAGATCGAAAAAATTGCGCAACAGATCCTGACAGTACACCAATCGATCGATGAACGGAAGTGATAACGTGGAGCGCGTGATCCTGCACTGCGATTGCAACAGCTTTTTTGCATCCGTCGAAACGGCGTTGAATCCCGCACTTTGCGGTGTTCCAATGGCGGTTTGCGGAAGCGAGGCTGACCGACACGGGATCGTGTTGGCAAAAAATGAGCTGGCAAAGGGCTTTGGTGTCGTGACGGCAGAAACCGTCAGGGAAGCAAAACGGAAGTGCCCGCAGCTTGTGACTGTGCCGCCGCATCACGGGGAATATCTGAAGTATTCAAGGGCGGTCAATGAGATCTATGCGCGATACACCGATCAGATCGAGCCGTTTGGGATCGACGAGTCCTGGCTGGACGTTACGGGCAGCTATGCGCTTTTTGGCTCGGGAATGCAGATCGCGGAGCGGATACGCAGGGAGGTAAAGCGGGAGCTCGGGATCACCGTTTCGATCGGAGTTTCCTTCAACAAAATCTTTGCAAAGCTTGGCAGTGATTATAAAAAGCCCGATGCGATCACCGAGATTACAAGAGAAAACTATAAACGGATCGTTTTTCCGCTTCCCGTGGGATCGCTTTTGTTTATCGGAGAGCGAACGGCGGATCTGCTTACCTCCTGCGGTATTCGTACCATCGGTGATCTTGCCGCCGCGAACCCCGCCTTCCTCGTGAATCATCTTGGAAAGCACGGCGAGAAGATCTATCTTTACGCAAACGGGATGGACGAGGATCCCGTGGTCGCGCCAACGCACGAGGACCGACCGAAAAGCATCGGAAACGGAATGACCTTCCGACACGATCTGCAAAATGCAGAGGACGTCCGCATTGGGATCGAGGCGCTATCCGAGGAGGTAGCGATGCGTTTGCGCAGACTCGGTATGAAATGCACAACGGTCAGTGCAACGCTGCGTGACTCTACTCTGAAGTCGGCAAGCCGACAGATCTCGCTACAGGATGCTACGGATTCCTCCCGCGAGATCGCGCGGACCGCATATCAGTTGGCTATGCAGCTGAAAAAGGGAAGACCCGCGATCCGCTCCTTGACGGTTACCGCAATGAATCTCGTTGATGCGACACAGGCTACCGAGCAGATCGGCTTCTTTGACACCGATCGGCAGAAAAGGAAAGAGAAGGAATCAAGGCTTGATCGCGCGATGGACGGGATCCGTGAGAGGTACGGCTACCGTTCGATCGGTAGCGGCGCGTTTTATGGGAACGATCTCGGAATCCCCGATTTTGCTCCCGAAGAAAAAGAAGAAAGCAAGTGATGAACACATCGCTTGCTTTCTTTGTTTATGAATCGGATAGGCGTATCGGGGTGACACCGAGCATTTTTGCATCCTCTTCAAGATGCGTGACGATGATCAGAAGCTTCGTTTCTGATTGCTCGCGAAAAAGCTCGGTCAAGGCTTCTCTGAATTGCAGATCCAGCTCCTTCGTCGGCTCATCGAGCAAGATGATCGGGCGATCGCTGAGAAACGCGCGCGCAACCGAAATGCGTTGCCGCATTCCGCCCGATAGCTCGGAGGGCTTTTTCTTCATATCCGCTTCGGTGAAGCCGAGACGGGTCAGCATTCGTACAGCCGCCGCGCGTGCGTCGTCCTTTGTAAGCGGCGAGGCGAGTCTTGCGTTTTCAAGAGCGTCGATCGTTTCAAAGAGGCGGTATTCCTGAAACGTCATAGCGACCTTGCCACGCTCGAAGCCCTCAACGCTCCCTTCGTCGGGAGCATCGAGTCCTGCTAAGATCCGAAGAAGGGTGGTCTTTCCACAACCCGATCTTCCCATTAAAACAACGCATCCCGTGCTTGGAAAATCAAGAGAAAGATTTTGAAGGATGGTTTGATTCCCAAGTGACTTTTTGACAAAATTAATTTTTGGCATCGGACCCCTCCTTTTTCAAGAGAAAACGTAAGAGATACTCGATCCCGAGGCTCAGAAGGATGACGGTGATCGTGTAAGCAAAGAGGTTCTCGATCTCGAGGTAGCTCTTTGAAAAGAACATCTCACGACCGAGTGAGCGGTTGACCTGGACGATGACCTCGGCGGCGATCCCTGCCTTCCAAGCAAGACCGCAGCCGGTGAGCGTTGCGGAGGTAAGATGCGGAAGGAGTGAGGGAAGCCAGAGGAGACGAAGCTTTTGAAGGGGCTTCAGATCGTAGAGCCAGGCGACCTCTCGCAGATGCAGATCCACCGAGGAAAGCCCCGCCTTCGTATTGGTGTAATAGATCGGGATCACCATAAGCGCGGCGATGAAGGTTGGAAGTGCTTCGGTTTCAAGATAGAACCAAGCGATAATGATAAAGGAGACGACGGGCGTCGATTTCGTGATGACAATGACGGCATGGAAAAACGGCTCGGAATAACGGAAAAGGTGCGCAAGCAGTGCGAAAAGAATGCCGACTGCACCGCCGATAAAAAAGCCAAGCAGAACACGTGCCAAGGAGAAAAGTGCAGCACTCCAGAAGAGATCGGTTTTTGCCAATGCAAAAAACGCACGCAGAACCGAAAAGGGAGTGGGAAGGATCAGGTTGCTGTCCGAGATCATAGCGGCAAGCTGCCAGATCAAAAGCAGGAGCGGAATGACGTAAAGCGCGTACCAACGCGATATTTTTCGATTTTTTTGATGAAATACGTGCATTGTCAGTGCTTTATTTGCCGGATGCGGCATTCGTCGCTTTCGTCATTGCGACGGTGACCTTTGGCTCGGGAAGGACGGCGATGCGGCTTTCGTTCTGCAAGTATTTCGTAACGAGCGTGTCGTGATCGGCGACCCCCTCGATCGTTACGTCTTTGCCGGGAGTGAGCCCGTTTTCCTCAAGAATGTAGCGAAGGATATATTCAGGGGTGGATCCGACACCGCTCATCGAAACGGTTTTTCCGCGAAGGTCGGCGACCGAGTTGATCGTGTTGCCGCGCTCCAGAAGGTAAAGCACGCCGAGGGTGTTGGTCGCGAGTACTTCAATGTTGCCATTGGTTTTGTTATAGACGGTTGCGGCAGCGTTGGTAGGAAGGGCAGCGACGTCGATCTCGCCCTTGATCAAAAGAGGAAGAACGTTTGAAGGATCGCTGTAAAGAGTGATCTCATAGTTTGAGTCTTCTGCGTTGTCGTTGATCAGCTTTGCCATTCCGATGCCCGTAGGACCCGACAAAACGGCAATTCTGATCTTTGCATCATCGGCGGGGGTGATGCCGACGGGGGCTTCATAATAGAAGTTATCCGCGGGCATAGTGCCGCCGACAGCCGTCGGATCGTAGTCGTGAAGGACCGAAAGAAATGCGGAGAGCGTATTCTTCATCTCGGTGCCTTTTTTGAATTCAATATTGCAACGCGGAAGGGCACTTTTTGCAATGCTTGCGTTCGGAAGGATCTTCGCGGAAACGATCATTTGCGCGGCGCTTTCGGCGTTCTTTGTATCGGTAATATAATTGATGGATGCCTCGTAGTTTTCAAGGAATTTTGCGACAGCCTCGGGATGCTCCTCTGCAAAGGCACGGCGCACGACGATGCAACCCTGAACGAGCTCGGTGTCCGAGATCTTGTTCCATTCCTCGGTCAGATCGAGGGCGATACGCGGCGTGGTATCATTATTTTGTTCGGCGGGGGTCTCCCTGCAAGCGGAAAAAGCGAAGAGTGCGAAGGTGGCGATTAAGAGAAATGCAACGATTTTTTTCATGATTTTGATATCCTTTCAAGATTTGATTTGTTTTTGATTTTGACGAGATGTCCGCGACCCTCGATGTCGCCGTTTGCGGCGAAGGCGTCAAGTATGCGGTAAAAGGATGCACGCCCGATTCCGAGTGCCGAAGCGATCTCGGACATATTCAAAGGCGATTCGAGACTGCCGTCGGCATCCGTGTGGGAGAGAAGAAATGCGGCAACCTTGCTTTCGGCGCTGCGCGCAGTCAATGCGTCGACGCGCTTGTTGAGAAAGCGGATACGGTCCGAAAGAAAGGAAACGTAGTTGATGGCGATCTGCGGATAGACGCGGATCAGATCCAACACTCTTTCCTCCGGAATTTTCCAAACCGTCGAGCTTTTATGCGCGACGATGCGCGTAGGGAAGTCCTCGTTTGCAGAAAAAAGCGTTGAGGCCCCGTAGCAGCTGCCCGCACCAAGGGTGTTCATAAGGATCTGGCAGTCACGTCCGCCGTAAACGTGCAGCTCGCCCTCAGTCACGAAGCCGAGCACGCGATCGCGCTCAAAGCGGTCGATCACGCATTCGTTCGCGGAATAGGTAACGTATTTACCGTTTGCCAGCAGAAGGGCGGCATCAAGATCCTTTGCGGGGAGATGCTTGAACAGAAAAAGCGTTTCGATTTTTTTGATCGCAATCACCTCTTTTGTCTCAAATGAGACACTTTTTACGGTTTTAGTATATCACTTACCGTTGTTTTTGTCAACACTTTTATGAAAAATATTGTTAAATTATTTTCAATCTTCTAACATTTGGGAAAAAACTGCTCTTGAGGGCTCATTTACGTGAAAATAAATAAAAAATTTATGAGAAATTTGAGAAAACATTTGAAATTTGCATTTTAGTATGTTATAATATGTATGTAAATATTTTTTGCATTTTCTTGGCATTCCGTTGAGGGTGTCTTGTATATACTTTTGTTGCGTTTTTTGAGTCGGTTTTGACATTGGGCGCCGCATGCCCGAAACGCGCCCTCCATAAAATTTGAGTGAAAGACTGCATTGCTTTTGCGGTTTTGGTGATAAATATTATGAAAAATATAATCTCGTCTTTTGTAGATTGGTTTTCCTTTGCAGGCGAGCAGCTTGCTAACATTCGTTTTGCGGACGTTCTTGACATTTTGATCCTTTCGTCGCTTTTCTATCTGATCTTCCGATTCCTTCGGGAACGTCGCGCCGCACGCTTTTTCGTTGGTATCGTCGGACTGATCCTACTTTACGGACTTTCGGTTGCGATTGGACTGCATGCGATCCGCTACGTTGCGGGCTTGATCTTCCAGGTCGGCATCCTCGTGCTGATTATTCTGTTTCAGCCCGAGATCCGCTCTGCGCTTGAGAGCGTCGGTGAGGGAAGACTTCGTCGCTTAAAGTTTACATCCAAGCGCAAGAGAGAGGAAAAAGAGATCGTATCGATGGTCGATGCGATTTGCGAGGCCGTCTCCGATATTCAGCGAGTGAAGCAGGGGGCACTGATCGTAATCGAGCGCACGACGAAGCTTGGGGACATCGTTCGGTCGGGCGTTGAGATCGATGCGAACGTCAATGCTTATCTTTTGAGAAATATCTTTTACCCGAAAGCGCCGCTTCATGACGGTGCCGTGATCATTCGGGAGCGCCGTGTCTGTGCGGCAGGGTGTTTTTTGCCCCTAACGCAGGATACTGATATCAGCCGACAGATGGGAACGCGCCACCGTGCCGCGATCGGTATGAGTGAAATGAGCGACGCCGTGATCCTCGTCGTTTCCGAGGAGACCTCAAAGATCTCGATCGCTTATAATAGCAGGATCTCGCACGACTATAATTATCAATCCATGCGCGAAGAGCTGCTCCGTATTTTGCTTCCTTCCTCGTACGAGGACGCTACGAGACGGCAAAACGGACGCCATTCTGTAAAGTGAGGGAGAGCATGATGGATACGAGAAGACAAAACAGATCGGTTATGCGGCTCTACGTTTTACCGATTGCCGTTTGCATTTTGCTTGCACTTGTGATCTGGATATCTGTGATGCGTATCGGATATACCGAGTGCTTTGACGATATTCCCGTTACGGTTTCCGGGGTAGATGATCGCTTTGACCTGAAGGCATCCAATACGGTCAGCGACGTCGAATTCCGCGGCAATAGAAAGAGCTTTTCAGCCGTTCAGAAAAAGGACATCAAGGCTTATGCCGACGTTTCCGCTTTAAAGGAGCCCGGCGTCTACGAGGTTGCTCTGACCTTTTCCTGTCCGTCTGAGATCGAGCTTGAGGAGCCGATCTACTTTACGGTAGAGCTGGTAGCGAAATAAAGGGGCACGGATTTGCAAGACACCTATATCGTAAATAAAATCAGCCTGTCACCGGATGCGCCACCCGAGGACGCAATGAAAGAAGCGAGGAGCCGACTCCGTCGCTTGCATTTATTGCCATCGGGGGCGCAATTTCGTATTTATCGCCGTTCGATCGATGCACGGCGAAGGGATGCTGTCAAGATCGTTTATTCGGTGGCGGTGTGCGGCGAGGTTTCATCGCACAATACAGCGTTTTTAGCGAAGCACGATATTTCCGTGCTCCGCTCTGAGCGTCCGTTGTTCACACCCAAAAACGGCGCGCCGCTGAATGCGGCGCCAATCGTCGTCGGTACGGGGCCTGCTGGGCTTTTTTGCGCTTTGCTGCTTGCTGAAAACGGCTACCGACCGATCGTTCTGGAGCGCGGGGGTGACGTTGCTGAGCGCGTTTCTAAGATCGACGCCTTCAAAATCTCACGTCTTCTCGATCCCGAGACCAATATACAGTTCGGTGCCGGCGGTGCCGGCACGTTTTCTGACGGGAAGCTGGTTACGCGTATCAACGATCCGCTTTCTCTTTACGTTTTGGAGCGATTCGTTGAGTTTGGCGCACCCGAGGAGATCCTTTACCTCGCAAAGCCACATATCGGAACCGATTATTTACAGATCGTCGTTCAGCGAATGCTCGAGCGGATCGAGGCACTTGGCGGCCGCGTGTATTTTCACAACCGTCTTGAGCAGATCTCGCTCCATGACGGAGTCGTTGGCTCTGTGTTGACCTCGCTCGGCGAGATGCCTGTAGGGGCGCTTGTCCTCGCGACGGGGCACAGTGCGCGTGATACCTACCGTATGCTTATCAAAAGCGGTCTTTCGGTCGTACCGAAGCCCTATTCCGTCGGTATGCGCATCGAGCATCTGCAAGAGGAGATCGATGCGGCGATGTACGGAAGCTTTGCAGGACATCCTGCACTCGGACATGCCGAATACGCGCTCTCGCACAATACGAAGCAACGCGGCGTTTATACCTTTTGTATGTGTCCCGGTGGGCAGGTCGTTGCCGCGGCGAGCACGCCCGACAGCGTCGTCGTCAACGGTATGAGCCACCACGCGCGTGACGGGAAAAACGCAAACAGTGCAGTTGTTGTTTCGGTCTTCTGCGAGGATTACGGCAATACGCCCGAGGGGGCAATTGCACTGCAAGAGGAGATCGAGCATAAGGCTTATCTTGCGGGCGGGGCTGATTATGCCGCGCCGCTGACAACGGTTGGCGATCTGCTTTCGGGTGAGCATAGAAGCCGCCCGACGAGAGTTATGCCGACTTATATGGACGGTGAGGCTTACAGACTCTGCTCTCCGAGCCTTTTTCTGCCCGATTTTGCGGCGGACGGAATTCGGGAAGCACTCCCCGCATTCGGGCGTAAGATCAGCGGGTTTGACGCGCCCTACGCCGTTTTGACGGGGGCGGAAACACGCACCTCCGCACCGGTTCGCATCTTGCGCGACGACGGCAGACTTGCCGTCGGAACGCGTAACGTTTATCCCTGCGGTGAAGGAGCAGGGTATGCCGGCGGCATTACGAGTGCCGCGATCGACGGGATCCGTACTGCGCTCTCGATCATGGAGCAAAACGGTCCGTCCTTAAACTGAAGGGAGAAGCATCTTGACACAGATCGGTAGGATCATAGAGCAATATGAAAACGGTACAGCTAAGGTCTCCGTGCGCCGCGGCTCGATGTGTGAGGGCTGTCATAAGGCGGAGGACGGCTGTACGGTCTGTGCCGCCTTTGGCAAGCGTACGCAGGAGGTGATCGCTCTGAACACCGTTTGTGCGAAAAAGGGCGATCTTGTGCGGCTCGAGGCATCCTCCGCGCGCGTGATTTTTTATGCGTTTTGTGTCTTTCTGTTTCCCTTGATCCTTGCAACCGCTTGCTATCTCGTTTTTGATCGGTTGCTTGACACACGGGCTTCCTATTCGCTTTTGGCGGCTTTTGGCGGATTGGTGCTGTCATACGTTCCCGTTTTCGTTTTTGTCAATCGAAATGCCGCCCGTCATCCCGACGTTAAAATTGTAGGTTTGATTCATAATGAAGGTGACAGCGAGGACGAATAGCTCCCCGTTGCAACGGTTTTACATATATGTTGAAGAAAATAGGTCAAAACACACGCAAAAAATGGATATTGCGTCAGCCTGCCACGGAGGAAATGCTGAGCAAGGCGCGACTGATCTCCCGTGAATTAGGGGTGAGCTTTGTCTTAGCCCGTTTGCTGGTCAACCGAGGCTACGACACCCCCAAAAAGGCACAGACTTTTATTCATATGGAAAGCGAGATCCTGTGTGATCCGTTTGAAATGAAGGACATTCCCGCGGCGGTTGCGCGTATTCGTCGCGCAATCGAAAAGAAGGAGCCAATCGTCGTTTACGGCGACTACGACGTGGACGGTGTAACTGCCGTTTGCACGCTCTATCTGTATTTGAAGTCGAAGGGTGCGGATATCAGTTACTATATCCCAAACCGTGCCGGAGAAGGCTACGGTGTTTCGAAGTCCGCCATCAAGGCATTGGCTGACGGCGGTGCGCGTCTGATCGTGACGGTCGATACCGGCATTACGGCGGATGAGGAGGTTGCTTACGCAAAGGCGCTTGGCGTTGACTTCGTGGTGACAGATCACCACGAGTGCCGCTCTGAATTACCCGATGCCGTTGCGGTCGTAAATCCGCATCGCCCCGATTGTCCGTATCCCTTTAAGGAGCTGGCTGGCGTCGGTGTCGTTTTTAAGCTGCTTTGTGCTTACGAGGCGACTGTAACGGGCGACCATATGATCGATTGCGTACGGCGCATCTGCCGTGATTACGCAGATCTGATCGCGATCGGTACCATTGCTGACGTGATGCCGCTACGTGAGGAGAACAAGCTGATCGTCAGCCAGGGGCTTTACCGTATGGAAAAGAGCTGCCGACGCGGTCTGCTTGCCCTGATGGATGCGGCGGGGCAAAAGGGCGACGCCCGCCCCGATCCGCGGCGTCCGCGGCAAAAGATTACCTCCGGATTTATCGGGTATACGATCGCGCCTCGCTTGAATGCTGCGGGGCGCATTCGCAGTGCTTCGCTCGCCGTTGAGCTGTTTCTTGCCGAATCTGATACACGTGCCTCCGAGCTTGCCGCGCAGCTCTGTGAAGCAAACCGCGCGCGTCAGAACGAGGAGAATAAGATCATAGAAGAAGCCTACGAAAAGCTTGCGGCAGAGCATGATTTTGAGAAGGATCCCGTGATCATTCTGGATGCGGACGATTGGCATCACGGTGTGATCGGTATCGTCGCCTCCCGCATTACCGAGAAATACGGCTTGCCGTCGATTCTAATCTCGTTTGAAGGATGCGACGGCGGCGGCGACCGAAGCGAGGATGTCGGTAAGGGATCGGGACGCAGTATTAAGGGGATGAATCTCGTAGATGCTCTCGTGCATTGCAGTGATCACCTCGTTAAATTCGGCGGGCATGAGCTTGCGGCAGGTCTTAGCATTGCGAGAAAGGATCTGCCTGCCTTCAAGCGACAGATCAACGATTACGCGCGTGAGATATTGAATGACGAGGCGATTTTGCCGACGCTTGAGGCAGATTGTGAGATCAGTCTCTCCGACATCAGCATGCAAGTTGCTGAGGATCTGCATCTTTTGGAGCCGTACGGCGTTGCGAATCCCGTTCCCGTCTTTATTTTGCGCGGGGTCCGTCTTCTCGAATGTATGCCCGTCAGTGGTGGAAAGCACACGCGTCTGACTCTTGGGGAAAGCGGGACGCAGTTCAACGCAATGTATTTTTCACACAGCCCCGAATCTCTGAATCTTTACCCCGGGGATCTTGTGGACGTAATGTTCAACCTTGATATCAACGAGTGGTGTGGTAGAAAGAGCGTTCAGCTCATTATCAAGGATATCCGCCTGAGCGATGAAAAGCAGGGGGATGCCGAAAATGAACGAGAGAGATTCGAGCAGATCTGGACGGGGGCACCCTTTACGGATGCGGAGGATATCGTTCCAACGCGGGATGATTTTGCCGCTGTATATACGCTGGTCCGCCGCTCCGTGCGGGCGGGGCTTGATACGATCCATCACCGTCAGATGCTCTCCAAGCTGAGAACCTCTTACGACGGGACGATCGGCTATATCAAATTAAAATTCATTATCAGGATCCTGCAGGAGTTGAATCTGCTGGGAATCGAGGAGGTCGGTGACGAGCAGTACCGCTTCAAGGTACAGTTTACGTCGGGGAAGACCGATCTTGAAAAATCCAATCTTTTGCGCCGCTTACGGATGCAACAGAGAATGGCTTGATATTTTTATTAAAAAGAGGTGAAAGGCTTGTACGAGGAAATTCGTGAGCTCCTTGCTCTTTTAGAGCGAAACGGGAAAAAGTACGACCTTGAAAAAATCAATAAAGCGTTTTTGTATGCGAAGGAGCTGCACGAGGGTCAGTTCCGCTTAAGTGGCGAGCCGTATATTTCTCACCCGATCGCGGTTGCGGAGATCGTTGCAGGGCTTGAACTTGATACCGACTCCGTCTGTGCCGCTCTTCTTCACGATACGGTGGAGGATTGCTCGGATCGCACCGATCTTTCGGTGATCAAGAAGGAATTCGGAGCAAGCGTTGCTGAGCTTGTGGACGGGCTTACCAAGATTGCACAGATGAAGGTCGAGGATAAGGAAGAAGTACACATCGAGAATATCCGCAAGATGCTTCTTGCAATGTCGAAGGATATTCGCGTGATCTTTATCAAGCTTTGCGACCGCTTGCACAATATGCGCACGCTTTCCGCAAAGCGGGAGGAGAGGCGGCGCGACATCGCCCTTGAGACGATGCACGTGTACGCTCCGTTGGCGCACAGACTCGGTATGCAGCGCATCAAGCACGAGCTTGAAAATCTGAGCCTTCAGCATCTTGACCCAATCGGATACGACGAGGTACTGAAGGAGGTAGAAAGCCGCTACGGACAGAGCCTGAATCTGATCGACAGCGCGAAGCAAAGGATATCGGAGCGCTTGTCCGAAAATCAGATTCCTTGCGTGATCGAGGGACGCGTAAAGTCGATCTACAGCCTTTACCGCAAAATGTACAATCAGAACAAAAGCCTCGACGAGATCTACGATTTTTACGCACTGCGCGTGATCGTGGATAGCGAACTTGCCTGTTATACGGTGCTTGGTCTGATCCACGAATCCTTCCGCTCGGTTCCCGGGCGGTTCAAGGATTATATTTCGACCCCGAAGCCGAATATGTATCAATCATTACACACGACGGTTATAGGGCGCGACGGTATTCCGTTTGAGGTGCAGATCCGTACGCATGAGATGCACAGGATCGCCGAGTTCGGTGTTGCCGCGCATTGGAAGTACAAGACCGGAGAGACGGCAACGCAGTCGATCGACGAGAAACTGAGCTGGATATCGAAGCTACTGGAGGCCGATGACAGCACGAAGGATCCCGATGAGTTTATCCATTCCTTCAAAACCGATATTTTTAATGATGAGACCTTCGTTTTTACCCCCAAGGGAGACGTGATCTCTTTGCCGTTTGGGTCGACGGTGATCGACTTCGCCTACGCGATCCATTCTGCGGTCGGCAATAAGATGATCGGGGCGAAGATCAACGGTGTGATCGTTCCGATCGACAGAGTTCCGCAAAACGGAGAGATCGTTGAGATCCTCACGTCCTCCGCATCTCGCGGACCCAGCCGTGACTGGTTGAAGATCGTGAAGACGGGCGAGGCAAGAAACAAGATCCGCGCCTGGTTCAAGCACGAAAAGCGTGCGGAGAATATTGAGGTCGGTAAAGAGGAGATCGAGCGTGAATTGCGCCGTCTCGGCCGCTCTTATACCGTGGCACAGCAGGAGGAGATCATTGAGAATCTTGCGCGCCGCATCGGTATCCAGGGGGCAGACGATCTGTACAATACCATCGGCTTCGGCGGGCTTACGGTATCCAAGATCAGCGGTAAGCTGAAGGATGAATTTGAAAAGATCGTAAAACCGATTGATGAGAATACGGCAACTGCCGACCCGATCCCACAGATCAAGATCGCGGAAAAGCCGAAGGCTACGCATAGCCGTAACGGAATCGTCGTGGACGGTGCTGAGGGCTGCCTTGTGAAGTTCGCAAAATGCTGTAATCCCCTGCCCGGTGACAGCGTAATCGGCTTTATCACGCGCGGGTACGGTATCTCGATCCATAAATACGATTGCCCGAATGCGAAAGCAGGTATTTCGGATCCTGCACAGCGTGATCGCTGGATCGAGGCGCACTGGGATGAAAGCGACGTCGCAGGCGGCGAGGAGCTGTACGAGGCAACGCTGCAGATCTTTACCCACGACGGGATCGGCGTTTTGGCATCGATCTCTACGGCACTTGCGGATATGCGCGTTTCGATTACGCAGATCAATTCGCAAAAGCACGTAAACGGAAGCTTTTTGATCAGTCTTACCGTTGCTTGCAAAAACGTAAATCATTTTAAATCAATCGTTGCAAGACTCAAAAATATATCTGCGGTTGAGTCTGTTACGCGTGGCTTGTCACGTATATAAGGCAACTGAAAGAGGCGTTTATGACGGCAGTCATACAAAGAGTTGACCGTGCACCCGTGATCGGCGGCGGTGAACCGTCGCGATCCTGCGGCGCGGGACTTATGATCCTTTTGGGGGTCATTCGGGGCGATACCGAGGAGGATGCGATCCGCCTTGCCGAAAAGATCGCGAAGCTTCGTATTTTTTCGGATGAAAACGATAAGCTGAATCTTTCACTCGTTGATATCGCCGGGGAAGCGCTCGTTGTTTCTAACTTCACCCTGGCGGCAAATTACCGAAAGGGAAACCGACCGGATTATTTCAACGCGGCACCGCCGAGCGAGGCGGAGGCGCTCTACACATCTTTCGTCGAAAAGCTGCGAACGATGATTCCGTCTGTCGGTACGGGCGTTTTTGGCGCACATATGGATATTAATATACAGGCGAACGGTCCGATCACGATCGTGATGGATTCAAATCAACTGAAAAAGGAGGGGAAGGTATGATCCTGCATTTGGACGGAAATATCAATCGATACTATGTCGAAACGCTCGTTATGCTCTTTTTCCCCGGAATCAAATTCGCCGCAGACGAGCTTCCAGGTCCCGACGTCCCCGAGCTGCATTTGCGCGTCTACCGTGACGGTGAATCGACCGTTGCGGATGCAACGTTTTCTCTCGACGACAGACTCTGCTCCGCGACGGGAATCGCAACCCCGGGAGAGGAGCCGTTTGCACTCAGCCCAGAAAAGCTTGCGGTCGGACGCGCTATTTTTTCGGCGGGTAAGCAGTTTCTCGGATATACGCCTCCGTGGGGCATTTTGACGGGCGTACGTCCCTCAAAGGTCGCCAGCAAGTTTCTGATCGAGGGGAAGGGCGTACAGCGCACGCGACGCATTTTAAGGGATGAGTTTTTGCTGAATCCCAAGAAGGCCGCGCTCGTTGTGTCGGTTGCTTCGACCGAGATGAAGCTTACGAAGCGTTTGCCAGACAATCTTTGCAGCGTTTATATTTCGATCCCGTTTTGTCCCTCCCGATGCGCTTACTGCTCCTTCGTATCTTATACGTCAGCAAAGCTTTTGTCGATGATCGACGACTACCTGACCGAGCTTTACCGAGATATCGATCAGACCTTTGCGACGATTCGCGAGCTTGGTATGCAGGTAGCGACGGTCTATATTGGCGGCGGTACGCCCACGACGCTTGATGCGACACAGCTCGATCTGCTGCTTTCACGTATTACGAGTCACGTGGATCCGTCAAGCCTTATGGAGTTTACTCTGGAGGCGGGACGGCCCGATACGATCACGGAGGACAAGCTTGCAGTTGCGAAGCAGTACGGCGTAACGAGAATCAGCGTCAATCCGCAAACGCTCTCGGATGAGGTTTTGCAGATCATCGGACGAAAGCATACGGTGGATGACTTCTTCCGTGCATATGAGATCGCCGAGAGATCGGGGATTCAAAACATCAACGTTGACCTGATTGCGGGGCTACCCGGAGATCGGTTCGGCAGCTTTGCGTCGACCTTTGACCGCGTGGTTGCGCTTCGTCCCTCTAATTTGACGATCCATACCTTCTGCGTTAAAAAGGCGTCTGATTTTTTACGCACCAATTCAAAGATCTACTCCTTAACGGGCGGCGACGTCTCGAAGTGCGTTGAGTACTCTCAGCTTCAAACCAAGCCCTACGGATATAAGCCCTACTACATCTATCGCCAGAAGAATACGGTCGGGAATTTTGAAAACGTCGGCTATGCCAAGGAAGGCGCTGAGGGGATGTATAACATATTTATGATGGAGGAATTACATAGTATCTTTGCAGTCGGTGCGGGTGCGGTCACGAAGCTGATGAAAAATCAGAGCTTTGGAAAGCCCGAAAAAATCGAACGCATATTTTCTCCGAAATATCCATATGAATATTTAAGGGATGCAAGGACCATCCGAGAAGGAGATCCCGAAAAGGGCATTCCGTCCTTGCATGATAAGATCCTCTCGTTCTACCGTAACGATCGGTAGCAGTTACATTCAAAAGGAGGAAAGCATATGACAGAAGCAAGATCGGTTTTCAACGGAGAGGCAGATAAAAGGGCATACGTTCTTGAATGTGAGGCGCGTTATGAGCGCCGTCTTGATGCCGCCGTGGGTGCGATCATTTCCTCCCCCGCAAGCAAGCTGATCGCGCTTTCGGGTCCTTCTGCATCCGGCAAGACCACGACCGCAAATAAGCTGATCGCTGAGTTTACGGAGCGAGGCAAGCAGGTACACGTGATTTCGATCGACGATTATTACTATAATCGCGACTATCTGATCGAGACGTCCGATCGGGCGGGCGAGCCCCTTGATTTTGATTCGCCTTCAACCATCGATCTTTCCTCCCTTGAAAAAACGGTGGAGCAGATCTTTGACGGGAAAAACGTCGTGGTCCCCACCTTTGATTTCAACAGTGGGACGCGTACGGGATACCGCGAATTTTTGCCAAATGTCGATTCGGTTTTTCTTTTCGAGGGTATTCAAGCCGTCTATCCTGAGGTGACGGCGTTGTTTCGGGGGCATCCGTACACAGGTATTTTCGTTTCGGTCGCTGAGGGGCTGAAGATCGGAGAGCAGACCTTTCTGCCCGAGGAGCTACGCTTTATGCGACGGCTTGTGCGTGATTTTAATTTCCGAAGTGCCGCCCCTGATTTTACCTTTAAGCTATGGCAAAGTGTCAGGAGGAATGAAGAAAAAAACATTCTGCCGTATGCAAAGACCTGTGCCGTACATCTGAACTCGCTTTTGGAGTATGAGGTAGCAACCCTGCGTCCTTACGTGATGCCTCTCCTTTCTTCTATTGGAAAGGGCAGTCCTTTTTATGAAAATGCGAGGGATATTTTAAAAAAATTGAAGCATATTGAAAATATCAGCCGTGAATATATTCCAAAGGAATCTCTATGTCGTGAATTTCTCGGTTGAGAAGGGTTTTTGATATGCAAGATAAAAACGTTTCACTCAATGAAAAAAACGATAAGCGACTCTTTTTTTCCGGCGTTGCCGTTTTGACAGTCGCTAGTCTCCTGGTCAAGTTCATCGGTGTGTTTTACAAGGTGCCGCTGAACCATTTGCTCGGGAGTGAGGGAATGGCGGCATTTAATGCCGCCTATTCTATTTATACGTGGCTTTATACGATCTCAACGGCAGGATTGCCCGTGGCGGTATCGATCCTGATATCGGAATCACGCGCCCGAAATGATATGAAACGCGTAAAAAGGATCTTTCGGGTGACAACGGTCGCTTTTTTATTGATCGGGACGCTCGGCACGCTTTTTATGGCTCTTTTGGCGCGACCGATCTCTCTGTTCAGCAGCGGCGGGGCCGCCTTTTATCCGATGCTTGCAATCGCGCCCGCTTTGTTTTTTATCTGTATTTCAAGTGCTTTTCGCGGATATTTTCAAGGCTTTCAGGAGATGTTTCCAACCGCTATTTCCCAGGTAATTGAGGCACTTTGCAAGGTGATCATCGGTGTCGTTTTGGCTTATTATGCCTTAAAGCAAGGCTATTCCGTTGCCGTCGCCGCCGCTTTTTCCATTCTTGGGGTGACGCTCGGTATTGCCCTTGGAATGGTGTTTTTGATTTTTGAGCAACAGCTCTATTTGCGGCGTGGACGTTTGACGGTCAATGGGACGGGGAGCTTTGAGGGGGG
>JAZSGY010000012.1:0-54045 GCA_045532985.1 Eubacteriales bacterium | reverse complement strand
GATGCCATTCATACGCGTGCACGACTCCTTATAATACAGTTACCGTCGTAGCGGCAGAGGGCGTCAAGCTGATCTGTAAATAAGAGAAAAAAGGCATCTTTCGATGCCTTTTTTTCTTATACGTAGATCTTTCCGTCGATCTCTAAGCGCGTGCAAGCTCCAAAGACGTATTCGGGTGTATCGCCAAAGCGAACCGCCAGAAAATCCGATCCCTCAAAGCGGATACGGTGCGTACCGATTTCGGTGTCGATCGAGAGGGGATTGCCACGCGGAAGCCGTCCCTCTCCCGTAAAGATCACGGAGCCGTCCTCAAAGAGGGCGTAGCCGTCACCCGCACCGCGTGCGATGCCGTTTCGATCCAGTGCCGCAAGCACCTGAAAGACGGGAACGTCAAACGGATACGCCTCGGTCGCGCTTTGTGAAAGCGTCGCAAACGCCGCCGTTGCATCCGTACCGTCGGAGAAATATTCCATACCGCCGACCGTGAGCAAAATGCCGCCGCGCTTCGCGTATTCGGTGCAAAGTGAGACCGTTTTTTTCGATGCGCCGTCGGGAACGAGCAGAATAACGGCATCGTATTCCTTGCCGAAGTAGGCGAGCTTGCCGCTACCGTTCAAAACGAGCGTGTCGCGGTCGATCTCGGTCGAGGGCACGAGGTCAACGAGGCAGGGGGAGCGGAACAGCTCCTCGGTAAAGCCGATGATGCGCGCGTTGTTTTTGCCGTATTCCGAATGCAGCTTCGCACCGGGGTCGGAGAGCATCGGATTCGTGAAGGCGTCATAGGAGAAGATTGCCAGCACGCGCGTGTCGGGATGCGCCGCGCCGAAGGCGTTCAGCTTCACGATCTCGTCCTCCATCTCGGAGCAAAGCTCAAGGGCGTTGCTGTCCGCCATATCGAGAACGCCGTTCTCCTTGCGGCATTCGTAGCTCAGATAATGCGTGCGGCCGCCGTAGCGGGCGTTGTCCCAGGTCTCCTTAAAGAAGGTCCGCACGTCGTTTGTGCCCATCGAGTACCACATATTGTACCAGAGCGGGCGTCCCATCGCGCGCGCCAGGGAGGAGCGGAAGGGAATGATGATCTCCTCGTCGGTCTGCGCGTGGTCACGCGTTGCCTCCCACCAGTAGACTCCGTTGTGGAACGCCTCCATAAAGAGACAGTCGCGCGTGCCCCACCAGGTCGGGTGAACGCCGTAGAAGGCGTCACGTCCGAGAACGTCCTTCGCCATTTTGTAGATCTGCGCATCGGTTTCTGCCATGATACTGCGAAGGGCAGAGAAGTAGTTGTGGTAGGTCGCGACCGCAACGCCGCGACGATTTTCGGGATGGTAGTAGAGATAGACCATATCCTCGGCAAGCTCGCGTCCGCAGAGCGCGCGGTAGCGGTCGATGATATGTCGCGTCATATTGATCGAGGAGGTCGCGTAGTGCGGAAATTCCTCGGTCGGGCGAATGGTGTCGGTCACAAGCCCCCATTCGTCGGTCGCCGCCGCATCAAAGCCGAAGTGACGCATCTGCTCGAAGAATTCGCGCTCTGCCGCCATATACTCGGGGCAGGTGCGGTCGCCGAACTGCGGCTTGTCGATCGAGGGAAAGAGGGCTACGGTATAGCCCGCGAACTCCTCGCCGAGCGCGACCTCAAAATGCCCGTCGCGGAGGGTGACGCGGTCGGTGATGATACGAAGCGTCTCGGGCTTGAAGATATAGTCCGAGCCGTCCTGAAGACGGAAGGCAAACGCCGCAAAGAGCCCGTCGACAAGATAGGTGTTCAGCGCACGCAGCTCATCCTTGTCCGCGGTGTGCGTCGTGTGGATACTGCCGCGCACGAAGGGGGTCAGGGTTGCCGCACCGCGTGCGTCAAGCACGCCGTCACAAAGTGCCGCCATATGTAGGGTCTCGGTATAGCCGAGGCTCTTGTAAAAATCAACGAAGGGGCGGATGTCATGCTCAAACATGACCTTCCGTCGGTTTGCGTGAAAGACCTCGCATAAGATCTCAAGCGTCCGTGTCAGCGCAGGGCTCGTCTGCGGCAGACGGTCGCCCTCGGGCAGGGCGTGCGAGGTGATATAGATCAGGTCAAAGCGGGAACGCTTCACGATATCCTCTGCCTTCTGCCGTGCAACGGCAGGATCGAGGGAATCGGGCGCCAGCTTCCAATAAAGAATCTGCGGATACATAAGGATCCTCCTTTTTGTTTCAAAGATCGGTTTCATTATACAGGGTTTTGTTTGCCTTGTCAACAAATATCTTGCAATCTGCAACGATGTGTGCTACAATGGAATCAAATCAAATACGGAGGTATCCTTATATGGCATATTCCGCAGATCCCAAACGCTATGAAAAAATGAAATACAACCGGTGCGGCAACAGCGGCTTGAAGCTGCCCGCGCTCTCGCTCGGTCTTTGGCACAACTTCGGCACGGACGACAATTTTGAGAATATGAAAAGCATGTGCCGCACCGCCTTCGATGCGGGCGTCACGCACTTCGATATCGCAAACAACTACGGTCCGCTCCCCGGCAGTGCCGAAAAAAACTTCGGCAGGATCTTAAAGGAGGACCTTGCCCCCTACCGCGACGAGCTGATCGTCAGCACGAAGGCGGGCTACACGATGTGGGAGGGACCCTACGGCGACCACGGTAGCCGTAAGTATCTGCTCGCCAGCCTTGACGCGAGCCTTTCCCGTCTCGGACTCGACTACGTCGATATCTTCTACCACCACAGACCCGATCCCGACACGCCGCTGGAGGAAACGGTGGGCGCACTCGCGCACGCGGTCAACAGCGGTAAGGCACTGTACGTCGGACTCTCGAATTACGACGGTGAAACGATGCGCCGCGCGTCAAAGCTCTTGCGCGAGATGCACGTACCCTTCGTCATCAATCAGAACAGCTACTCGATCTTCAACCGCACGATCGAGCAAAACGGACTGCTCGACGCCGCGGCAGACGAGGAAAAGGGTCTGATCCTTTTCAGCCCCCTCGCACAGGGACTTCTGACCGACCGCTATCTTGACGGTATTCCCGAGAATAGCCGTATGAGCAAGAACCGCTTCTTAAAGCCCTCGGTGCTGACGCCCGAGAAGCTGGAGCAGCTCCACGCTCTCAATCATATCGCGCACGAGCGCGGCGAGCGACTCTCGCAGATGGCACTCGCGTGGGCAATGCAGAATCCTACCGTCACGAGCGTGCTGATCGGCGCCTCAAGCGCCTCGCAGATCCGCGAAAACCTCGGCTTCCTCGCTTCCGCCCCCTTCACCGACGAGGAGCTGAGTGCCATCGACGATATCGTCTTCGGCTGATTCAAAGAAAAAAGAAACGCAGAGCCTTAAAGCGCTGCGTTTCTTTTTTGTAATTACTTGAGTAGCTTACACAATTGGTTTCTCTTTTGGATAACCTCAGCCAATGCGTTTGCCGTCGCTGTCGCAAGCTCGGCATCCTCATCCTTAACAGCCTCGGAAAATGCAATGAAATGCTGTTTGATTTGATCCTCAACCTCTGCAAGAGTTTCATTTGATACCGCATCGCTGTATCGAATTGCCTCGTAGATTCTTTTGGTTTCGAAACGGAGCGTATCGCTTTTTGCTGCAGACATCAAACTCTGCGCCTCAATGGTCAAACGCTTGATGAAAAAGGTTTTCTCCGCCATGTTGCTGTCAATGCCTTCGACGATCTCTGTAACAGCAATTGCTTTTACGACGGCAATTATGTTAAAGGCAAGTACAATCGCACAGACAACAATGCCGATCCATACAGGAAGAATCGGGAAGATCATAAAAATACTGCCCACGACCAACGTCACGATCAGCCCTGTGTAACTGGTGGAGAGAAGAGAAAGTCTGTAGAATAGTTTTTTGAGGTTTTTTTCCTTGAATGCGAAGCACGCGCATGCCAATTGAGCGATGAAAAACACCGTAATAAATATATATCCTACCCAAAACGAGTCGGTGAATTTAGAAATGCCCCCGATCTCGCGCGGCGTAACGAATACGATTACGTTAAAAAGTGCAAGCAGCAACGTAAAAACCGCTATGTATGTCCAAATTCTTTTTTTCATAACCAGTCCTTTCACAGCTTTTCGCCGCATTCAAAACAGAATTTTGCGCCCGCAATGACGTTTTTGCCGCACTTGGGACAATTGCTGAGAATTTTTTGACCGCATGCAGGGCAGAATTTTACGTTTGACGGGAGAGCCACACCGCAACCGACGCATTTTACTTCGGTCGCAGCTTCATCAGATGCTTTGGGAGAAAATCCCTTGAACATCTCTCCAAGCTGGGGTGCCACAGCACCCGCCGCTGCCATTCCGACGCCAAGACCGACTAGATCACCCGCAACCCCGCCGTTGCCGCCAACGGTCATGTTACCAATGCCCTCTGCATATGCTTTCTGCACCTCTGCTTGTAAAACATCCTTTTGATCGTACCCCTGCGCACGCATAACCTCGGCTTCTGCTATGCCCGCTATTTTGGTCGCTTGCGCTTCTGCCTGTGCACGGATCAGTTCGCGTTCTGCCTCGCGCTTTGCGATCTCTGTCTCGGTCTGTTGCTTTTCAAGCTCGACCTTGCGCTCTGCCGCCGTGACTTCAGCCCGCGCATCTGCCTGCGCGGCTTTCACAAGCGCCTCAGCCTGAATCATTCGCGTTTGGAAGGACACCGTATGTAATTCCTTCATGCGTCTGAAGTTGGGATCGTCTTCGGGGAGTGCGACATTCGTGATATAAAACTGCGGGATCGTCAAACCATATTCTTCAAAGCCGTCAAGGAGACTTTGGCGCAGTGCCTCCGACAACAGCTCAAGGTTCTCGTCAATTTCAAGAATGTTGATGCCCTTTCCCTTAATTGCACTCGACAAGTGCGTCTTGACTGCCGTGGAAATCAACGGACGGAAGGAGTTTTGGATGGATTGCGTAAAGTTCACGCCGCCCGCGCTCCAAGCGATACCGCGCATCGTACCAACAAGCTTCAAAAGCAACTTGCGAGAATCGGAAACGGCAAGATTCAATTCGCCGCATGCGCCGATTTCAAGCGGAATGCCGAGGTTGGGATCCAAAAATCTGACCTTGGAATCGGTCCCCCACTTGATACCCATTTGCACAGTCTTGTTGATAAAATAGACCTCGCAGTGGAACGGAGTGTCTTTGCCCGTCAATTTGTTCAAAACTTTGCCGAGCAACGGAATGTTCTGCGTTTCAAGCGTATAACGCCCTGCACCGAACAAGTCGAGCGCCTGCCCGTTCATAAAGAAAATCGCTTCCTGGGATTCGTGCACAATCAACTGCGTCAACGAGTTAAAATCCTCACAGGGATGCTTCCATATAAAGGTGCTGTTATCACCCTCGTATTTAATAATTTCTGCTATTTGTGCCATATTTTATTCCTCGCATTGTAAATCAATATTTTATACTTATGCTTATAAAGAGGTTTATTCAACCGTACTGCTGATGTTGATCCACATCGCTGGGCGGACACCGACAACAACAGGATCGTAATATTCTTGATATGAGCCAAGCGTTCCATAAAAATTAATCATAGCAGCATGGTTTTGGTCACCAGAGGTTCGCAACCACCAATTGCATTTTCCGTTTGATAGTCTTATTCCATTTGCTATTGCATATGCCGTAGGGACGCACTGTCTTGCGCTGTTTGAAACGAAATATTTGTTTGCCTCTGCGGCGTTCAAAAGAAAAATCTTGCCAACAGAAGCCGTTGCGTTTCCCATCAATTTTATTTCGCTTTTTGAGAATGCGGAATTTACAAAAGAATTGTTTAACCACGTACGAAGCGTGCATTCGCTCCAACCAAGTCCTGCACCGGAAGTGCTGTAAGCCTTACAGTCAAGCACGTACTTGCTGATTAAAAGAAGCGAGTCATCTTTTTTCTCCAAGACTAGCCATTCAATATCTTCCTTGCCGTTTTGGGCGTCGTTGTCTTGTTCGTAAGTTCCAAGGAGTACGCAATCTCCTTCCTTAGCCAGTCTAAGACAATTGATCAGAAGACATTCATTGATCCTGCTTTCGCTATCCTTATATCCGTCAAGCTCTCGAAAGGCGGTAATTGCTTCAGTGTAGTTTCCTATTTCCATCAATGCGACGGCGTAATTATATTTGCTTTCAAAGAGCGCAGCCAGACATTCATTGATCCTGCTTTCGCTATCCTTATGTCCGTCAAGTTCCCGAAAGGCGGTAATTGCTTCAGTGTAGTTTCCTGTTTCCATCAATGCGACAGCGTAATTATATTTGCTTTCAAAGAGCGCAGCCAGACATTCATTGATCCTGCTTTCGCTATCCTTATGTCCGTCAAGAGATTCGAATATTGAGATCGCTTCGCTGTATTTCCCTGCGTTCATCAGTTCTACCGCGTTGTTGTATTTTGCGTTCGGTTGAATAACATTAAAAAACAGTGCTAAAGCAACAATAGTAAGAATTGTGATACCCAGTATGATGAGAGCAATTCGTGCGTCTGTCCTGTCTCTTTTTTCTTGTTCAATGCGCGCAAGCTCTGCTTGGCGCTCTTTTTCGAGATTTATGGCGTGCAGCTTTTCAATTTCCTGATGGCATTCAAGAATCCGTTCGTCGGCGTCCTTCCAACCCCTGATAGATTCGAGCAATTCAATCGCTTCCGTATAAGGACGGATAGTATTTGCGGTCATTTTGTTCGATGCGATTTCCAGAATCGCGTCTTTTCCTGCGGCTTCTGCAAATTCAAGGCACTGGCGCATGAGCGATTCTGAATTCTTGTGCCCTGAAAGTGTTCTAAAATGCTCAGCTGCTTCCAAATAATCCACTTCGTCCCTTGTATTTTTCATCAGATTCAAGGCTAGGTTATAAAGCTCGTCAAGACAAGTGCTTTTTAACTCATCGGCATCCTTGTATCCGGAAATTTCTTCAAAGCTTCTGGCGGCTTCCAGAAACTCGTCCTCATCTTCGGCTTGATCCATTAGTTCGACTGCCTCTTGATAGAGTGCCTCCAGACGCGCGTTCTCGTTACGAGCGTTGATATATTCTATGTAGCCTGTGAGAGTTTCTTTCAGCTTCGCATCGCCAAAACGAACTGCCTTTTGATAATTCTTGTTCTCATCAAACGGCTCCTCGCAATTCTTGAGATCCTCTTGAATCTCGACCTCAAGCTCCACCATCAACTTTCCAAGATATGCGAGGGCACTCTCGGGATCGATGTCGAGTACCTTTTCACAATATTCGTCGGCACTCTCCCAGTTGCTGTCTTCTAAGAAGAGAAAAATTCTCTTCAGATAGGGGGTGATTGTCGTGGGCACGGTCGGTGTCGATGTCGTTTCTTTGGTAGCGGAGGGGTCTTTTGCGCTCGCCTTCTGCGCGGTCGCGCCAACGATCTTTTTGATCCCACGCGTAAGATCCTGCATAAAGCCGAGCTTTGCCATATCCTGTGCCTGCAAATGAGAGAATTCCTCGGGCAGGTCATAGGGATCCATATCTCGGTATGCGGGGATCAGCGTTTTCTTCGCACCGTTTTTGATCAGGGCGAGATACCGCCCCCACTCATTTTTCACCCAAACGGCAGAGAAGTGCTCGGGACGCGTGCCGAGCACCACCATCACCTTTGCTGAGTGCAGCGCGGCGAAAATATACGGCTCGTATGCAACCCCCAGCTTGTCCTCAAGCGTAATGCGGGAGAAAAAGACCTTGAACCCCTCACGCGTTAACTCATGATAAAGCTCGGTTGCCAGTACGCTGTCGGGTGTGCGTCTGCCGTGTGCGTCTGTTTCCTTATAACAGATGAAAACGTCAAACGGCTCCTCTTTTTGAGAAATCGCAAGGATGTTTTTCTGTATTTCATTGATGACGGCGGCCTCTGTCTCATAAATCTCACGTTGCTCGCCGTCGGCACACTGTAAAGCAGATTTGTAGTCCTCGTCGTCAAAAATCGAGGTAAACTGCGCGCGATTTACGGTCGGAACGCGCTTGCGCGTTGCAGGATCCTCTACGTATTCGATGCCATAACGGCACAAAAGGATAGACCAATAGCTTTCCGCGTCGGTATTGTCCTCGTTGAGAATCTGCTCGTAAATTGACATCGCCTTGTCGAAATCGTTGTTTCGGCGAAAATGGTTGGCTCTGTCATAAAGATTTGCCTTGCGGTCATCATCCAACCTCGGAAGAGTTTGCTTTGTACCGCAATACTCACAGGTCGCAACCGTAGCTGCGCCCTCTATTTCCAGTGCTCCACCACAAATTTTACACTTGAAGATTGCCATGTTGTCCCCTACTAATTATTTATTTTCTGTAACCTCGATGTTTTCAATTGAATATGCGAGGCACTTCTGAATGATCTCGTTGCGCGTGCGCCCCGTTTGCTCGGCGATTGCATCGAGCTTCTCAATCATATCGTTTGGAAGCCTCACCGATACCACGGCGGAATCGCCGCGGAATTTCTTTGAGGAAATCACAAGCTTTTGCTCCGACATTATCTCACACCTTTCGACTGTATTTTTGAACAATACATATTGTAACACAAATGTAGTCTTTTTGTCAATAGGAAAATAAATATTTATTTACTCTCCGCATCCGCCTTCGGCGATACGCCGAAGCGCGCCTTGTACATACGGTAGAAGGTTGAATATTCGCGGAAGCCGACGGCGGTGGCGACCGTTCCTGCATTTTCCCCGCCGCGGATGCGTTCCCGCGCCGCAAGCAGGCGCTTGGTCGCGATATATTCCCACACCGTCGTGCCCGTTGCCTGACGGAACAGACGCGAAAGCTGGGATTTGCTCAGGAAAAATTGGTGGCTTAATACGTCGAGTGAGAGCGGCTCCGCGAGGTTGCGGTTGATGTAGGAGATCATACGCGCCGCGGTGCGGTTGTGCTGCGTTTCCTCCTCCTTGCCGAGGGCAATGCGTGCGTCGTACGCCTTATAGATCTCACAAAGAAGTAAAAGGATGCGCGAGCGAAGCTCAAGCTCAACGCCGACAGGCGACGGCTCGTCCAGCGCCGAAAGACAGGTGCTGTAAAGGTCGCCGGCGAAATGCTCGCGCCGATACTGATTCATCCGCCCCAGCTTACGGTCGAAAAATGGTCGCCCGAGCAGTCCCGATGGATCCAGCTCGGAAAGATAACGAAGACTCAGATTGAGCGTGATGCGCTCGTAGGGGACGTCGTCGATCACGCAGAGCTTGTGGGTCTCCGACGGACGCATCAGCATAATGTCACCGGGCTTTAAGAGCCACTCGTTTCCCTCAACGAGATACTTGCAGGCGCCCGATATAAAATAGTAGATCTCGACCATATCGTGCGTGTGGATCGGAAAGCTCTCCTCGCACGGATGCTCGGAATAAACGCAGTGCACGTAAAGGTCGTCGGTTCGGTAACGGAAGCGGACGTTGCTCATAAAGCGGCTCCTTTCAAACGGTCTGTCGCCATTATAACACAATATGCGCCGATTTGCAATATAAAATGAAAAGATTTGCAATAGTGTTGCGAATGATAAAGTTGTATAATAAAAACGATAATATATATTAACTCATATATATTTGCAAAACGACAGAAATGAAAAAGCTTGGAGGATTCTTTATGAAACTGACCTTCCGCTGGTACGGTGATTCCGATCCCGTCACCCTGCAAAAGATCCGTCAGATCCCCACCATGTCCGGTATCGTTTCAGCGATCTACGACGTTGCCCCCGGCGGCGTCTGGAGCCGTGAAAGCATTGCCGCCCTCAAGAAGAAGGCGAACGACAACGGACTTGCCTTCGAGGTGGTGGAGAGCGTGCCCGTTCCCGAGGACATCAAGCTCGGCAACGAAAAGGCGGCACAGCTGATCGACAACTACTGTGAAAACATCCGTCGCCTTGGCGAGGCGGGCGTGAAATGCGTCTGCTACAACTTTATGCCCGTGTTCGACTGGCTCCGCAGTGAGCTGGAGCACGCACAGCCCGACGGTGCAAACGCGCTGGCGTACGACCATAAGACCGTGCTGGCAATGAACCCGCTGGAAAGCGAGCTTTCTCTGCCCGGCTGGGACGCAAGCTACACGAAGGAGGGGCTGAAGGAGCTTCTGCGCCGCTACGACGAGCTTGGCGAGGAGCGCCTTTGGAAGAACGTCGAGACCTTCCTGCACGCCGTGATACCGGTTGCCGAGGAGGCAGGCATCAATATGGCGATCCACCCGGACGATCCGCCGTGGGGGATCTTCGGTCTGCCCCGTATCATCACCTGCGAGGAAAACTACGATCGCTTCTTGAAGATCGAGGACAGAACTGCAAACGGACTCACCTTCTGCACGGGTTCACTCGGCGCAGATCCCAAAAACGACCTCGTGCATATGGCAAGCAAGTATGCGGACCGCATCCACTTTTTGCACCTGCGTAACATCAAGTACGGCGACGATCTCTGCTTCGAGGAGGTCGGTCATCCGACCGAGTGCGGCTCGATCGATATGTACGGCATTGCGAAGGCGCTCTGCGACAAGGGCTGGGACGGCTACGTACGCCCCGACCACGGCAGAATGATCTGGGGTGAGCGCGGACGCTACGGCTACGGTCTGTTTGACCGTGCCCTCGGCGCAACCTACATCGCAGGCTTGTTTGAGGCAATCGAAAAAAGCAAGAAATAAGGGGTAAAGCGATGAGATTTGGAGTTTGCTGCGGCAGCGACCGCTTAGAGTCCGTCAAGAAATTCGAGATCTATTCCTACGTTGAGCCACCTCTGTTCGTCGTAAACGGTATGAGCGAGAAGGACTTCAAAAGGTTCTGCGCCAAAGTCGAAAAGCGCAGCCTTACGATCGAGGCGTTCAACTGTCTCTTTGCGGGCGACGCAGTTCTGATCGCGGACGGTCGCGACCTTGACGTGATCACCGCATATCTTGAAAGCGCACTTAGACGCGCGGGCGCGGCGGGCGCTGAGATCGTGGTATTCGGCAGCGGTAAGGCGCGCCGCATCCCCGACGGAATGGACCGTGCGGAGGGTGAACGCCGCTTCGTTGAGCTTTTGAAGATTGCGGGCGATATTGCCGCGAAAAACGGCGTGCGCATCGTAATCGAGCCGCTCAACAGCGACGAAACCAACCTTTGCAATACCGTGGCGGAAACGCTTGAGATCTGCCGCCGCGTCAACCATCCGAGCGTTGGCGTGCTTGCCGATTTCTATCACGTGTTCCGTAGCGGAGAATCGCTTGACGCGATTGAAAATGCAGGCGAGCTTCTGTTCCATACGCACATCGCGCGCGCGAACGTTGACCGCGGCATGCCGACGACCGACGAGGATGTTGCGGCGTGCGAGGCGTGGGCGGCGGCACTCAAAAAGTGCGGCTATCGGGGTAGACTCAGCCTGGAGGGACGCTTCAGCTCCGATTTTGAGGGAGATATTGATAAGGTACGCCGTGCCCTCGCTCTGTTTGAATAAAAAATAAAAGAGGTAAAAGCAATGAAAAGCAAAACCATCGTCATCACGGGGGCAGGCGGGATCCTCTGCTCCTCGTTCGCAAAGCATCTTGCAGGTCTCGGTCATAAGATCGCAGTGCTCGACTTAAACGTTGAGGCGGCAAAGAAGGTCGCCGATGAGATCACCGCCGACGGCGGCATCGCGAAGGCGTACGCCGCAAACGTCCTTGAGAAGGACAATCTTGAAAAGGTACACGCAGAGATCCTCGCTGACCTCGGCAAGTGTGACGTGCTGATCAACGGTGCGGGCGGCAACAGCCCCAAATGCACCACCGCGCACGAGATCTACGAGGAGGGCGACGATACCGCAACCGATATCTCCACCTTCTTCAACCTCGATAAGGCAGGCTTCCAGTTCGTGTTCGATCTGAACCTGATGGGCACACTTCTGCCCACGCAGATCTTCGCGAAGGATATGATCGGACGTGAGGGCTGTAACATTCTCAACATCTCCTCGATGAACGCATACCGCCCTCTCACCAAGATTCCCGCATACAGTGCCGCAAAATCGGCAGTCGGCAACTTCACGCAGTGGCTTGCCGTCCACTTCGCCGAGCAGGGCATCCGCGTCAACGCGATGGCACCGGGCTTCTTCGTGACCAACCAGAACCGCGCGCTCCTGTTCAATCCCGACGGAACGCCGACTCCCCGCACGGGCAAGATCCTTGCCGCCACGCCGATGAAGCGCTTCGGCGAGGCAGAGGAGCTGCTCGGCACGCTTGAATTCCTGACCGACAGCGAAAAGTCGGGCTTTATCACGGGTATTACCATTCCGGTTGACGGCGGCTTCTCCGCATATTCCGGAGTTTAAGGAGAAAAAACTATGGCTATGATTTTAAACGCATTCGCCGACGAATCGTCGGGCAGCTTCAAGGAACAGATCGACGCGTTGCTTCGCAACAACTTAAACGGTCTTGAGGTGCGTGCGGTCGACGGACAGAACATTGCCGAGGTCTCGCTCGCGAAGGCGAAGGAGATGAAGGAGGCGCTTGCGGCACACGGTCTTAACACCTGGTCGATCGGCTCCCGCCTCGGTAAGATCAAGATCACCGACGACTTCGCGCCGCATATGGACGAATTCCGCTACACCCTCGAGGTCGCGCACGCGCTCGATGCAAAGTACATCCGCCTGTTCAGCTTCTATATGCCGAAGGATGAGGACCCCGCGATCTACCGCGACGAGGTGCTTTCGCGTATGGCGGAGTTCGTTGAGGCGGCAAAGGGCAGCGGCATTAAGCTCTGCCACGAGAATGAAAAGGGCATTTACGGCGACGTCGCTCCTCGTTGCCTTGAGATCCAGAAAGCGTTCCCCTCGCTCGGATGCATCTTTGACCCTGCAAACTTCGTGCAGTGCGGTCAGGATACCCTCGAGGCGTGGGATATGCTCGCCCCCTATCTGACCTATATGCACATCAAGGACGCCCTGCCCGACGGCAAGGTCGTTCCCGCAGGCAAGGGCGCGGGCAACGTGCGTGAGATCGTTGCACGCTATAAGGCAAACGGCGGCATCGCGCTGACGGCAGAGCCGCATCTCTCCGTCTTCGACGCCCTCAAGTCGCTGGAGCAGGAGGGCGACGTCAGCGTCGTCAATCAGTACGCATATCCCAGCAAGGAAGCGGCGTTTGACGCAGGCGTTGCGGCAATGCGCGACGTTGCGGGCGAATAAAGGAGAAGGTTATGAAGATCGGAGTACAGTTTTACACGATCCGCGAGTTTGCCAAGGATCTTGACAGCCTGGCAGAATCGCTGAAAAGAGTTGCCGACATCGGCTACACCACGGTTCAGATCTCGGGCACCTGTCCCTACGAGGGCGACTGGCTTGCCGAGCAGTTGAAGAAGACGGGGCTTTCCTGCGTCATCACACACAGCGATCCTGCAAAGATCGCGTCGGAGACCGAGGCGGTCATTGCAAAGCACGCTCTGTTTAACTGTAACGGTATCGGCATCGGCGGCTACAGTATGGAAAAATACGATGAATTCGTATCGCTCTTTAAGCCCGCCGGAAGAAAGATCGCCGACAGCGGAAAATTCCTCTCTTATCACAACCACGACCGCGAATTTCAGCGTGCCGCAGACGGTAAGACCTATATGCAGAAGCTGGTTGAGGACTTTGATAAGGACGAGCTGAAGTTTACGCTTGACACCTATTGGGTACAGGCAGGCGGCGGCGATCCCATTCAGTGGATCCGCGATCTTGAAGGACGCATCCCCTGCATCCACTTCAAGGATATGGGCTACGACAGACTGATGCTCCCCGTCGGTGAGGGCAATATGAACTTCGACGGCATCATCAAGGCTTGCCTTGATACGGGCGTAGAATACGCGCTCGTTGAGCAGGACAACTGTAACGGAGAGGATCCGTTTGATTGCCTCATCCGCAGCTACCGCTATCTCAAAGCACAGGGACTTTCTTAAAGAAGGAGAAATAAAAAATGGCAGATAAGATCAAACTCGGTATCATCGGTATCGGTAATATGGGATCGGGACACGCGCAGACCATCGCACTGCGCGGAATGTGCCCTGAAATCGAGCTCGTTGCGGTCGCTGACACCAACCCCGACCGACTGAAATGGGCAGAGGAGACGCTTCCCGAAACGGTTCACAGATTCGGGGATGCGATCGAGATGCTTGACAGCGGTCTCATCGACTCCTGTCTCGTTGCCGTTCCGCACTACGATCACCCCAAGTACGCGATCGAGTGCTTCCACCGCGGCATTCACGTTATGGTAGAGAAGCCCGCAGGCGTTTACACGAAGCAGGTCAAGGAAATGATCGAGGAGGCAAAAAAGACCGATTCGACCTTCGCTATGATGTTCAATCAGCGCACCAACTGCGTTTACCGCAAGATGCGCGAGCTGGTACAGAGCGGCAAGTACGGTGAGATCCGCCGCACCAACTGGATCATCACCAACTGGTACCGTCCGCAGTTCTATTACGACTCGGGCGCTTGGCGTGCCACCTGGAGCGGAGAGGGCGGCGGCGTGCTGATGAATCAGTGCCCCCACCAGCTCGACCTCTGGCAGTGGATCTGCGGAATGCCCGTCCGTGTCCGCGCGAATCTGCACTTCGGTCACTTCCACGATATTGAGGTCGAGGATGACGTGACCGCATACGTCGAATACGCAAACGGCGCAACGGGCGTATTCATCACCTCGACGGGTGACGATCCCGGAACCAACCGCTTTGAGATCACGATGGACCGCGCACGCATCATCGTTGAAAACGATAAGCTCCTGCTCTGGGAGCTTCCGATCCCCGAGCCCGAATTTTCAAAGACCGCAACCTCGGGCTTTGCACATCAGACGCCCGAGTTCTCCGAGGTCGAGACCGACGGCGAGAATCCTCAGCACAAGGGCGTTCTCAACGCGTTTGCCGCACACATTCTGCGCGGTGAGCCGTTGGTTGCAGGCGGTGAGGAGGGCATCAACGGACTCACCATCTCGAATGCTATGCACCTTTCCGCTTTCCTTGATCGTACCGTCGAGCTTCCGTTTGACGACGATCTCTACTATGAGGAGCTGAAAAAGCGCATCGCAACCTCTCGCAAAAAGAAAAACGTCGTCTCCGTCGTATCGGATACCTCGTCCTCCTTCTCGGGAACAAAATAAAAGGAAAGCAGTTATGGAAAAGGTCAGAGTCGGCATCATCGGTGTCGGAAATATGGGGGGCGCGCACGCGTGGCAGATCTTCTGCGGCAACATCCCGAATATGGAGCTTACTGCCCTCTGCGACAACAACCAAACGCACCTTGAAAGCGTGCAGGAAAGATTTCCGAGCATTCCCACCTTTGCCGATCATCACGCACTTTTAGCATCGGGACTGACCGATGCCGTGATCATTGCAACGCCGCACTATCTGCATCCGCCGATCGCGATCGACGCCTTTGCGGCAGGTCAGCACGTGCTGACCGAAAAGCCCGCGGGCGTTTACGTCAAGCAGATCCGCGCGATGAACGAGGCGGCAGAGAAGAGCGGCAAGATCTTCGGTATTATGTTCAACCAGCGCACCAACCCCCTGTTCGCCAAGGCACGCGAGCTCGTGCAGGGCGGCGAGCTTGGCGAGCTGAAGCGTATGGTATGGATCATTACCAACTGGTACCGCAGTCAGCATTACTACGATTCGGGCTCCTGGCGTGCAACCTGGAGCGGAGAGGGCGGCGGCGTGCTGATGAATCAGGCACCCCACAACCTCGATCTGTGGCAATGGATCTGCGGTATGCCCCAGACGGTACGCGCCGTCTGCCCCGTCGGCAAATATCACTCGATCGAGGTCGAGGACGAGGCAAGCATCTTCGCGGAATACGAAAACGGCGCAACCGCAACCTTCCTGACCTCAACGGGCGAATATCCGGGCACCAACCGCCTTGAGATCGGCGGCACGCGCGGAAAGCTCGTCATTGAGGGCGGAAAGCTGACCCATTGGCGCTTGAAGGAGTCTGAGCGCGACGTTTGCTTTGGAAGCGAAAAGAGCTCCCCGTCGATCGAGACCGAGGTCACGGTCATCGAGCAGACCGAGCGTGAGAGCGCGCATAGCGGCATCCTTCAGAACTTCGCTGGCGCGATCCTTCACGGTGAGCCCCTGCTCGCCCCGGGCTACGACGGCATTTATGAGGCAATGCTTACCAACGCTGCCTACTATGCCGCATGGCACGGCAAGACGGTCACGCTTCCTCTGGACGAGGATCTCTATTACGAGGATCTTCGCGCACGTATTGAAACCTCAAGCGGGGAAAAACACGGCAAGGGTGCGAAGGCACACGCCAAGTACAGCTCCCGCTGGCAGGTCAACTGGTAAAGCGTCGGCATGACGCACGTTAAAATGCGGGCGCATCGCTTCGGTGCGCCCATTTTATATCAAAAGGAGAAAAAATATGCCATATATTCACGTCAGAACGAATCAGATGCTCTCGGATGATGAGGAAAACAACCTCAAAACCGCACTTGGCGAGGCGATCGCGCTTCTGCCGGGCAAGACCGAGGATTGGCTGATGGTCGATCTTGAGGGCGACGCACGCCTTTGGTTCCGCGGAGACAAGGAACGCCTTCTTGCTATGGTCGAGGTCGATCTGCTCGGCAAGTCGGACGCCGCATCCTACGAAAAGCTCACGAAGCGTATCTGCGAGATCATGGAGGCAGAGCTGAACGTTCCTGCCGACGGCGTCTACGTCAAATACGGAGAATACACGACCTGGGGCTATAACGGAGCAAATTTCTGATGCAAGCAAAACGCTACGTTCCGATCCATATGCACCTGCACAGCTCGCACGAGCCGAGCGGGAGCATTGGCGGACATATGGCGCGCGCCGCGTCGCTCGGCGTGCGTCATCTTTTCACGACCGAGCACGATACGCGTATGGGCGAGAAGTCCAACGCCATTCACAGCTTCCGCTTTGAAACGCCCGAGCTGATGCAACGGAATGAAAAGCAGAATTGGCTCGGCTTTTCCGAGCCGAGTGCGGGCGGCTACCGCTTTGACGCGACGGATGACGGCTATACCCTCTCCCTGTGGGGCGGGGCAGAGATCACCTTCAACAGCTTTGCAAAGCGTCACTGCGATCCGCTTCTGTGCCACCCTACCGTTACGCTTTACGGGCACGCCGACGTCGGTGCGCGCGTGACCGTTACCTTTCATCTTTCACAGCAGCCGCCCGACTTTACCCCCGCGCGGATCTCCTTTCCCTTTACGGGTGAATCTACCGCTTACCGCCTTTGGGAGCTGGTTCCCGAATCGCTCGGCGGACTTGATAACGCCTTTTGCGCCTTCTCGATCAAGGTTGAGGGGGATGCGTGCTTCACCCTGCACCGCGTTGACTTTGCGCGTGAGCTGAACTATGAGGCGGTACGGCAGGAGCAGCTGAAGCTTGTAAAGCGGCTATCCCAAAAGCACGGCGTGACCGCTTATCCCTGCTTTGAGATCACGGGGGCGGGGCATCACAAAAACTGCTACGGCACGCACGTGCCTGCGATGGACTACCGTGCGAAGGATTTCAAGATCTCAGAGGCGGAAGCGATCGCTCACGTCGCGGCACACGGCGGTATCTTCTGCTACAACCATCCCTTCACCGAATGGAGGGCGAAGATCGACCGCGGCGAGATCACGCACAGGGAGGCGCTCGAGCTGCGCTTTGCCGATCTTTTGGAGCACCGTATGCACGGTGCTACCTTAATGGAGGTCGGCTTCCCGTCGGGCAAGGAATCCTTTCCTGCCGAATACTATCTCGCCCTTTGGGATAAGCTCGCCCTCTGCGGCGTGTTCGTCACGGGGGACGGCGACAGCGATTGCCATACCGACAACGAGGACGGCTGGCTTCGCGGCAATAACTTCGTCAGCTTTGCGGGGATTTCCGAGGATGCGCCCGTGACTGAGTCGGCGTTTATCGACGCCATCTGCCGCGGCGATCTTTATATGGGGGATCCGCTCGCACTCGTGGGGGCGGAGCTATCCTTCCCGAGGATGGGCGGCATCACCGTCGGTGACGCGTTCCCCATCAGCTTTTTCGCGCGGGGCTTGAAAATGGAGGGCACCTGTCGCCGCATCGTCAACGGCGTATGCGAAAGGACCCTGCCGATTGACGGCGGTGCCGTAACCGATGCCCTCGTGCTTTCCGCTACTGCCGATTATAACTTTGTCCGATACGAGCTGTATGATGAAAACGGCAGGCTGACGGGGTTGACGAATCCCGTTTATCTTGTCCCCGATGCGGCGCAAATCCCTGCGGATGCAGATCGTCGTACAGTTCATTTTGAACAACAATAATATAAGGAACAGATCAAAAGCCGCGGTTATCCGCGGCTTTTGATCTGTTCCTCTTTGTTTTACGGAGTTATAGCGTTGCCGCCATCACAGCCTTGATGGTGTGCATGCGGTTTTCAGCCTCCTCAAAGACGATCGAGCGCTCGCTCTCAAACACCTCGTCGGTGACCTCCATTGCGTCTCTGCCAAACTTCTCGCCCATTTCCTTGCCAACTGCGGTCTTAAGGTCGTGGTAGGCAGGCAGACAGTGCATAAATACGGCGCGCGGGGATGCCGCGTCCATCAGCGCTTGGTTGACCTGATACGGCGAAAGCTCGGCGATGCGCGTCTCCCAGACCGACACGGGCTCACCCATCGAGACCCAGACGTCGGTGTAGATTACGTCAGCATCCTTGACAGCCTTAAAGGGGTCCGACTCAAAGGTGATGCTGCCACCGGATTCCTTCGCGATCGCGCGGCAGGTGTCTGCCAGCTCCTTTTCGGGGAAATATGCCGCGGGCGCACCCGCAACGAAGTGCATTCCCATCTTCGCACAGCCTACCATCAGCGAGTTGCCCATATTGAAGCGCGCGTCGCCCATATATGCCAGACGAATACCCTTCAGCGTGCCGAAATGCTCACGGATCGTCAGAAAGTCGGCAAGGATCTGCGTCGGATGAAACTCGTCGGTCAGCCCGTTCCAGACGGGGACCTTCGCGTATTTTGCCAGTTCCTCAACGATCGACTGCGAGAAGCCGCGGTATTCGATCCCGTCGTACATCCCCGACAGAACGCGTGCCGTGTCGGCAATGCTCTCCTTCTTTCCGATCTGCGAGCCCGTGGGGTCAAGGTAGGTCGCCCCCATACCGAGATCGCGCGCGGCAACCTCGAAGGCGCAACGCGTACGCGTGCTGGTCTTCTCAAAGATCAGGGCAACGTTCTTGCCCTCGTGGAGCTTGTGGGGAATGCCCGCCTTCTTTTTCGCCTTCAGGTCGGCGGCGAGGTCTAAAAGCCCCTCCATCTCCTCTGCCGTATAGTCCAGCAGCTTCAAAAAATCTCTGCCCTTTAAATTCATAGCTTACTCCTTTGCGGCACACGCCGTCAGTAATACGTCGATCGCTCGCTCAAGCTGATCCATCGGAATATTCAGCGCGGGAAGCAGACGGACCTTCGCCTTCGCGGTCAGCACCAGCACGCCCATTTCGCGGCATTTTGCCACGATCTCTGCGGCGGGTCGCTCACATTCCACACCGATCATCAGTCCCATACCCGAAACCGACTTTATACCGGGGGCACCCGACAGCCTTCCAAAAATATAGCTTGAACGCTCGCTGACACCCTCAAGGAACTTGTCGGTCAGGCGCTGAAGGATCGAGATCGCACCCGCGCAGGCAAGCGGATTGCCGCCGAAGGTGGATCCGTGGTCGCCGAAGCCGAGCGTGAACTCACACTTCTCACCGAACATACAAGCGCCGATCGGCAGACCGCCGCCCAGCCCCTTCGCCGTCGTGACGATGTCGGGCGTAATGCCGTAATTCATATAGCCGTACAGCTTACCGCTACGGCCGTTGCCGATCTGCACCTCGTCGGCGATCAGCAGAATATCGTGCTTTTCGGCAAGCGCCGCCATCCCCGCAACAAATTCGGGGGAGAGTGCCGTGACACCGCCCTCACCCTGCACGGGCTCAAAGAGGATCGCGGCGACCTTGTTGCTCTCAACAAGCTCGGTCAGCGCAGGAAGATCGGTGGGATCTGCGTAAAGAAAGCCCTCGGTCAGCGGCAAAAATTCCTTATGGAATACCTCCTGCCCCGTCGCGGCAAGCGTCGTCACGGTGCGTCCGTGAAAGCTGCCCGTCAGGGTGATGATCTGATAGTAGTCCTCACCCTTCTTTTCTTTTGCGTACTTACGTGCCGTCTTGATGGCACACTCGTTTGCCTCCGCACCCGAGTTGCCGAAAAAGACCTTCTTCATCCCCGTGCGCTCACACAAAAGCTGTGCCAGCTCGGCACACGGGCGCGTGTAGTAGAGGTTTGAGGTATGCTGGAATTTCTGCATCTGCAGGGTCACCGCAGAGCTCCATACGGGATCGCAAAGTCCGAAGGTGTTCACGGCGATCCCCGTGCCCATATCAATATATTCCTTGCCGCCCTCGTCGTAGACAAGGCTACCCTTGCCGCTGACGATCTCAATAGGGAAGCGGCGGTAGGTATTCGCGACGTACGCCTGATCCAGCTCAATCACGCTCATCTTCGTCACCCTCGCTTACCATCGTGCCCGCGCCCTCGTCGGTCAGCGTCTCGATCAGGATCGAATGCGGCACGCGACCGTCAATGATAACCACCTTCTTTACACCGAGGAAGATCGCCTCAAGACAGCACTCGACCTTCGGGATCATACCGCCCGAGATCACGCCGCTTTCAAAGAGCTTGCCCGCCTCCTTGACCGAAAGGTAGGGGATCAGCGAGGAGGGATCGTCCTTGTCGCGCAGAATGCCCGCGATGTCGGTCATCATAAACAGACGCTCCGCGTGCATTGCGCCCGCGATCTGTGCGGCTGCGGTGTCGGCGTTGACGTTATAAACGCTGCCCTCGGCATCGCACGCAAGCGTCGAAATAACGGGAATATATCCCGCGTTCAGCACGTCGAGGATCGGACTTGCGTCCACCCCCGTGACGTTGCCGACGAAGCCGAGCGCAGGATTCTTCATCTCTGCCTTCAGCATACCGCCGTCAATGCCCGAAAGACCGATCGCGCGGCCGCCCTTGCTTTCAAGCAGACGGACGAGATCCTTGTTGATCTTACCCGCCAGTACCATCTGCGCGACCTCAACGGTCTCCTTGTCGGTCACGCGCAATCCGTCGTGAAAGACGGTCTCCTTACCGACGCGCTTGAGCATATCGGTGATCTCGGGGCCGCCGCCATGTACCAGCACGACCTTCACGCCGACGAGCGAGAGAAGGACGATGTCCTCCATCACCTGCTCCTTCAGCTCGGGGCTGATCATGGCGTTGCCGCCGTATTTGATCACGATGACCTTATCGTAGTATTTCTGAATATGAGGCAGCGCCTGCGTCAGGATCTCCGCGCGCTGTGCATTTGTGATCGGAAACATAATAACTCCTTATTAAGTACGGTAATCACCGTTGATCTTTACGTAATCGTAGGTGAGGTCACAGCCCCACGCGGTCGCCGCGGCGTCGCCGTCATTGAGAGAGACGAGGATCTCGATCTCCTCCTTCGTGAGGATCTCCTTTGCCAGCTCCTCGGAAAACTCCACGCCGCTGCCGTTTCTGCAGACCGCGATCTTGCCGCCCTCCGAGGCAAAGTCCACGTCTACCTTGTTGACGTCCACGTCAACGCCCGCATAGCCGATGGCGCAAAGCACGCGCCCCCAGTTTGCATCGGCACCGAACATCGCCGCCTTGACGAGAGAGGAGCAGATGACGCTGCGCGCCACGGTCTTTGCAACCGAAAGCTCCTTCGCGCCCGTAACCTTACATTCGAGCAGCTTCGTCGCACCCTCGCCGTCCCCTGCGATCTTGCGGCAGAGGTCGACCGTCACCGTGTTCAGCGCGGTCATAAAGGTCCTGAAGTCCTCACCCTCCTCGGTGATCTCGGCGTTGCCCGCCGCACCGTTCGCAAGGATGCAGACCATATCGTTCGTTGAGGTGTCACCGTCAACGCTCACCATATTGAAGGTATTTTCAATGTCGCCCGAGAGTGCCTTCTGCAAAAGTGCAGGGCAGATCGCAACATCGGTGGTGATGAATACCAGCATCGTCGCCATGTTTGGATGGATCATGCCCGAGCCCTTTGCAATACCGCCGATGCGGCAGACCTTACCGTCGACGGTAAACTCCACGGCGATCTCCTTCGGTCTTGTGTCGGTCGTCATAATCCCCTCGGTCGCGGCGTGACCGCCGTCGCGCGAAAGTCCTGCAACCAGCGACGGAATGCCCGTCTCAAACGGCTCGATCGGCATCGGAAGTCCGATCACGCCCGTCGAGGCAACGACGACGTCGGATGCGTCGATCTTCATTTCCTTCGCCAGAAGCTCTGCGGTCTTTTCCGCGATCTCAATGCCGTCGGCGTTACAGGTGTTCGCGTTTCCGCTGTTGCAGATCACCGCACGCGCGTAGCCGTCGGCAATGTGCTTTTTCGTCACGGAAAGGGGCGCGCCCTTCACAAGGTTCTTCGTATAGACCGCTGCGGCTGACGCACGCGTTTCGCTGTAGATCAGCGCGATATCTCTTTTGGATTTGTTCTTGCGGATCCCGCAGTGGATCCCGTTTGCCAAAAATCCCTTTGCGGCACAAACGCCGCCGTCAATGATCTTCATTTTTAAGCCTCCAAAACCAAGCCACGGGTCTCATCCGTCCCGATGGCGATATTCATGCATTGCAGTGCAGCCCCCGACGCGCCCTTACCGAGGTTGTCGTAGCGTGCCACCAAAAGGATGCGATCCTCGTTCCCAAAGACCGAGATCTGCATCGAATCAAGTCCCGACAGCGCGTTTGCCGAAAGGAAACCGCTCTCGTCGGCGTCGGGAACGAATTTTACAATAGGCCCCGTATACGCCTCGGCGTAGATTTTTTTGATATCCGAAACGCTGCCGCCGATATCCGATGCAAACAGCGGCACCGTCACGAGCATTCCGCTGTAAAAGTCGGCAACGATCGGGCAAAACGCAGGGAGCGTCCTCAGCCCCGTCACGTGTCCAATCTCGGGCAGGTGCTTATGCGACTGCGTGATACCGTACTGGCGCGGTGCGGAAAGAAGCGGACTTCTGTCCTTTGACTCATACTCCGCGATCATCTTTTTGCCGCCGCCGCTGTATCCCGTCAGCGAATGCACCGAAAGGTGCGCCGTGTCGGGAAGCAGTCCCGCCTTTACGAGCGGATAAACGAGCGAGATCACGCCGCTTGCGTGACACCCCGGCACCGCGATGCGGTGCGAGGTCGCCACACCCTGACGGTGTGCGTCCGAAAGCTCGGGAAAGCCGTATGCGAAAAGAGGGGAGGTTCTGTGCGCTGTTGACGCGTCGATCACGGTCACGTCCGGATTTTCGATCATCGAGACCGCCTCGTGCGCGGCGTCGTCGGGAAGACAGAGAAAGGCAACGTCAGAGGCGTTGAGCATCCTCGCTCTCGCCGCGGGATCCTTACGCTCTCCCTCCGAGAGCGTCAGCAGCGTAACGTCCTCTCTGAGAGCAAGACGCTCGTGGATGCGAAGTCCCGTCGTGCCTGCCGCACCGTCAATGAATATCTTTTTCGTCTGCATAAAAGCCTCCAAACCTCACGGGTTGTCCTTGAATGTAACTATTATATAGCAATGACTGCCAAAATGCAATAGATTTTCGAATATTTTTGCAAAAAATAAGTAGAAAAACAGAATATTCTTGCAAATATTTTTGTTTAATTTGAATAAAATGAATACTTATGCAACAGAAAATGAATAATCACTTGCAAAAGCTCTCGACGTAGCGGTCGATCGAGCTCTTAATGGCCTCGAGTGCCACCTTACGGTCGGCGACCTCGTTGACCGCGGTCTCCTTGTTTTCAAGATTTTTGTAGACCGAGAAGAAATGCCGCATCTCTTCAAAGATGTGCGCGGGCAGCTCGGATATGTCGGTGTAGTGATTGTAGGTCGGATCGTTGTAGGGGATCGCAATGATCTTTTCGTCGTTGCGTCCGTTGTCGATCATCGAGATCACGCCGATCGGATACGCCCGCACGAGCGTCATCGGCTCGATCGACTCGGAGCAGAGCAAAAGCACGTCGAGGGGGTCGCCGTCGTCGCCGTAGCTGCGCGGGATAAAGCCGTAGTTGGCGGGATAGTGCGTCGAGGTGTAAAGAATACGGTCAAGGATCAGCATTCCCGTTTCCTTGTCCAGCTCGTATTTCTTCTTGCTCCCCTTCGAGATCTCGATCACGCAGATAAAATCCTCGGGCGTGATGCGCTTCGGGGAGATATCGTGCCAGATGTTTGACATAACGTTCACTCCTTTTTATAAAGCATACCATAATATAATAACACACGCGCGCGAAAAAAGCAAGAGCTTTTTGCCGAGCGGTTATTTTTTAGTAAAAATTACAAAAAAGCATTGCCTTTTTTTCGCGCTTGTGCTAAAATGAATAAGAAAAAGGGGCGAAATGCTTTAAAAAGTCGGTTTTGTCCATCAATATGGCGGAATCGTCCATTCCATTTCCTCTTTTTTTGCGCTATCATAAAATCAAAAAAGACATAAAGGAGCAAACTTATGAAAAAATTCAACGTCGGTATTCAGCTGTACGGCGTACGTAACGCTATGGCTGAGGACTTTGAGGGTACGCTTAAGGCACTCAAGGAAATGGGCTACGACTACGTCGAGTTCGCAGGCTACTACGGCAAGACCTCCGAGGAGATCAAGGCACTGCTTGACAAATACGGTCTGACCTGTATTTCGGTACACCAGGGACTTGATTTCTACAACGACGACGTACAGGGCGCCATCGATTACCTGAAGGGCTTCGGCGTCGAGTATTCCGTTATTCCGTGGTACGGCAAGGAAGCACTTGCGGGCACCGATCAGTGGGATGCTACCGTTGCACGCTTCACTGAGGTTGCAAAAGCACTGAAGGCAAACGGTATGAAGCTCGGCTATCACAACCACGACTTCGAGTTTGAGACCCACGACGGCAAGTATCTGCACGACTACATCTTCGATACGATCGGCCTTGACCTCATCTTCCCCGAGATCGACACCTGCTGGGTACACTACGCGGGCATCCGTCCCGAGGAGAAGATCTATCAGTTCAAGGGCAACGTGCCCGTCGTTCACCTGAAGGACTTCGTTTGCAAGAACCTCGGCGCAGGTCCCGTTTACGATCTGATCGACAAAAACGGCAACAGCATGAAGAGCGCCTCGCGTGAGGATAACGGCTTTGAATTCTGCCCGCTCGGACGCGGCAGACAGGACTTCGCCGCCATTCTCAAGGCGTGCGAGGAGTGCGGCACCGAGACGGTCATCGTGGAGCAGGATAAGACCTACGACGGTATGACCGAAATGGAGGCTGCAAAGATCGCGAGAGACTATCTGCGCGACACCTTCGGTCTTTGATCAAAAATCCCAAAAAAGCGGGCGTGTGCCCGCTTTTTTCTTTCGGAATATATTGACACTCCTCGTGAAATTTGATACAATGAAATAAAGTATTTCCCAATCCGCAGGACGGTTTGTGCAATTTGCACAAAAGCTCCTGATTGTTTATGGAGGATATAACGAATGAAAAAATCATTCTTTACGAGGATACAGGGACGCCGATGGCTTGTGCTTCTGATGCTATCGCTCGTCCTTTTTGCGTTATTTGCCTGTGCAAAGGAGGAACCGACCGATCCGCCGTCGCCCCCCGCCTCGAGCAGTAGCTCCTCCTCGGGTGATCCTACGCCGCCACCTACGGACGACCGCATCACTGTGACGGGGATCACCTTTGAAAGCGCGAGCTTTGAGTACGACGGAACCGAGAAGCACCTCGCGGTCGGCGGCACGCCGCTGCCTGAGGGTGTGAGCGTACAGTATTACAACAACGGAAAGACCGAGGTGGGTGAATACACCGTCACCGCCGTCTTTACCGTCAGTGAAAAATACCACCCCATTGCGGATATGACGGCGATTCTGACGGTCACAGCACCGAAGCCGCAGGATCCGATCGAGATCACGGGCATCACCTTTGAGGACGCGTCCTTCCCCTACGACGGTGGCATCAAATCGCTCTCGATCGGCGGTACGCCGCTGCCCGACGGCGTGACCGTTACCTATACCAACAACGGAAAGACCGAGATCGGCAGTTATAAGGTCATCGCGCATTTCACAGTCCCCGCGGGTTATCTTCCGCTTGAGGATATGACGGCAACGCTCGAGATCTACGACGACTCGCCCGACGCACCGTCGGACGATGAGCTGATCGAGATCACGGGTATCACCTTTGAGGACGAGATCTATGAATACGACGGCGCGCCGAAAACGCTCACCGTCAACGGCGACCTGCCCGAGGGGACTGAGGTCACCTATATCGGTAACGGCAAGACCGTCCCCGGCAAATACACGGTCATTGCAAGCTTCAGCGTTCCCGCAGGCTATAAGCCCCTGCCCGAAATGACCGCAACGCTTGAGATCACGCCGCTTACGGTCACGGGCATTACCTTTGAGGATGCGACCTTCGCTTACGACGGCGGGATCAAGTCGCTTGCGATCGGCGGCACGCCGCTGCCTACGGGTGTCAGCGTGGAATATATCGGCAACGGCAAGAGCGCCGTCGGCGAATATAAGGTCACCGCGCGCTTCACGGTCCCCGTCGGTTATGCCCCCATCGCCGATTTGACGGCAACGCTCACGATCTACGACGACCGGGAGCCTGAGCCTGAGCCCGAGCCGCCGAAAACCGTCCTCATTACTTACTACCTGAACGGCGGTATCGAAACGACCGAGAATCCCCGCGTCTTTACGGTCGGCAGCTCGGTTGCGCTGAGCGAGCCACGGCGCGACGGTCACGTCTTCGGCGGCTGGTATACCAACAGCGGCTATGAGGGTGCGCCGATCACCGTCCTTAACGATACCACGGTCACGGGCGCGCTTTCCCTCTACGCAAAGTGGACGTCGGAAAGCACCGCGCCGACCGACTCCGACTATCAGTCGCTTTACGTCACGCGCGGTCTGAAGGTCCTTCTGCTCTCCTACGGCGAATACGGAAGGGATACGCTGACGCTTGACGGTGGCGGTGCGGGCACGTGGCGCTCGCTGACGTCGGACGGAACCGCCTATACGCTCAAGGGTGCTACGGGCAACGCCGTCGGTACCTACTCCTTTGAATACAACAAAAGCTACAGGACCGATGCGCCGAACGCCTACGCGCTTGACGCCCGCTATTTCGGTGGCGATGCCTGCCGTGTCGTGACCACGGTCTATACCAATCCCACAGCCGTTGAGGATGCAACGACCCTTGGCACGGGTAAATACTATACCAATGCAAGCGGCGCAAACGAGGCGATCTGGAAGATCGTGACCGTCGTGGAAGCGAAGCTTCCGAGCGGTACGTACTCCGCCGATCCCGACGCAGTCTATTACAGCTTCTCCGGCTGGCGCCGAAATGAAAACGGTGCGATCGGCTACGATCTGCCCGACCTCTTTTACGGCTCGAATCCTTACGTCGGCGCGCATTACCTTGATCTCGGCATCGAAAATCTGCCGAAGAACGATTATACGGTCGAGATGCTTGCCGACTTCCACGGCGTCATCGATACCGACGGCTACGTCACGACCAACCGCTCTTACAGCAGTCAGGGCGACGGCAACCATCAGTGGGGCTATACGCTCGGCGCGTTCCAGCTTTACGCCCGCACGAGCAACCGTTCCACCTTCTATTCCTCCTACGTCGTCTACACCGCGAAAACGCACAATGCCGATTCCAAATACCGCTTCGGTGCCGCCAGCGTCGCACAGGGAATTCACGCGATGACGCTTACCAAAACGGCGATCGAGTCGGAATACGAATACGGCGTTGAAACCGACGGAAATAGCATCTACACCCTCACCACGGGCAGCAAGGCAGCGTACGTTCCGAACGAGAGCATTGAAAACGGACTCTTCCGATTCTTTGAAAACACCCCCGCATCGCTTTACGCGCTCCGCGTTTACGACGTGACGCTCACCGATGCCGAAAAGCGGCAGAACCACTTTGCCGATCTTGCGGCGTATTACGGAATTTCTCTGTCGGTCTATCACACGCTGAACGATACCTACCGCGCACTCGTGCACACCAAGGCGGCAAGTATGCAGATCGGCAGTGCCACGCGTGACGGTATTGAGGCAATGATCTCCGACGTCGCCTATATGATGCAGACGACGAATCCCTCGAAGGGACAGATCCTCATCAACGAGGTCGTCGGACAGAATAACGCGGGCATTGCCGACTCCCGCGGCGATTACAGCGACTGGGTGGAGATCCTCAATACCTCGAAGCTGCCGCTCAACCTCTCGGGCTGTAGCTTCAGCGACGATGAGGATTATCCCGCACGCTTCGTCTTTGGCGACGTCGTGCTTGCCCCGGGCGGCAGACTGATCCTGTTCTGCTCGGGTGAGGAGTCGGTTGGCGACGAAATGCACGCCCCCTTCAAGATCTCGGCGGGCGGCGAAACGCTCTACCTCTACGATGCCGACGGCAACCTTCTGGATAAGGTCGAGGTGCCCGAGACCTTCGCCGATGCGGCTTACGCGCGTACGCCCGACGGCGGTACGGACTTCAGCTTCCGCGTGCCGACCCCCGCAACCTCGAACAGCGGTGCGGCAGAAATGACACCACCCGTGATCGTCACCGTCACGCCCCCGACCTTCTCGCTCCCGGGCGGCTTCTACAACTCCGCCTTCAACGTTACCATCAACGCCGCGGCAGGGCTGAAGATCTACTATACCACGGACAGCAGCACACCGACCATTCACTCGATCCCTTACAGCGGTGCGATCTCCGTGAGCAATCTGTCCGATGCAAAGAAGGACCGCGCGACGGTTCTGCGTGCCATCGCGGTGGATGCGAACGGCAACGTCAGCGCACCCACGACCGTCACCTACTTCATCGGCTACGGCAATCTTGCGAATTACAACAACCTCATTCTCGTCTCTCTCGTCACCGATCCTGCGGGTCTTTACGACGAAAGCTACGGCATCTTCACCAATTACAACAACACGGGCCGTGATTGGGAGCGCGAGACCTTTATGGACTATTACTCCGTCCGCGGCAATACGCCGACTCTCCTGTTCGCGCAGACCGTCGGCATCCGCGTGCACGGCGGTGCCTCGCGCACGGCGGCACAAAAGAGCGTCCGCGTCTACGCGAGAGAGGAGTACAGCGGCAGCGACCTGTTCCCGACCTCGATCGTCGGCGGCGTGGATGCCACCTCGGTATTCATTCTGCGTAACGGCGGTAACGATCAGGCAACGAAGCTGCACGACGTATACCTGCAATCGCTCGTCACCGACCGCAATTTCGCAACGCAGGGATACCGCATCGCCGCCGTCTTCTTAAACGGCACGTTCAATGGCGTTTATAACGTGCAGGAATACTACAACGACGATTACGTTTCGAATCGCTACGGCATCGACAAGAAGAATCTCTATATGGTCAAAAAGGGCGAGTCCGCCGCAGGCGGTACCGCCGCACTGGATGCGTATAACGAGCTTCGCAGCTTCGTCCGCAAGGCAAACTTTGCCGACGGCGACGAGGATTACGAGAAGCTCTGCCAGATGGTCGATATCCAAAGCTACATCGACTATATGTGCGCCGAGATCTATATCTCGAACGTCGACTGGCCGGGCAACAACTACGAGATGTGGCGCTCCGCGTCGGTCACGGGCCGTCCCTATGAGGACGGACGCTGGCGCTGGATGCTCTACGACACCGAGTTCTCCTCGGGGGCTGACAACCGTACGAAGGCGGATTCCGACGCCTTCGCCCGCGCACGCGGCGATATTATGTTCCAGTACGTCATCAAAAACGCCACCTTCCGCGCACAGTTCGTCAATACGATGATGGATCTGATCAATCAGAACTTCGATCCGCTTCACGCAGACGCCGCGCTTGACGCGATGGTTGCCCTCTATACCCCCGCAATGGTCACGCACTATCGCCGTTACGGCGGTAACGCGGGCTACACCGCATCAGCGTACGCAAACTCCGGCCGCATCACGACCCTGCGCACCTTTATGGCAGAGCGTCCCGCGCACGTCATCGCGCAGATCCCCACCTACTTCACGGATTGCGGCGAGGCCGTGACCCTCACGGTCACCGCATCGCTCGGCGGCGGTGTGAAGGTCAACACCGTTACACCCGATCTGTCCTCGGCATTCTACGGCACCTATTACAGCGGCTACGCGATCCCGATCACGGCAGAGCCGCGCGCAGGCTACCGCTTTACGGGCTGGTACGTCAGCGGCGGCGCAACGGTCGCCGATGCGAAGGCTCCGACGACGACCGTCACCCTGACGGAGAACGGTTCGGTACACGCCAACTACGCGGTCGATCCCGACTACGTCGCGACCGATACGCTCGCCTCCTTCTACTACTACGGCGGTAGCTCGGGCGGCGAAATGACCGCCTTCGGCACCAAGGACGGCTACGCCGCAACGGGCGGCGTGCTGAAGGGCACGGCACTCCTGACGGCATCGGTCAACGGCGCAAACAAGAAGCTCGAATGGTCGAAGGACCCCTACACGGGCAAATACGTCCCGATCACCGACGCCTCGGCAAAGAATCCCTGGGATGCCTCCGCCGCAGGCTTCACGGTAAGGCTCAGCACAAAGGGCTATAAGGATATCCGCTTCACCGCCTCCATCGGCGCAAGCAAATCGGGTCCTGTCGACTACGTGCTTTCCTACAGCACCGACGGCGTGACCTACACCGAGCTTCCCGCAACCGCCTACACGCTGGCGCGCAACAAGGAGATGTTCGTCGCGTTTGACGGCGTCGCACTCCCCGCATCGCTCGCGGATGCCGATACGGTCTACATTCGCATCGCCGTCGCAAGCGACGAAAATATGCGCGGCGAGCCCCTCACGGGTACCGCAGGCGGCGAGTTCGCGATCAATAACGTCTCTGTCACGGGCACGAAAAAATAAGGAAAAAGGGGCTGACGCATTTGCGCCAGCCCCGAATTTTTATATCAAAACGCCCAGTTTCCGTCCTTGAAGATCTCCACACTTTGCCCGTTTGCGCACAGCGCAACGATCGAAAGATCGTCAGTGCCGATCATAAAGTCCTCGTGAATGATCGAATCGTTGACCCCGAGCGCCGTATTCTCCTCAAAGGAGCGCGTCTCGTAATCGCGCACGCAGTTGTGGAAGCCGCGACCGAGCGCCAGATGGCAGACCGCATTTTCATCAAACAGCGTATTGTAGAAAAGAATACCGCAGTCGTTGATGGGTGACGCGTAGGGCACGAGCGCGACCTCGCCGAGGTATGCCGCCCCCTCGTCCATCCCGATCATCTCGCGAAGCAGAGCCTCGTTTTTCTCGGCGTGTACCTCGACCGCCTTTCCACCCTCAAAGCGGACGGAGAAGTTCTCGATCAGCTGCCCGTTGTAGGAAAGCGGACGCGTCGCGTAGACGATCCCCTCCGCCTCGCCGCGCTTCGGCGTTGAGAAGACCTCCTCGGAGGGAATGTTCGGATTGAAGAAATGACCGTCAAGCGTATACTCGCCGCCCGCGAGGAAAAGTCCCTCGGGCATCATCCCGACGGTAAGATCGGTTCCGTTTTTCGAGGTGTAATGCAGTTTTTTGATCTGCAAGCCATTCAGATACGCACAGCGCCGCGCAAGATTTTCGTTGTGCGCCGCCCACGCCGCAACGGGATCGTCGGTACAGCGCGAGGTGTGAAGGATCGCCTCCCACAGTCGCTCTACGGCGACGCTTTTCTTGAACTCGGGGAAGACCTTTTTCGCCCACGCCTCGCCGGGTACGGCGGCAATGCACCACGGATACTTGTTTTCCATACTGTCGCGCAGGGGCTTGATGTGCTTCATTTTTGCGCGCGACGCCTTCGCGAGCTTCGCCTGATCAAGGTCGCTCATTCCGTCGGGATCCTCGGAAAGCAGATAGATCATCGACGGCAGATGCTCGGCGCGATACCGCCATTTTTCAAGCTCGTAGCTCGGCAGCTCAGAGAGCGTCGTGAGCGTGCGGTGCTTTGCGTGCAGGCGGTCGATCCTCTGATCCGAAAAATCCACCGTCACGCGCCGTGCGCCGAGGCGATAGCATTCCGCCGTCAGCATCCGCACGAATTCGGGCTGGTCAAGCTCTGCCTTGATGATGACCTCCTGCCCCTTTTTTACGTTGATACCCACCGCGGCAAGCAGATGGGCGTATTTTTTCAAAACCGTTTTTTTCATCTTATAATTCCTCAAGTATTTTACATACGAACGCATAGGTGCGTGCAACGGACGAGATCGAAAGCGACTCCTCGGGCGTATGCACCTTGTGCAGCTCAGGACCGATCGAGATCGAATCAAGCCCAGGGAGCTTGTCGGAGAGAAGCCCGCATTCAAGCCCCGCGTGAATCGCCTCAATGATCGGCGCGTGCCCGTACATTTTAGTAAAGACCGCCGTAGCGGTATCGCGCAGGGGAGAATCCTTGCGATATTCCCAAGCAGGATACGCCCCGTGCGTGGAGTAACTGCCGCCAAACGTACGGCAAAGTGCCGAAAGTCGGTCGGAAAGCTCGGTGCGCGCCTGATTTTTCGAGCTGCGCAGGGCAGAGGTGAAGGTGACTGCATCCTCATTCATTTCAAGAATGCCGAGATTGAGCGAGGTCTCGACCAAGTCCGCAATATCCTCGCTCATCTTCAGCACGCCGTTGGGAAGCGCCGCCGCAAATTCAAGCAAGCTCTGCGTGGCGGATCCCGTCAAAGCCTCGGCGTCGGTATATCCCGTGGCAGAAACCGAAAGCTCGGCATCGGGTTCTTCTTCAAGAAATGCGGAGATCGCAGAGGTAAGCGCCGCCTCGTCGATCGGTGTCTCGGTCAGAACGCACGCCTCTGCCGCACGCGGAATGGCGTTATCCTTGCCGCCGCCTGAGAGCGAAACGATGCGGAGCGCGGGAACAGAGGAGAGAAGCGACAAAAGATCAAGGATCGCATTGCGGTGACCGTTGTTGATCTCAATGCCCGAGTGACCGCCGCAGTAGCCCGAAAGTCGGATCGTGGAAAGGTAGCCGACGGCAGCCTCGCGGACGGTGGGCAGGCGCATATCCGCACGCACGCCGCCCGCGCAGGAGACCGTAAAGATCCCCTCGTCCTCGGAATCAAGATTGATGAGCATCCGCCCCGAAAGAAGCGACGCGTCAAGCGCCCCCGCGCCCAGAAGACCGATCTCCTCGTCCGCCGTCAGCAAAACCTCGATCGGCGGATGCGCAAGCGACGTATCCTCTAAAATGGCAAGCGCCATCGCAACCGCAATGCCGTTGTCAGCCCCGAGCGTCGTGCCGAGCGCACGCACCGTGTCACCCGTTACGGTCGGCGTGATGCCCTCTTTTGTAAAGTTTATTTTACATCCCTCGACCGCCTCGCAGACCATATCGAGATGCCCCTGCAAAATAACGGTGGGATGCCCCTCGTACCCACGACTCGCGGGCTTGCAGATGACGAGATTGCCGCCGTCGTCCGCACGGCAGGGGAGAGATAAACGCTCCGCCACCGACGCACAGTAGTCGCGCACGCCCGCCGTCATCCCCGAGGGATGCGGGATCGCACAGATCTGTTCAAAGTAATAAAAAACCCGTGACGGGGAAAGACTTTCAAGCACAGACATAAAAAGGCTCCTTTATCAAAACTGCAATCATTTTAGCATAAAATTCGCAGAAAAGCAATTGACTTTTTATTATTTCTGTATTATTCTATAGATATTATGATATCTTTTTAAGAGAAAAACTCCGAAAGCGAGAAAAATATGTGTAACGTTAACGGTTTTTTATCATTTCTAAAGGAGGCGCCCGTCGCCGCGCTGACGGTCGACGCGATCCGCCGCCGTCTGCTCTCCGCGGGCTTTCAACCCCTTGCGCTTGATTTTGATGCGCTTGAGGACGGAGCGGGCTACTTTATAGAGATCGACCGCTCTGCTATATTCGCCTTCCGCACCGTCAAGGATGCGCGCGGCTTTATGACGGTTGCGGCGCACGCCGATTCACCGACGCTTGCCGTCCTGCCGACCCCTGAGCGCGGCACGGCACCCTACCCGCGTTTGGCTGTGGAAAAATACGGCGGCATCAACCCGGCGACGCTTCTTGACCGCCCGCTTTCGGTCGCGGGGAAGGTCGTCTGCCGCACGCCTAACGGCATTGAAACGAAAACCGTTGACCTTGACCGCGATCTTTTTATCATTCCCTCGGTTGCACCGCATCTGACGCGAAATAAGGCGGAGACGCCGCTCAATCCTGCGGTTGACCTACAGCCGCTTTTCGGTCTCGAAAACGCCTCGCTCTACGATCTCGTGGCAGAGAAGCTTGCAGTCCCGCGCGCCGACCTGCTCGATGCGGAACTGTTCCTATATAACCGCACCGCCCCCGCCCTGCTTGGCGCGAAGGGTGAGCTTCTTGCCGCCCCCCGCCTTGACGATCTTTTCTCGGCCTATCCCGCGCTTTGCGCCCTGCTTGACGCACGACCGACGCACAGCATTCCGATGCTTGCCGTCTTTGATCACGAGGAGGTCGGCTCCTCCACGCGCAGCGGTGCCGCATCCCCGATCTTAACGCGTATACTGGAGCGCATCTGCCGCGTGCTTTCGCTCTCCTTTGATACGGTGATCCGAAACAGCCTTTTCGTTTCGGCGGACGGTGCGCACGCAAAGCACCCAAATCACCCCGAGTATAGCGAGGATTCCGCCGCGCCGATCCTTGGCGGCGGCATCGTGCTCAAGCATAACGCAAACCGCCGCTACACGACGGGTGCCGAATCTGCCGCGATCCTCCGCGAGATCTGCCGCCGCCGCGACGTACCCGTTCAGGATTACGCCAACCGCCCCGATATCGCGGGTGGCTCCACGCTCGGTGCCGTTGCGCTCTCGAATCTGCCGATGCTTGCCGTTGATATCGGTGCCGCACAGCTTGCGATGCATTCGTGCTATGAGACCGCGGCGTGCGCCGACCTTACCGCTCTGTACCGCGGATTCGTTGCCGTCTATGAGACCGCTCTTACCCAAATCGGCGACGGCTATCAGATTGAATTGCCCGAAAGGAGAGCCTGATGAAAAACGGACAAATCAAAACCCGAGCCGAGGTAAAAACCGAGGACACGTGGGATCTCTCGGTCCTTTTCCCGAGTGACGACGCCTGGCGCGCCGCGTTTGAAACGATCCCCGCGCTCGGCGATTCGCTTGCCGCCTATCGCGGACGGCTTTCCGACTCTGCCGATGCGCTTTTATCCTTTCTGAAGGCGTCCGATGCCGCCGATCTTACGCTTGAGGCGATCGCACAGTACGCGAGCCGTAAGGCGGACGAGGACACGGCAAACGCAAAATACGCCGATATGCGCGGCAAGGTGCAGTCGGCGTTTGCCGAATACGGAAGCAAGCTGTCCTTCGTGAGCCCCGAGCTTCTGGCGATCCCCGACGAAACGCTTGACGCGTTTTATCAGGCGTGCCCCGCACTCTCGGAATACCGCCGCTACCTTGATACCCTACGCCGCCGCCGCGCCCATATCCTCAGCGATGCCGAGGAGCGCATTCTGGCGGCGAGCGCCGAGCTTGCCGCCGCCCCCGAGAATATCTACTCGATGCTCCAGAATGCCGATCTCCGCTTTCCCGACGTCACCGACGGCGACGGCGTAGCGCATCCGCTCACCGCAGGCAGTTATATCACCCTGATGCAATCCCCCGACCGCGTTCTGCGTGAGAATACCTTCCGTAGCTTTTACGCGGTCTTTGACAGCGTGAAAAACACCTGCGCCGCCGCGCTCGACGCACAGGTGCGCGCCCTGATGTTCAAGGCGCGCCTGCGCAACTACCCCGACACGCTGACCGCCTCGCTCGACCGTACGGAGGTGCCAACTAAGGTTTACAAAAACCTCATTGAAACGGTGCGCGGACATATGGATGCGATGCACCGCTATCTTGCCGTCCGACAAAGAAAAATGGGGCTTGACACCCTGCATATGTACGACATCTACACGCCGATCGTCAGCGAAAGCGATCGCCGTATCTCCTTTGCCGAGGCGAAAGAGACCGTGCTTGAAGCACTCGCACCGCTCGGCGCGGAGTATCTCTCGATATTGCGGGAGGGCTTCCAAAACCGCTGGATCGACGTCTACGAAAACGTCGGCAAGCGCGGCGGCGCCTACTCCTCGGGCGCACGACCGCACCCCTACGTCCTTCTCAACCATAAGGATACCCTTGACGGCGAGTTCACGCTCGCGCACGAGATGGGGCACGCCCTGCACTCCTATCTTTCGGCAAAGCACCAGCCCTACGTCAACTCGGATTATGTCATCTTCGTTGCCGAGGTCGCCTCGACCTGCAACGAGGTTCTCTTGATGAAGCATCTGCTTTCCAAAACGAACGACAAAAAGGAACGCGCTTATCTGATTAATTATTTCCTTGAGCAGTTCCGCACCACGCTCTACCGACAGACGATGTTCGCCGAATTTGAGTGGGAGATCAACCGCCGTGCCGAATCGGGCGAATCGCTGACGGCCGACCTGCTCAGCGAGATCTACTATGATCTGAACCGCGTTTATTACGGTGAGGGCATGGAGATCGACCGCGAGATCGCACTCGAATGGTCGCGCGTGCCGCATTTCTATTATAATTTCTACGTTTTCCAATACGCCACGGGCTTTTCCGCCGCCGTTGCGCTCGCACAGCGCATTCTTACGGAGGGCGCGCCCGCCGTCGCTGAATACCTCGCTTTTCTGTCCTCGGGCAGTGCCGCCGATCCCATCACGCTCCTTCAGCGTGCGGGGGTCGATATGACGGCACCTACGCCGATCGTCAGCGCCCTGTCGCTTTTCGATGGATTGATCACGGAATTCGACACGCTCCTATCATAAAAAAGAGCCCAAAGGGCTCTTTTTTTATGTGCATATTGCGAAAAAAAGTGCGATCTTTTTTGTGCAGAACGCCGTTTTTGAAAAAAAGCAACCAAAACCGCCCCCAAATATGTTAGAATAGAAAGGTAATAAAAGAATAAACGATTCGGGAGGCTATATGAAAAAAACCTTTCTTTTATTTCTCGCCCTTGGACTTGTTCTGATGTTCTCGCTTTTTGCGTGCGACGGGCATACCCATACCGCGGGTGATCCCGCGACCTGCGGCACGGCACAGACCTGTACCGAGTGTGGGGAGGAGCTTGCACCCGCGACGGGGGCGCATACCTATGAGGACAGCGTCGTGCATCCGACGCCCGAGGCGGGCGGCTACACCCGACATACCTGCTCGGTGTGCGGTAGTTTCTACGATGACAGCTTTACCGACCGACAGAAGATGATGTTCCGCGTCAGCTTCAATACGGACGGCGGCACCACCGTCAAATATCAGCTTGTAAAAGAGGACGAATTCGCGAGCAAGCCTGCCGATCCTACGAAGGAGGGCTTCCACTTCGACGGCTGGTATAGCGGTGAGGAGCCGTGGATTTTTGAGACCGATCCCGTGACCGAAACCCTGACGCTGACGGCAAAATGGCTACATACCGATGCCGACCACGCCTATCTTGAAAACTCCTGCACCTGCAAATACTGCGGGGATGAGAAGGAGCATATTTACCGCGCCCGTCCCGAGCACTGTCTTTGCGACGTGTGCGGCAAGACCTTTGATCATATTTTTGAGGGGGATGCTTGTAAAGTGTGTGATGCGATCCGTACGCTCGCCGTCGGTAAGGTTGGCGATACGATCACCTATCTGCTCTATCCGAACGGTCATCTCGTGCTGACGGGTAGCGGCGATATGCCTGACTACACCCTCACTGCCCCCGCACCCTATCTGCAGTACAATGCCGAGATCACCTCGCTCACCGTTGAGTCGGGCATTACCTCGCTCGGTGACTACGCCTTTGCGGATCTTTTATCCCTGACGAGCGTCGCCGTCGGTGACACCGTGACCGATTTCGGCGCGCACACCTTCAAAAACTGCGGCGGCGTGTCGAAGCTTCTCGTTGCTACGTCGCTCGTCGGCGATCCCGACGGCGACCGCGGCTATACCGCCGTGCGTGAGGTACCGATCCTTTCAAATGCCGCGGCAGTCTCAAACTACCTTGCGGATCTCGACCTCAACTATTATCCCGGATTTCTCAAAAAGGCGATCACCTTCAGCCTTGACGACGGTCATGCGGCAAAGGATGCGACCTGTATCGGTATTATGAATAAGTACGGACTGAAGGGCACGTTTATGCTCAATGGCGTGTCGCAGCTGTCGCCCTCGACCTACGCAGGACACGAGGTTGGAAACCACACCTACAACCACCTCGATATGCGTGTCACGGGTAAGAGCAATCCCGCGACCTTCGCGCAGTGTCAGGATGCGATCTATACGGGTATGGTGAACATCAAGAATCGCTTTGGTGTCGCCGACGTCCGTGCTTTCGTTTTCCCGATGACCGAGACCTATCGCGATATCGAGCGTCCCGAGGAAGGACTCCTCGATTACATCAAGTCGCTCGGCGTGACGAATATCCGTCGCACCTACGGCGGCATCAACTCCTACTCAAACGTCAACGTAAACGGCGTCGGCAACGTTTCAAAATCGCAGTACGCACTCCCTGCCGATTGGTACTATTGGTACCCCACCTGCCATTTGCAGGGCTTTGCTCTTGCCCGCGGCGGTATGAGCCGCTCGTGTGCTGAGGATTATCTTGCCCTTTCGCTCTCGCACGGCGACGACCTGACTGCCCTGACGGTTTGGGGTCACTCCCATGAGATCGACCGCGGTCAGAGCGCCGACATCACCTGGGTGCAGTTTGAGGCGGCGTGCGCCCTCTTCGACGACGACTGCGGTGTGTGGCGAGTCACAGTCTCCGACCTTGCCGCGTATACGAACGCGGTCAGAGCACTCACCGTGGAAAACGGCTGTATCGTCAACGCCTCCGACGTGACGCTCTACGCCGTCTGTAACGGACAAAATATCGTGATCCCGCCGAGTTCCGCCGTTCCCGTTGCGCTGATCGCAGAATAAATGGTATGGAGGAGCAATGAAAAAGATCTGCCTTTCGTGCGTGATTTTTCTTCTCATTCTTACATTTCTTCCAATCCTCACGCTTACAGCCGAAACGCCGACAGAGCTTGACGGCGTGCTGACCTGCCTCGGTATATCGGCAAGGGTCGACGGAGAGAGCAACGGACTCCGCACGCTCTATAAGATCGACCTGAATAAGCTCTCCGCTCTGGAGTCGGCGGGTTATTCCATTGAGATCGGCGCTCTTTTGGGCGTCGGTAGCTACGGCGACAGAACGCTTTACAGCCTCAGCGACCTGACGCTTGAAAACGCCGCGCAGAACCCAAATTTTGCGGCGGCAACCGTCTACGCCACCGATCCCGACGTGACCGCATCCTATACCTTCCTTACCTATACCGAGGGGGAGAGCGCAACCTTCGCGCTCACGCTTCAGTTCGGTGACGATGCAAAGACGGCAAATGCCCCGCGTGAACGCTATCTTGCAAGCTTCCTTTATCGCGGCTGCCTTCGTGCGGTCGATTCCGCGGGGAAGGTGAGCGTCCTCTACGCCGACCCCGCGGAGACTTACTGCGGCGGCGTATCCCTAAACGACGTGGCACGCATCCTGACCGAGGGCGGCGAGTATGCCGACGTCGAGTCGCTTTTGACGCTCATAGCAAGGGTGGGACACCGCGTCACCCTCGTCTGTAAGGATCCGATCGGCGGTGCGATCGGGACGGTCGCAGTCCTCTACGTTCCAAACGGAGAGCGCGCCGACCTGCCCGAGCTTCCAAGCGAGCTCGTCCCCGACGGCTATTCCTTCAAGGATTGGAAATACGGCGGTGAAGCGATCACCGCGGATATTCTGATCCACGCCATTCTGATCGAAAAGGGTAGCTCCTGGTCGCCACCGATCCAATAGAAAAAGGCTCCAAACGGAGCCTTTTTCTATTGGATATAATGCCGCAAAATGTATTCGATGCAGTGCGCGTCGTTTGAGCAGATGACCGCATCCGCGACCGCCTTTAATTCGGGGAAGGCGTTTCCGACCGCAAGTCCAAGACCCGCCGCCTTGATCATCGAGCTGTCGTTGATCGAGTCGCCGACCGCAATGACCGCCTCGCGCGGGATCGAAAGACGCTCTGCAAATTTCAAAAGAATATTCCCCTTGCCCGCATCGCTTCGGAAAAATTCAATGCTGTGTGCCGCAGAGGAGACTACCGAGTAAGCCCCGAGCGCGCGCACGCGCTCAGCGCATTCGGCGAGCCTTTCGCCGTCGGGTATAAAAACCGACACCATTTCAATGTTGTCGAGCTTGCGCCGCCACTCATTGTAGCCCTCTACCTTTCGGTTGGAATCCTCGATCACGGTACGAAAATGGCGGTTAAGATAAAAGCGCTCGTAGTCCCTCTCGTTGCACAGTGCCGCGTCAACGTAGGAATCCCCCTCGTAATGCAAAAGCTCAAAGCGCTCGTAGCCGTCGAGAATATCAAAGATCGCCTGTGCATCGTCTCTTGCAATGCAGGTCTTGATGCGCTCACCCGTTTGCAGATCAAGCACCAGCGTGCCGTTGGAGCTGATGACGTAGCGCACCCCGTCAAGGCGAAGCACCGAAGGATCGATCTCACCGAAGGCACGTCCCGTCGTCGGCACGAAGGTGACTCCGCGTGCCACTGTTTCGCGGATCGCGGCGGCATTCTCCGCGCTGATTTTCAGCTCGCTGTCCAGAAGTGTTCCGTCAAGATCGCACGCGATCATTTTGTAGGTTGTCATAGGATGGGTCCTCCGTATCGTTTTCAAACGATGAAATTTTAGCATATCGATCGGATTTTGTCAAGCATATGCTTGACAGAACGCCAATGATATATTATAATATAACATTATAGTACAAAACGACGGGGGCCTCGCTATGGTCTGCCGTTTAAAAAAGAGGAAACGAAATGATCTGGTCGAAAGAAGAAACCCTATCAAGAAAAGAGATCGAGGCTTTACAGCTTTCCCGCCTGCAGGAAACCGTAAAGCGCGTCTACGAAAAGGTCGCGCCCTACCGCGCGAAGATGGATGCGACAGGCGTCCGTCCCGAGGATATCAAATGCCTTGCGGATCTTGCAAAGCTCCCCTTCGTCACCAAGCAGGATATGCGTGACAACTATCCCTTCGGGCTCTTTGCCGTGCCGAAGGACGATCTTGTCAGGATCCACGCCTCCAGCGGCACGACGGGTAAGCCGACGGTCGTCGGGTATACCGAAAACGATCTGAAGATGTGGACCGAGTGCGTCTCGCGTATCGCCTGCATGGGCGGCGCGACGAAAAAGGACGTCGCACAGATCTGCTTCGGCTACGGGATGTTTACGGGTGCGCTCGGACTGCATTACGGACTTGAAAACATCGGCGCGGCGATCGTCCCCTCGTCGACGGGCAACTCCGAAAAGCAGATCATGTATATGAAGGATTTTGAGACCACCCTGCTCGTCGCAACCCCCTCCTACGCGCTCCGTCTGGCGGAGGTCGCGCGTGAGATCGGCGTCGACCCCAAAAAGGATCTGAAGGTGAAGATCGGTCTTGTCGGCAGTGAGATGCTGACCGATGCGATGCGCGCCGAGATGCACAAGTGCTGGGGCGACGAAATGCTCATCACCTCAAACTACGGGATGAGTGAGCTGATGGGCCCCGGCGTATCGGGTGAATGCGAATATATGGACGGTATGCACATCAACGAGGACTATTTTATCCCCGAGATCATTGACCCCGTAACGGGCGAGGTACTGCCCGAGGGAGAGAAGGGCGAGCTCGTCATCACCTGCATCAAGAAGGAGGGCTTGCCGCTCATCCGTTACAGAACCAAGGATATCACACGCCTGACCTACGCGCCCTGCAAATGCGGACGCACCTTCTGCCGTATGGAAAACCTCTCGGGTCGCAGTGACGATATGCTGAAGATCCGCGGTGTCAACGTCTTCCCGAGCCAGATTGAGGAGGTCATCCTCGGCTTCGACGAGTTAGGACCGCACTACGAGATCGTCGTTGAGCGTGACGGCTACCTCGACAAGCTCACCGTCAGGGTCGAGCTTGCGCACTCCACCGACTCCTTCGCGGAGCTGGAGCGTCTTGCCGCCGACGTCAAGGGCAGACTCAAAACGATGCTTGGCGTGGATGCCAAGGTCAAGCTGGAATCCCCCAATACCCTTCAGCGCTTCGAGGGAAAAGCAAAGCGCGTTAAGGATCTAAGGAGTAAATAAGATGAACGAAACAGTCATTATGCTCGGTAACGAGGCGATCGCGCGCGGCGCGTACGAGGCAGGCGTAAAGGTCTCCTCCGCGTACCCCGGCACCCCCAGCACCGAGATCAGTGAGAATTTAGCAAAGTACGATGCGGTCTACACCGAGTGGGCACCGAATGAGAAGGTTGCGCTCGAGGTCGCCATCGGCGCATCCATCGCAGGCGCGCGCAGCCTTGCCTGTATGAAGCACGTCGGACTCAACGTCGCGAGCGACCCGCTCTACACCTTCGCCTACACGGGCGTTGGCGGCGGCTCGGTCATCGTCGTTGCGGACGACCCGGGTCTTGCCAGCTCGCAGAACGAGCAGGACACCCGTATGATCGCACGCTCGGCACACGTTCCCGTGCTGGAGCCCTCCGACAGCGGAGAAGCAAAGGAATTCGTAAAGCTCGCGTATGAGATCAGCGAGAAGTACGATACCCCCGTGATCCTTCGCACCACGACGAAGCTCGCACACTCGCAGAGCACTGTCACCCTCTGTGACAGAGTCGAGGTCGCCGATAAGGTCTACGAGCGAAACGTATCGAAGTACGTAATGATGCCCGCCTCGGCAATCGGCCGTCACCTCGTAGTCGAGGACAGAGAGAACCGTCTGAGCGAGGACGCATCAGCACTTTCGATCAACCGCGTTGAGATGGCGGATACGAGGATCGGCTTTATCACGAGCGGAATTGCCTATCAGTACGTCAAGGAGGTCTGCCCCGACGCGAGCGTTCTGAAGCTCGGTATGGTCAACCCCCTGCCGAGGAAGCTGATCGAGGAGTTCGCGAAGAAGGTCGACACTCTTTATATCTTCGAGGAGCTTGAGCCCGTGATCGAGGAGCAGGTACGCGCCTGGGGAATCGCAGTAAAGGGCAAGGAGTGCTTTACAAAGCAGGGCGAGTACAGCGCGAACCTTCTGCGCCGCGTTCTTTACGGAAAGGACGGCGCGACCTTCGAGCGTCTCGATACGCCGAACCGTCCCCCGATCCTGTGCCCCGGCTGTCCGCACAGAAGCGTTTTCTCGGTGCTGAACAAGCTGAAGATCCACGCCTCGGGCGATATCGGATGCTACACCCTCGGTGCCGTCGCACCGCTCGGTGTCATTGATACCACCGTCTGTATGGGTGCGGGCATCTCGATGCTCCACGGTATGGAAAAGGCAATGGGGAAGGACTACGTCAAGAATTGGGTCGCCGTGATCGGTGACTCCACCTTCTTACATACGGGCGTGAATTCGCTGATCAATCTGGTTTATAATAAGTCTACGGGCACGGTCATCATTCTTGACAACCGTACCACGGGTATGACGGGACATCAGGAGCACGCCGCAACGGGTAAGACCCTGAAGGGTGAGGATACCTACGCGATCGATCTGTCGGTGCTTTGCCGTTCGATCGGCGTACCGAGCGTGATCGTCGTCGACGCCTTCGACGTTCCCACGCTTGAAAAGACGGTAAAGGAAAGCGTTTCCTCCGACGTGCTTACCGTCATCATCGCAAAGGCACCCTGCGCCCTGCTGAAGGGACAGAAATTCCCGAACGTATGCGTTTGCGATACGGAAAAATGCAAAAAGTGCGGAATGTGTCTGAAGATCGGATGCCCCGCGCTCACCAAGCAGGCAGACGGCACCGTGAAGATCGACGAAACGATGTGTAACGGCTGCGGTCTGTGTATGAGCTACTGCAAATTCGGTGCGATCTCTAAGGTAGGTAGATGATATGATAAAGAATATTATGATCGTAGGTGTCGGCGGACAGGGCACGCTTCTGACCAGCCGCATCATTGGAAAGACCGCCCTCGCCGCAGGGCTTGACGTCAAGATCTCCGAGGTACACGGAATGGCACAGCGCGGCGGTAGCGTCGTGACCTTCGTCCGTTACGGCGAACGGGTGTACGAGCCTGTCGTTGAGGAGGGTGAGGCTGACGTCATCATCGCCTTCGAGCGCTTGGAGGCACAGCGTTACGCGCATTTTCTCAAGAAGGACGGCGTCCTGATCGTCAACGATTGCCGCATCGATCCGATGACTGTCGTCATCGGTGCGAAGCAGTATCCCGAGGGGATCATTGAGGCACTGAAAAAGACGCACAGCGTTTACGCCATCGACGGTATGCAGATCGCAAAGACGCTCGGCAACAGCAAGGTGCTGAACTCCGTCGTGCTCGGCTACGCCGCAAAGCATATTGGCTTTGACAAGGAAAGCTGGCTTGAAACCGTGAAGGCAACCGTCCCGCCGAAGACCGTGGATCTGAACGTCAAGGCATTTCTCGAAGGCTACGAAGGAGTGTAAGCTATGTTTGCAAAACAGCTGTCGGTATTTATCGAAAACAGACAGGGCAGACTCGGTGAGGTATTGAACGTCTTAAAGGAAAACAGCGTGAACATTCTCTCGCTCAGCCTTGCGGATACCACCGAATACGGACTTCTGCGCCTGATCGTCAGCGATCCCGAGGCGGGAAAGGAAAAGCTTGCAGAGGCAGGCTTCTCCTCGATCTTGTCTGACGTTCTGATCATTGAGATCCCTCATAAGGCAGGTAGTCTGCAGGGGCTTCTCAAGAGCATTGAGACCGCAGGCGTCAACGTTGAATATATGTACGGTCTTTCGATTGAAGGAGAGCAGGCGTACGTCGTGCTGAAGGCGTCCGATCTTCAGGCGGCGACTGCGGCGATCGAGGCGCACGGTGTCAAGACCGTCACGCGAGAGAAGCTTTCTGCAATGTAAAAAAATGATCGTTGATTTCCATACGCACGTTTTTTCGGACAAGATCGCCGAAAGGACGGTTGCCGCACTCGCGGCAATGGCAAACATCCCGCCCCACACGAACGGAACCGTGGCGGGGCTTACCGCCGCCCTCAAGAGGGGCGGCGTCGATCTTGCCGTCGCACTTCCCGTGCTGACGAAGCCGTCGCAGTTTGAAGGGGTCAACCGTTTCGCCGCCGCGCTGAACGAGGCGGGCGGAAGCATCCTCTCCTTTGGCGGGATCCACCCCGCGTGTGAGGATCTGCGTGGGAAAATGCGACTTTTGAAGGAAATGGGCTTCAAGGGTGTAAAGATCCACCCCGACTATCAGGAGACCTTCTTTGACGAGGATCCGTATATCGAGATCCTTTGTGCCGCGAAGGAGCTTGATCTGATCGTCGTCACTCACGCAGGGGTCGACGACGGATACAGGGATCAGCCCGTCCGATGCACTCCCGACCGTGTCAGAAACGCTCTGAAACGGGTCGGCGGCGTCAAGCTGGTGCTTGCCCATATGGGCGGTAACCGTATGGCAGACGAGGTGCTTTCAAAGCTCGCGGGGCTTGATCTTTATTTCGATACCTCGTACAGTATGCACGAAATGGAGCGATCGCTTTTTTGCGAATTCGTCCGTCGGCACGGTGCTGACAGGATCCTTTTTGCAACCGATAGCCCGTGGCGGGATATCGGGGAGGAGGTTGCGATCCTCCGCTCTATGGGTCTTTCTTCCGAGGAGGAGGAGAAAATCTTTTATCGCAATGCCGAGGCGCTTCTCGGCATCAAGGAGTAAATTATGAGCTACAACCAGAAAATGTACGGGCTTGGCAGTCGCCGCTCCATCATCCGTGAGATCTTTGAGTACAGTAAAACGCGTGCCGCAGAGATCGGTGCGGACAAGGTCTTTGATTTCAGCCTTGGCAACCCCAGCGTTCCCGCACCGAAGGAGGTCAACGAGACGATCGAACGTCTTCTTCGCACGGAGGACTCCGTGCTTTTGCACGGCTACACCTCGGCGCAGGGCGACCTTCGCGTACGCACCGCGATCGCCGAGAATATCAACAGACGCTTCGGGCAGTCACTCACGCCGAACCATATTTATATGACCTGCGGTGCGGCGGCATCGCTTTCGATCTGCCTGCGCGCTCTTTTTGAGGAGTCGGGAGAGGAGTGTATCGTGTTCGCACCCTTCTTTACCGAATACCGCGTATTCGTTGAGAATGCGGGCGGCACGCTCGTTTCGAGTCTGCCCGACGGCGACTTACAGATCGACCTTGCCGATTTTGAGGCAAAGATCAGCGCGCGCACCAAGGCGGTGATCCTCAATTCTCCGAATAATCCGAGCGGCGTCGTTTATCCTGCCGATAAGATCGCCGCCGTCGCAGCGATCCTTAAGAAAAAGTCGAAGGAATACGGACACGATATCTATCTGATCGCCGACGAGCCCTACCGTGAGCTGGTCTACGGCGAGCTTGACGTGCCGTATCTGATGAATTATTATCCGAACACGCTCGTTTGCTATTCCTATTCCAAGTCACTCTCCCTGCCGGGTGAGCGTATCGGCTACATTGCCGTAAGCCCTGCGATGAACGACGCCGAAAATATCTATCTTGCAGTCTGCGGCGCGGGCAGATCGCTCGGCTACGTCTGTGCGCCGAGCCTGATGCAGCAGGTCATTCTGCACTGTCTGGATGCGAAGGTCAATATCGAAGCCTACCGCGAAAACCGCGATCTGCTCTACAATAACCTCACCGCGTACGGCTACGATTGCGTCAAGCCCGACGGTGCGTTCTATCTGTTCGTCAAGGCGCCCGCAGGGGACGCCTACGCCTTTTACGAAAGGGCAAAGGCGCACGAGATCCTCGTCGTGCCCTGCGACGACTTCGGCGTGACGGGCTACGTCCGCATCGCGTACTGCGTGGATAAAAAGCGGGTGGAGAATTCGCTCCCCGCATTCGCCGCACTCGCAAAGGAATGCGGTCTGTAAAAGCAGGCTTTTAGAGAGCTTCTTCAAAAACAAAAAATCCCGACGGTTTGTCGGGATTTTTTCGTAATTTGATTGACTTTTGAATTTCGTTTGACTATAATTGAGGTGAACTCAAATTAAAAAAAGGAAGGCGATCCAAATGCAAGCGATCCGTCAGCGCAAAAGCCTGAATATGACGGAGGGACCGTTGCTTGGTAAGGTCCTGATCTTCATTCTTCCCCTCGTTTTCACAAACCTTCTTCAAACCTTCTACAATGCCGCGGATATGATCATCGTCGGGATGTCGAGTGAGCCCGATGCCGTCGGCGCGATCGGTATGACGGCACCCTTCGTCAATATGGTGTTCAACATCTTTATGGGCTTTTCAGTCGGTGCGAACGTAATGGACGCGCGGCATATCGGTGCCGGAGATGACGACGCCGTCAGCCGTACCGTACATACCGCCGTTGCGATGAGCCTGATCTTCGGTGTCGGGGGCTTGGCACTTGGGCTTTCGACTGCGCGCCCCGTGTTGCGGCTGATGGGCGCGTCGGGCAAGCTGCTTGAGCTTGCCGTGATCTATACGCGCATCGTTTTTCTCGGCATTCCGTTTTTGTCCGTGACGAACTACTGCATTTCGATCTTCCGTGCCAAGGGGGACACGCGCACGCCGCTGATCGTGCTTTCCGCGACGGGCGTCCTTAACGTCCTGCTGAACCTCTTTTTCGTGCTGGTCGTCGGGCTGTCCGTTGAGGGCGTTGCGATCGCTACGATGTGTGCGAACGCCGTGTCTGCCGTGATCCTGCTTTTCATTCTGCGGCGGGACACGGGTGCGTGCCGCTTTTCCTTCCGCCGCTTGCGGATCGACCGCTACGCATTCCGCAATATCCTTTATATCGGTGTTCCCGCAGGACTTCAGGGGGCGCTCTTTTCACTCTCCAACCTCATCATTCAATCCTCGATCCTTCGCGTGGACAGTCAGTTAGCACCCGCAGGCAGTGCCTATCAGCCCGTTGTAAAGGGCAATGCCGCCGCATCGAATCTGGAAAACTTCGCTTATACCGCGACAAACTCCGTGCATCAGGCGGCGGTCACCTTTACCAGCCAGAACCTCGGCGCGGGAAAGCCGCGGCGTATATACCGCGTGATGGGAGTTTCCGTCCTCGTCACAACCGTCATTGCGCTGATCTGCGCTGCTATCTTCTTCTTCTTTTACGATCCGCTGATCGCGCTGTACGGCGTGAAGGCGGGGGCGGAAGGAAGCCTTGAATCGATCGCGGTCCAGGCGGCGTATCAGCGGCTTTACTGCGTGCTGCTTTTCTATCCTTCGCTTGCTTGGATGGAGGTCGGCGGCGGTGTCGTCCGCGGACTTGGCAAATCCCTAACCTCGACCGTCGTTTCGCTGATCGGTGCGTGCCTTCTTCGTATCGTTTGGATCCTTACGGTCTTTGAGCATTATCAGACGCTCACGTCGATCTACGTTTCCTATCCCATCTCCTGGACGCTGACCGCAATTTGTCACTTTACGGTCTGCTTCGTCGTGTTACGTCGCCTTTTGCGCGGCAAGCGGCAAAGGAGCCTATAAAAAATACGGTCTCAAAATTGAGACCGTATTTTTATCGGTTGTTATGATGGTTCGTTTTCACTCGGCAGAGGAATGAGCTGTGCGGAGGACTTTTCGCCCTCGATCAGCGGTACGGGAGCGTCAGCCGACGATGGCAATGCAACTGCCGTCTCCTCGGGAGTGGAGGTCTGCTCTGCGGTGGGAAGGTGAAAATCCTTTCCCCCTTCTGATTCAGCCAGACGCATTTTCTTTGAGACCCCAATGCGGAAAAAGCAGGCGAGCAGATTCTGTACACCCTCTACCATAAAGAAGACGCCCATAAAGATCGCGGTTTCGTGCAGATGCTCATCCATGACGGGAACACGGATCAGAAGGAAGCCGCCCGCGATCACAAAGACGGCAATGACGAAAACGATCCACCACAGCACGGAACGGAAAAAACGTGAATGCACGGCGGTCTGTAGCTTGAAGGAGCCGTCAATCATCAAAACGACGCCCGCGCACACCACGAGATACTCAAACGAACGATCGGGCGCATAGAGCAAAAACCCCCCGCCCGCAAGGGCGGCAAGAGAGGAAATGATCTCGATGACCAGAATGAAGCCGCGCGCCTTTTTCCCGAGGGAGAGAATCAGCTGCAAAAGCGCCAGCAGAAGGACACCGCCCGCAATGATGCGGACAGCCCAGGTCAGCGATTTTTCCGGGAAAATGACCAACAGAATTCCCGCGCCGAAGAAAAGCAGAACCAGCGACAGGGTCGCCCACGGGATCGATGCAAGGCGAGAGGGGCGTTTTGCCTTTGCTGCGCCGTTTGCTTGACCGTTCTTTTTAATTTTTGTTTTTTTACTCATCATTTGCTCCTTAAAGCGCAGATCGATCAGATCTCAAAGCAGTCGTTATCGTTTGCGATCGAGACGGGGAAGGGAAAGCGATCCCTCACCGATTCAACGTAGGGAATGTTGCGGGGCGACATGTGCGTAAAGACGAGATGCTTCGTTCTGCTTTTTATGATCGTATCGAGATTGCGCTCGGCACTGAAATGCACGAGCTCACACAGGATCAGATCAAAATCCTTTTCAAATACGATCGCGGGATAATCGTGAAAATCGCGGTTGAGGTCGCCCGTATAGAGAATACGCTTGCCCTCGCCCTCGATCATGTAGGCGTAGCTTTCGTATCGTCCGTCCTCAACGTGCTCCGTCCGAATGGCGGTGACGGTGATATTTTCGTCGGTGTATACCACGCCAGATTCGGAGAGGCGAAAGGATACCTTATCGGTGTGCATATGCATAGCGGAAACCCAGCTCTTGAATGCGTCGATCCCGTTTTGCTCGGGCAGATGCATTACGGTGCAGTCGTCGCTTCTGTTGTAGTGCATAAAATGCTTATAGATCGAGGAGAGCGTTCCCACGTGATCCTCGTGCATATGAGTGATGAAGACCGCACGAACCGACTTGAAGGAAAGACCAAGATCGGTCATCTTTTCCTCTACGGCGCCTCCGCAATCAAAAAGATAATTGCAATTGCCAAGTGTCAGAAGATGTCCCGAGCGCGAGCGTCCCTTTTCTGCGGCACCGTGACTCGTTCCAAGCGTGTAAAGCAGCATACAGTACCCCCCGAAAATTATTTTTTGGAATTGTCCTCGTACATCTTGTAAAGCGTTTGCTCGACCGATTTTACCACCTCAAACTGTTTTTCAAGCGTCAGCCCACGGAAATAGCCGAGAAGCAGTCGCTCAAGGTCAGAGGGTTTATCGTTCGGGAGTGCAGGCGGGACGTAGTCGTTCGGATGGTCGCGGTAGGAATAACCGGCACCCGAGGAAAAGCGGATCTTGGGATCGGGTGTCTCAAAGTAGAAGGGCGCAGGTGCGCTCTTTTTTTCTTCCTTCTCCAGAAGATACTCGGTCGTTACACCGAAATAGTCGGCAATTTTTTTGAGCGTTGCGTTCTGCGGAACGCGACCCTGCTTCCAGCCCGTGATCGTGCCCGATGAGATCGAAAGCTCTTTTGCCACGTAGTTGGCAGACAAGCCACGCTTCGCACACAGGTCGCTATATACGTCCCAAAACATCGTTTCCCCTCCTCAAAACCATACGAATCTTAACAAATATTAAAAATATTATAAAAATTAAGAAAAAATAACAAAAAACTATTGACAATTAAGATTTATTGAGATATAATGGTGTAACCACCTATCACCACAAAAATATTGTAGCATAGCGGTGTCGAAAAGTCAAGAATTGTGTAAAAATTAAGAGAGAAGGAGCATACAAATGAGATCGGAATACATAGTGGTCAAAACGCATCACGAGCAAAGAGAAGGGAAGCGCCTCGGTTACGGCATTGCCCTGATGTCCCGTGACGAGGAGGGAATCGTGGAGCTTGATCTGTTTGCGGACGTTTCGACCGAGCGGGAAGCTTTGGTCCGACTTGCAAAGGAGTGCAACGACCTCGCCCTTGATCCCATACACTTAGGGGACGTCGTCGAAGATTTTCTTGTGTGAACAGAGAAGGGCAGCATCACGGATGCTGCCCTTCTTCCACGTATAAAAGTAAATATGGCATTTTTAAATCTTCCCGTCAACGAGCTGACCCGATTCGATGGCGCCGTTTCCGCGCCGACGCCCGTCGATTCAAGAGAGGATTCGAGAGCGGAGTCGAGGGAGCATTCTGCCGTTTCTTGGCTCCCGTAATTTTCTTTTAGCTTTCTGACAAGCTCTCGGATTCCTTCGTTTGAAGGATTATATCCACCAGACGATTCAATATTTCTTGTTGCGTTGCTTCCGGATGTGTCACCAGAAATTCCATCATCAAATACTTTTGAATATCGCGCTGTAGCGTGCAAAAAATTGCCGTTATATCGTCTTGATCCAGAGGAAACTCCTCCAGAGTCAGAAGCAGAAGTTCTTCTTGCTGTGTGAATTCTTCCATTGCTTTTTTCTTCCTTATCGTTTTTTGAAAAGCAGTTGATTTTTTTGAAAGTGCGTGATATACTTATATTGACAGAGCGAGGCTGTTGGGTAACGCCATTTTTGGTATTCCCTCGGTCCAGGACCTCTGTCATCTTTTTTGTAGGGATTGACTTTTTTGTCGGAATCGGATATACTATTATAAATGAACGGTGTATCATGCGTGACGGTCACTATACGTCCTGATCCAACTTGATACTTTCCGTTCATTTTCTTTTGGCAGTATTCTTCCTGATATCCGCTTAGTCCTCTTCCTCGTAGATCTCGTAAAAGACCCGTTCTAAATCGTAATATATAGAATCTGTTTCGGCGTGTATTTCCAAGCCATCCAGAGGATCCAATCCTCGACGAACCATATCGTCGCGAACCATTTTGGCTGTTTGCCAGCCGTTGATAAACCGACTCGGGATCATTACCTTGTGCCCGTATGCCGTTTCGACTTCTGTCAGAGGTTGAAATCTTTCCATCTGCCAATACTTCGGGGTCTTGATTTTCACGTTCATTTCTATTCACCTTTTGTGAGCTTTTATTGTTATTATACCCTTGATTCTCCTCGCTGTCAATAGAATCGAGCGAGTGCTAGGCGGTTTCCAAACTTTTTTCTGTTTGGGGGTTGTTTTTTCATCGGAGTGTGATATACTATTATCAGAAATCACCACAGAACCGATCTCGGGCGTTGCATTGGGGCTTTTGCATCAATGAGCTGTGCGATTTCTGACCGAGCAAGAAAGGCACTGCGTGCCATGTTGTGCGAGGCACAACGCTCCCCACCAAAAGAAAAAGCACCCACAAGGGGTGCTTTTTCTTTTGGTGGAGCGGGTGGTACGTAAATTGAACGTAGCTTCTCCCGCCCTTGATAATTTGAAATTCTGGGAAGTTTAACCCACCCTATTAAATTTAAACCTTTCGTGTATATCTGATAATCTCATCACCTTCATACACAAGAAATAGCGAACTCGTGATTATAAAAACCTTGCGGAATACTACCTCTTTACCTAACTTTATTGACTTGAGAAAATCAAATTCTGATTCCTTTTCAAACCAACCGCCGTCATCGACACATAAGCAAAGTTGACACTCTTTGATTTCGGCTCGCATATGTTTTTTTGCCTTAATGTTTTTTAGGAGAATTCTTTCTATTATGAGTTTGCGCAATTCACCAAAACTTCCACCATACCAAGCTCGCAACTCACCGCTTTCATCGAGACTTGCCTGCTTTATAGTGGTAATATGTTTACGAAATGAATTTTGATACGAAACAGCTCTTTGAGTGTTTTTGGTAATCACAACCGAGACCTCTAACCCAATACCTAAAGCGTTGTTAATAAAATCAAAATCATCACTCTTTTTGTTCCAAAAGAAACTGTTGTATACCGGATCATAAGAATTTGCGATAGTTGTTATTGCAAAAGGCTCGATAATTTTATCGCTATAATCTAATTTGTTACTCACAAAACACAAACGGGTTTTAATTGACACCGTATTTGCTCAATATGTCCGCAACCGTTCCATCGGATATCATACTACTAAGTGTTGTTTTATAATTTGACCACTCCTCAAAGTTCTCTGAATAAAATATAGCATACATAGAACCATAAGCATCAGTATGATAAGCATCGGTAAACGAAACAATCTCTTCACGTTCAGGAAGTTTGTCTATACCAAAAGCTAAATCATATGTGCCGTTACTAACTCCGTTGAGAATATTCTCGAAGGCAGTGGTTACAAAGGTGACTTCCCAATTGTTGCGCTTAGCAATTTCCTTTGCTAAATCAATATGTATGCCAACATACTCGCCATTTGAAACATATTCGTATGGTTCAAAGTCCAATGTAAGGGCAACTGTTATAGTTTTTTGAGATTGCTCGCCTTTAATTTGAATCATCGCGTATGTGCAGTCGCTTAAGTATATTTCATTATTGAATACTGTAACAACTCCGTTTAAATTGATGTAGTCACCTCTCTCTAAAACAGCAAGTTTTACATCATCTGTGATCTTTACCTCAATTCTTGGTCTATCATCCCAAAGTTCATCACGTGCGGGGAGATTGTCGAACAAATATACTGTAGATAATAAAGGATTAGCATAGCCTTTAACTGCAACTCGTTTGCCGTTATATTGCATCGGATCTTTTTTTAACGCTTTTCTAAAATCTTCTACCGAATCGAAAGCAGCTATGACTTCATCATTGTTGGATGTGTTTCCATTAATTGTGGGAATTACTACAAAAGCAACAAGTAAAATTGCTGTTATAACGGCAAATGATATTGCACAAATTGTTATCAGTAGCTTTTTACTAATCGGCTTTTTCGGTTTGCTTGGTTTTTCAACTTTTGACTTTACCTTATTGATAGGCGTTGATGCTTTTGCAGCAACAAACTTAAAACCTTTCGGAGCAGAGACTGAGGCTTTCGCACCATACATATTTATGTAAATGGTCTTATAAGGTTGACCGGACGGCAAGAATGTATCGTAAATATCAATCATACCGTTGATACCTTCTGCGCTTGTAGAGCCGCGACGAGTATACTTGATTTTTTCACCACCTTCAGTACGAAGCTTATCAAGATATTCTTCCTCACCATCAACCGACTTTAGCGCAAGGGTAAATATAGGCTTTTCGGGAACAAGACCGAAATCTTCATCGGATTCGTTATCAGGTTGACTTTTGGCATTTGCTTCCATAGCATCAATTGTAGCTTTGGCTTGAAATTTTAATATAGCACTCAAAGCATCATCGGATGTTATATCAGGA
>JAZSGY010000071.1:0-4960 GCA_045532985.1 Eubacteriales bacterium | reverse complement strand
CCGCCGTCCGCGCGATCCCCGTGACCGTCGATGACGGCATTGAGATCGTTCGCTATCAGATCGAGGTGCTTGACGGACTTTGGCTCTACGGCATTCTGTTCCGTCACGCGGGAACGGATGCTCTTCCGCTCGTGCTCTCTCAGCACGGCGGTCTCGGTACGCCCGAGCTTTGCTCGGATCTTTACGAGAGCGGCTCCTCGAATTATCACGGCATGACGCGTCGCGTTCTGCGGCAGGGCGTCAACGCCTTCGCCCCGCAGCTTCTCCTCTGGGATCCTAAGGTCTACGAGGTGCGCCCCGCGGACGAGAATACCGACTCGATGCGCCGCACGCTCGACAAGCAGCTAAAGCAGGTCGGCGGCTCGATCGCCGCGCTGGAGATCTACGCGCTGATGCGTGCGATCGACTATTTTGAGGCACAGCCCTTCGTCGATCCCGAGAGGATAGGTATGGTCGGGATGTCCTACGGCGGCTTCTACACGCTTTATACCGCCGCCGCGGATACGCGCATCAAGGCGGCTCTTTCAGGTTGCTTTTTAAGTGAGCGTGACGTATACGATTGGCAGGATTTCGTATTCCAAGGCTCGGCGGCGAGGCTCTACGACGCCGAGGTCGCAACGCTCGTGTATCCGCGCGATCTGACCTTTACGCTCGGAGTGGAGGATCCTATCTTTTCCATCGACGGCGCACGGCGTGAATTTGCGCGCCTTTTGCATCTTTTGCCCGACGCTGACAGCGTGCATTTTGTCGAGCACGACGGCGCACACGATTTCTGCCCGATCGACGGACCGATCGCCGCCTTCCTTGAGAAGTTGAAGGTATAGAAAAACGCCCGCACGGGCGTTTTTCTATGCCTTTTTGTAGAAAAGACTTGACAAATTCTACTTTAAGTATTAAAATACAATATTGTGCAATTTAATTGATTAGAGGTGTTTTCGTTTTTATGACGATCCTTTTCAGTTTGTCGATCGCTCTTCTGGCAGGACTTCTTTTGTCGCGCCCGGCAAAGCTTTTGAAGCTACCCGCCGTGACTGCGTATCTGGTCGCCGGCGTTCTGATCGGCCCGTTTTGCCTTGGTGCGTTCCACGTCAACGGTCTTGGATTTATCAGCATCGAGCAGCTGCATTCTCTTTCGCTGATCCCTGACGTCGCGCTCGGCTTCATCGCCTTTTTGATTGGTAACGAGTTTCGTCTGTCGGAGCTGAAGCATATCGGCAAGCAGGCGACCGTCATCGGTATTCTGCAGGCGGTCTTTACCACGCTCGTGGTCGACGCCGCGCTGATCTCACTGCACTTCGTGATGCAGGATACGCTCTCGCTTCCCGCCGCGATCGTGCTTGGTGCCGTTGCCGCCGCGACAGCCCCCGCTGCGACCCTGATGGTGGTCAAGCAGTATAAGGCAAAGGGACCTGTCACCAATACGCTTTTACCCGTCGTTGCACTGGACGACGCCGTTGGTCTGATCCTCTTTTCGGTCTCCTTCGGGATCGCGCGGGCAATGATCTCGGGCGGTATTGGCATCGTTTCGATCGTTTTGGAGCCTTTGCTTGAGGTACTGCTTTCTCTCCTTCTCGGTACGGTCGTCGGCTTCTCGTTTACCTTTATCGAGCGTTTCTTCCATTCGCGCTCCAAGCGTCTTGCGATCTCGGTCGCCTTCGTTTTCCTGACCGTCGCAATTTCAATGCTGAAGTTTGAGATCGGCGGCGTGCAAATCGCCTTCTCGTCGCTCCTCTCCTGTATGATGCTCGGTGCGGTCTTCTGCAACGTCTGCGATTTCTCGGCAGAGCTGATGGACCGTCTCGACCGTTGGACGGCACCGCTGTTCGTCCTTTTCTTCGTCATCAGCGGCGCGGAGCTCGATCTCTCCGTCTTTACCGATCATCTCATCGTGCTCGTCGGAGTCGTCTATATCGTTTTCCGTTGCCTCGGTAAGTATTACGGCGCTTACTTCAGCGCACAGATCTCCAAGGCACCCGTTAACGTGCGCAAATACCTCGGCATCACGCTCTTCCCGCAGGCGGGCGTTGCCCTCGGTATGGCGATCAAGGCATCAGAGCTTGGCTCGGTGGGCGTTATGGTCACCAATATCACTCTGTTCTCGGTGCTGATCTACGAGCTCGTCGGTCCCTTCCTCACGAAGATCTCCTTGCAAAAGGCGGGCGAGATCGACGAAGAGGGCAGAGTCAGCGCGCGCTTTGCGCACTTTCATCTCTTGCACAGCCGTCACCGTAAGGACGATTAAAAAGAAAACCCACACGGGTTTTCTTTTTTTGCTTGCCAAAGGGCAAAAGTTATGATATAATACCTCTTAGTGTGTAAATTTTAAGGATGGATACGAAATGATCACAGTCAATAATTTAAGCTTTAACTTCGGCGGTCAGCTGCTTTTTAAGGACGTCGATTTAAAATTCACCCCCGGTAACTGCTACGGCGTGATCGGTGCCAACGGCGCGGGGAAGTCTACCTTCTTCAAGCTCCTTTGCGGTGAGCTGGAGCCGACCAAGGGCGAGGTCTCGATCGCGAAGGATCAGCGCATGTCGGTTTTGCGCCAGGATCACTTTGCGTTTGAGGAATATACCGTGCTTGACACCGTTATCATGGGCAATGCACGCCTTTACGAAATTATGAAGGAAAAGGACGCCCTCTATTCCAAAGAGGACTTCAGCGAGGAGGACGGCATCAAGGCGTCGGAGCTGGAGGCGGAATTCGCCGAGCAGAACGGCTGGGAGGCAGAGTCCGACGCGTCAAAGCTCATTCAGGGGCTCGGGCTTTCGGTCGATTGCCTTTACGATCTGATGAGCAGCTTGAAGGAGAGCGAGAAGGTCAAGGTGCTGCTCGCACAGGCACTTTTCGGAAACCCCGATATCATTTTGCTGGACGAGCCGACCAACGGTCTTGACCTTGACGCCGTGATGTGGCTTGAGGACTTCCTTGCTGACTATTTCGGCACCGTCCTCGTCATCTCGCACGACCGTCATTTCCTCAACGACGTTTGTACCAACATCGTCGATATCGACTTCGGCGGCATTAAAATGTACGTCGGTAACTACGAGTTCTGGTATGAATCGAGTCAGCTCATTCAGCGTATGATCAAGCAGCAGAACAAGAAAAATGAGGAAAAGATCAAGGAGCTGCAGGAATTTATCTCGCGCTTCTCGGCAAATAAATCAAAATCGCGTCAGGCGACCTCGCGCCGCCGCCTTCTCGACAAGCTCACGGTTGAGGAGCTGCCCGCATCAAGTCGCCGCTATCCCTTCATCGGCTTCACGATGGACAGACTCCCGGGTAAGGATATCCTCTTTGTCAACGGTATCTCCAAAAAGCAGGGGGGCGTCGATCTTCTGAAGGATATCTCCTTCACCGTCAATAAGGGCGAGAAGATCGCCTTCGTCGGCAGTGAAATGGCGATCACATCGCTTTTCCGCATTCTGATGGAGGAGGATACGCCCGACAGCGGCTCCTTCCGCTGGGGCGTCAGCATCTCGGTCTCCTATTTTCCGCACGACAACTCCGATTATTTCAACGACCACGACGAAAGCATTCTTGATTGGATGCGCGCCTATTCCAAGGATCAGACCGAGACCTATTTGCGCGGCTTTCTCGGCAGAATGCTCTTCTCGGGCGACAACATCTATAAGTCGGTCAAGGTCCTCTCGGGTGGCGAGAAGGTGCGCTGTATGTTCTCGCGTATGATGCTCTTCGGCTCAAACGCCCTCGTCGTCGATCAGCCGACAGACCACCTCGATCTTGAGTCGATCACCGCCGTCAACAACGGTCTTATGGACTTCGGCGGCAACATCCTTTTCAGCTCGCACGACTATGAGATCGTCAATACCGTCGCCAACCGTATCATCGAGATCAAGCCCGACGGCACGATGGCAGACTTCCTCGGCACCTACGAGGAATTTCTCGCGCGCCGCGCCGCCGCGGAATAATGCAGTACAGGATCGACGCGCAGGATGACGGAATGCTCCTGCGAGCCTTCATTCGTCAGCGCGCACGCCTTTCGGCAGCCCTGCTCGCCTCGCTGAAGCGGCGCGAGGACGGCATACAGGTCAACGGAGAAAGGGTTACGGTACGCCGCATTCTGCATACGGGCGACCTCGTTACTCTCAACTTTGAGGATACGCAAGAAGCAGAGAAGATCGTCCCCGTCGAGCTTCCGCTCTCGGTCGTTTACGAGGATGACGATATCCTCGTGGTGAACAAGCCGCCCTTTATGCCGACGCACCCTTCCTTCCGTCACCCCGACGATACGCTCGCAAACGCCGTCGCCTATTACTTCGCACGGCAGAACCGCCCCTTCGTTTTTCGCCCGATCTCGCGCCTTGACAGGAACACGAGCGGTCTTCTCCTGCTTGCAAAGGATCGCGTTGCCGCAGGCATTCTCGCGTGCGCGATGCGCCGCGGCGAGATCCAAAAGACCTATCAGGCACTCCTTGACGGAAGGCTCTCGAACCCCACGGGCAGACTCATCACGGGCATTCGCCGCGCACCCGACACCATCATTGTACGCGAGGTCACCCCACCGGGGGCTGACGGCTCGGATATCGCCGTCACCGACTACCGCGTGGAAAGAGAGGGCAAATACACCCTCGTCACGGCAAGCCCCAAAACGGGGCGCACGCATCAGCTACGCCTGCACTTTTCCTACCTCGGCGCACCGATCCTCGGTGACGACCTTTACGGGCGTGAATCCGCCGATATTCCGCGGCAGGCACTCCACGCCGCACGCCTGACCTTCACCCATCCCAAAAGTGGGGAGGTGCTGACACTCAGCGCGCCCTTGCCTTTGGATATAGCGGATCTTTTGGATCTCTAAAAGGGGCTGTCACATTTAGGTAAAACCGAAAATGGCGAAAAGAACAAAGGGTAATTGACTCTATTACGCTTTGTAATCGTTTGAGGTGTTACTTAAGGTTGAAATTCTGACGAATTTCTCCAAATATTAAATGCCATT
>JAZSGY010000009.1:0-34951 GCA_045532985.1 Eubacteriales bacterium | reverse complement strand
GGTACTATGTATTTCGGCTGGAAGGAGCCAAAAGAAGAATCTATAGGAAGGCTTAATCAGTATGCAGAGGCAGACGGAAATTTTATAGATACTGCAAACGTATATACTAGGCGTGAAGCCGAAGGACTTGACCTTTACGGCAAGGATTTCGATAAATTCGAGGACGGCGCAAGTGAAAAGCTCATTGGCGCATGGATGAGGGAAAAGAAAAACCGAGATAAAATAGTTCTTGCCACCAAAGTCGGCTTTGCCTATCCCGGAATAGAGATAGGTACGAGCAAAAGGCAGATAAAGGAGGAGTGTGAGAAGAGTCTTAAAAGGCTCGGCACAGACTATATAGATCTTTATTATCTGCATATGGACGACAAGAAAACGCCCTTTGAGGAGTCACTCTCGGTTCTTACCGAGCTTGTAAGAGAGGGAAAGGTAAGGGCGGTTGGCGCGAGCAACTTTACTTCAGAAAGACTCAGAGAGGCTGACGAGGTTGCAAAAAAGGAAGGATTTGTGAGATTTTCCTGTATTCAGAACAAGGGAACATATCTAACACCCCGAGCTGACGTTGATTATGGCAGACAGGCGCCGCTTGATAAGGCTGTGATTTCTCTTGCTGACGAGCTTAATATAACCCCGATAGCCTATTCGCCTCTTGCTAAGGGGTACTATGCCAACAGAAACAAGACTCTTGCCGAGTGCTACGTGAGCAAGGAAAACGAAAAAAGAATAAAGGCTCTTGACGAGGTTGCAAAGGAGTTTGGCGTCAGCCCGGTACAGCTTGTTTATGCTTACCTTATAGAAAGCAGACCGAGTATAATTCCCGTAGCTGCCTCAAGCACAAAAGAACAGTTTTGCGAGGTTCTTGACTCTTTAAAAATAAAACTCTCACAAGAGTTTATGGAAATACTTGAATAGATTCCTATTGACACGGAAAGATTGTTGTGTTAAACTAATATAAATAATATAAATATTTTAGGAGATTTTAAAATGGCAGAAATCAGAACATTAAAAAAAGACGAACTTACAGTCAGAGTTTTCGACACCCGTGAGAATATGGGTGTGGTTGCAGCGGCAGAGGCTGCGGAATGGATAAAAGAAGCTTTGGCAAAGAAGGAAGAGATTAACATCATCTTCGCCGCTGCTCCCTCTCAGAACGATTTTCTCGCAGCGCTTATCAAGGAGGATATTGAATGGGGCCGTATAAACGCCTTCCATATGGACGAGTACATAGGTCTTAGCGAGGACGCTCCTCAGGGCTTTGCTAACTTCCTTCGCCGCGCTATATTCGACCTCGTTCCCTTCAAGGCAGTATACTGCTTAAACGGACAGAGCTCTGACCCTGCGGCAGAGTGCAAGCGTTACACCGACCTTCTTGTTAAGTACCCCGTAGACATCATATTTATGGGAATAGGCGAGAACGGACATATAGCGTTTAACGACCCCGGCGTTGCAAAGTTTGACGACCCCGAAACCGTAAAAATTGCAAAGCTTGACGAGGTTTGCCGCAACCAGCAGGTTAACGACGGCTGCTTTGCTTCCATTGACCTCGTTCCCACCCACGCATACACCCTTACAGTTCCGATTATGATGAGCGCTTCCAAGATGATGCTTATCGTTCCTACAGCTCTTAAGGCAAAGGCTATCCACGATACTGTTCTCGGACCTGTAGACGAGATGGTTCCCGCATCTATAGTTCGCACTCACAAGGGCGGCGCGGTTCTCTACACCGACGAGGCAGGCGCTTCTCTTATCTAAAAGAAGAAAAACGAGCATAAGGACAACAAAACTTTACAAAAAAGAGGGTTAATATGAGTATTTTGTTTATAAATGCAAAAGTAATTTTGCCGGACGGAATAATTCAAAACGGTGCGGTCAGAGTTGACGGTGAAAAAATCGTTGCCGTATATGAAAAGGACTATGAGAAAAAGGCAGACGATACGCTAGTCGACGTCGAGGGACTTTACCTCTCTCCCGGATTTATAGACGTTCACGTTCACGGCGGCGACGGCGGATATTTTATGTCGGGCGAAGCCGAGCAGATTGATAAGACCTGCAAAATGCATATGCGCCACGGAACTACCGCTATGACCCCCTCTATCTCTGCTGCTCCCAAAGAGGTTATTATAAAATCTCTCTCGGGTATCAACGAGTATGAAAAGACTGAAAAGGTGCGTCCCGATTTCCTCGGACTTCACCTTGAGGGACCCTATCTTAGCCCCAATGCTTGCGGAGCTATGCCCGCAGGCTACATAAGAGAGCCTGACAGAGAAGAGTATCTTGAGCTTCTTGACAGATTTCCGAACATCAGAAGATGGGCGCTCGCTCCCGAGCTTGCAGGCTCGGTTGAGTTTGTAAAGGAATGCACCAAGAGAGGAGTTCTTACCGCGGTTGGACACAGTGACGCTTTCTTTGACGACGTTATGGCGGTAAGGGCAGAGGGAACTAACTCTATAACTCACTTCTATTCTCTCACCTCTACGGTAAGAAGAAAGAACGCATACAGATATGCGGGAACTCTTGAGGCAGGTTATCTCTACGACGATATTTTCGTTGAGGTTATCGCAGACGGCTGCCATCTTCCCAAGCCCCTTCTTCAGCTTATCTATAAGGTAAAGGGCCCTGACAGAATTATGCTTATCACCGACGGTATATCCGCATCCGGTGTTGACGAGAATGACGGTAAGCAGTATTACAGCCAGATGGGCAAGCCTATCGTTGTCGAGGACGGCGTTGCAAAGGTGCCGTCAAGAGAGTGCTTTGCGGGTAGCATAGCTACGACCGACAGACTTATCAGAACTATGGTAAATATTGCCGAGGTTCCGCTTCATACCGCGGTTAAGATGGCAAGCCTTACCCCTGCCACCTATCTTGGAATAGGTGATAAGAAGGGCTCTATAGAGGTAGGCAAGGATGCAGACCTTATTATCTTCGACGAGGGCGTAAACGTTAAGTCTGTATACATTCGCGGAGCAAAGATGGTTTAAAGAGCAAAATTTTCTGACGAAATTCTTGCTGCAGAGTTTCCTTGCGTAAACTCTGGGGGCTAAGCGAAGCAGAGCTTCGCAGCTCCGTAAAGTAGGTTCCAAAAAGAAATAGGACACCGCGAAGGGTTCCTACCATAAAGCAGGTTTTGAACTACCGAACAAAGAAAAAGGAGTACGGACAATTTTGTTCGTACTCCTTTTCACACGCCTTGCCTGCAAGGTATAGTGTGTTACGCCTTACGGTGTTCTGTCGGGCGGTGATTGTTTAGAAGTGATATGCCTCGCACAGCTCGGCGTGATATTTTTGCTCCGCAAAAGTGATATTGCTCCCGCTGGTCGCAGTGATATTCTATCCGCCGCTTTCTTCCAACGCGCGTAGCGCATATCACGTCCAAAGGACATATCACGCACAAAGTGCATATCACTCGCCGTAGGCGAATAGAGTTGGCGCACCTGCTTTATCGCAGGTGCGCCGAAGCACTCCTTTTTTCTTGTACCTATCTCGTTTTCTTGTAAAGCGGGCCGTACGCGGCGCATGCGCGGTAGTCGGCTGCTTCCTTGTTCTCGGTGCCGAATGCGTTCCAAGCGGCGGGACGGAAGATCTTCTCCGTGGGAACGTTGTGCATCGAAACGGGGATGCGGAGCATCGAGCAGAGCGTGATCAGGTCAGCACCGATGTGGCCGTAGCTGATCGCGCCGTGGTTTGCGCCCCAGTTGTTCATAACCTCGTACGCAGTCTTGAACGCACTACCCTCCTTGCCGTCGCAGCGAGGTGCGAACCAGGTGCAGGGCCAGGTGTAGTCGGTTCTCTTCCACAGGGTGTCGGTGACCTCATCGGGCAGCTCGACGGTCCAGCCCTCTGCGATCTGCAGAACCGGGCCGAGACCCTTTACGAGGTTGAGACGGATCATAGTGACGGGCATTTCAGCCTTGGTCACGAAGCGCGAGGAGTAGCCGCCGCCGCGGAAGTAGCCGAGGTCGGCGTAGTTCCAGGTGGTGTTCTCCATAATTGCCTTCTGGTCAGCCTCGGTAACGTTGTACCATTCCTTCATCACGGGCGTGCCGTTTTCGTCCTTTGCGGCGCCGTTGGCGTCAAGGCAGGCAGCACCCGAGTTGATCAGGTGGATAAAGCCGTTTGCTTCCTTCGCGTGACCCTTGATGTCGTAGCCGGTTACGCGCTTGACCGACTCACCCGACCAGTAGGTACGGACGTCGGCGAAGATCTGTGCGCGGTTGGTCAGAAGCTTACCGAAGAGCATGCCAAGGCCGTTGAGCACGTCGTTCTCGGTTGCGAGGATGTACGGCTCACGCGCGCCCTCCCAGTCAAAGCTGGTGTTGAGCATTGCCTCGGGGAAGTCGCAGTACGGGTAGAAGTCGGTCCACTGGCGCTGTCCCTGGAAGCCAGCGGCGATGGCGTTATGGCCGACCATCTCCTCCTCACAGCCGCGGGGCAGGTTCTTGTTGCCGTTCATGAGGTCCTTGATGATGACCATCATCTTGACGACGAACTCGAGGTCCTTCTCCTTCTGCTTATCGGTTCTCTGCAGCTCCTTCGGGTTCTTGTCGAAGCCGATCTTGCAGTTCTCCTTCGCCCAAGCGAGTGCCTTCTTATAGGTTGCCTTGTTGTAGACACCCTCAGTCATACGGCGGATGATCTCGACCTCATCGACCGACTCAACGCGCATACCGAGATAGTCTTCCATAAAGTTGGTGTCAATGATCGAGCCGCCGATACCCATGCACATCGAGCCGATCTGCAGGTAGGACTTGCCGCGCATCGAAGCGGCGGCAACGGCTGCACGGCCGAAGCGGAGCAGCTTCTCCTCAACGTCAGCGGGGATCGAGGTATCGTCAGCATCCTGCACGTCGTGGCCGTAGATGCCGAATGCGGGCAGACCCTTCTGTGCGTGGGTAGCCAGCACCGATGCAAGATAAACGGCGCCCGGACGCTCGGTTCCGTTGAAGCCCCATACGCCCTTGATGGTGTCGGGGTTCATATCCATCGTCTCTGCACCGTAGCACCAGCAGGGGGTAACGGTCAGGGTGATCTCAACGCCTGCCTTCTTGAACTTTTCCTCACAAGCGGCGCTCTCACCGACGCGGCCGATCGTGGTGTCCGCGATGACGACCTTTACGGGCTCACCGTTCGAGTAACGGATGTTTTCCTCAAAGAGTTTTGCGGCAGCCTTTGCCATGTTCATGGTCTGCTCCTCCAGCGACTCACGCACCTTCAGAACACCGCGGCGACCGTCGATGGTCGGACGGATACCGATTACGGGATAACCGCCAATCAATCTGCTTTTTGCCATTGCTTTGTTTCCTCCGTATATCTATTTTGTTTTTTATGTAGGTTTGTTCCCTAATCTTTGTTAAGTATACCATATATTTTTTCGAGTTACAACACTTTTTTTGAAAGATTTTCATAAAAAAACGGGTTTTTTCAGAAAATTTTCGTTTCTTTTTCGATTTTGCTTATAGACATTCGGAAAGGATGGTGCTATAATAGAATGGTGCTATAATAGATACGTGGAAATTTTATCCGTAAAGGAGACGCTTATATGTCTAAGAAGGTTCTTGCATTTGACTTCGGCGCGTCCAGCGGTCGCGCTATGATCGGTGAGTTCGACGGGAAGGTCATGTCGGTCACCGAGATCCACCGCTTTACGAACGATCCTGTGATCGTGCACGGCAGAATGTCCTGGGACGTGCTTCGTCTGTTCCACGAGATCAAGACGGCGATCAACAAGGCGACGCACGACTACGAGATCGACGCCATCGGTATCGACACCTGGGGCGTTGACTTCGGTCTTCTGAACCGCCACGGCGAGCTGCTCGCCAACCCCGCGCACTACCGTGACGAGCGCACGGTCGGTATGCCCGAGGAGGTCTTTGAGATCATTCCGAAGGCGGAGCTTTACAAGATGACGGGCACGCAGACGATGCGCCTGAACACGATCTTCCAGCTCTACTATCTTGCAAAATACCGTCCCGAGCTTCTCGCGCTCTGCGACACGATGCTCTTTACGCCCGACCTCTTTGCTTATATGCTGACGGGGGAGAAGCGCGCCGAGGAGACGATCGCCTCGACCTCGAACTTCCTTGACCCGCGCACGAAGCAGTTCCGTACCGATCTGCTCAAAAAGCTCGGCATTCCGACGAGCATTCTGCCAAAGATGATCAAGCCCGGTGAGATCTACGGCACGCTGACGTCCGAGATCGCAGAGGAGCTTGGCTGTGACCGCATCCCCGTCATCGCGGTCTGCACGCACGACACGGCAAGCGCGGTTCTCTCCGCGCCCGCTAAGGAGGATTTCGTTTATATCAGCTGCGGCACCTGGTCGCTGTTCGGCACCGAGCTGAAGGAGCCCCTGATGAGCGACGCCGCCGCGAAGATCGACTATACCAACGAGGACGGCTACAATTCGACCACGCGCTTCCTTCGCAATATTATGGGACTTTGGCTGATCCAGGAGTCGCGCCGTCAGTGGATCCGTGAGGGCTTTGACGTTTCCTACGCCGACCTTGAGCGTGAGGCGCTTGCCGTCACGCCCTTCCGCTGCTTCATCGACTGCGACGCGCCCGAGTTTGAGATCGCGGGCGATCTTCCCTCCCGCGTGCAGAAATTCTGCGAGGTCACGGGTCAGTACGTACCGCAGACGCGCGGCGAGATCATGCGCTGTATCTACGAGAGCCTTGCAATGAAGTACAAGCTCAACTACAACAATCTTTGCGAGATCTCGGGCAAGAGCTTCTCGCAGATCAATATGCTCGGCGGCGGTATCAAGGATACCCTGCTCTGCCGTCTGACGGCGTCGGCAACGGGTGCAAAGGTACTGGCAGGTCCGACCGAGGCAACCGTTATGGGTAACATTGCAGTCCAGCTGATCGCCCTCGGCGAGCTGAAGGATTTAAAGGACGCACGCCGCGTCATCGCCAACTCCATCGAGCTGAAGGAGTATCTGCCGACCGACACCGAGGCATGGGAGCAGGCATTCGTTGAATATCAGAAGTACCTTGGCAAGAGTGGGCAGAACGCATGAGTCACCTTTATCCCTTAAAGCTATCCTATATTGACAAGACCGCGCTTTGGGGCGGCGACACCTTGAAGCGCGAATACAACAAGCCCTCGCGCCACGAAAAGCTCTCGGAGACCTGGGAGCTTTCGGTACGACCCGATGCGGTGAATAAGATCGCGAACGGCACTGCGGCGGGAAAAACGCTTGCCGAATATTTCGCGGCGTATCCCGATACGCTCGGCGTATTCGCGGGCAAGCCCTTTCCGCTTCTTATCAAGTTTATTGATGCGAATGACTGCCTTTCGGTGCAGGTGCATCCCGACGACGCCTACGCCGCGAAAAGCGGCGATCAGGGCAAGACTGAGATGTGGTATATCCTGAAGGCGGAGCCGAATGCGGAGCTGATCTACGGACTTGCCGAGGGCAAGACTGCCGCGGATCTTGGCGAGGCGATTGCCAAGGGGACCGTTGAGGACGTGGTGCAAAAGATCCCCGTGACTGCGGGTGACTGCTTTTTCATTCCGTCGGGCATGCTCCACGCCATCGGGCGGGGCATCGTGATCGCGGAGATCCAGCAGAACTCGGATCTGACCTATCGCGTGTACGATTACGACCGCCGCGGGGCTGACGGCAAGCTCCGTCCGCTTCATATCGACGATGCGGTCGCGGTCACGCGTCCCTTTACAAAGGAACAGATCGACGCCATCCGCTACGAGCGCGGGCACGACGCCGCCGCGCTTGCCGACTGCCGCTACTTCCGCGTGGAGCGCCGCGAGATCGACGGCGACGGCGTGATCGCCGTTCCCGATGATCGCTTCTTATCGGTGCTTTGCACGGACGGCGAAGGAACGCTTGGCGGCGAGCCGATCTCGCGCGGGGACAGCTACCTTTTGCCCTGCGGGCTTTCCGACGTTTCCGTCTCGGGCAGGCTTTCGCTGATCCTTTCGACGGCGAATTGAGAAAGAAAGCAGGGGTGCCTTTTAAAAAAGGCGCCCCTGAAACCCCGCGAAAACGTTTAATGTTTTTTATCGGCAAAGTTATAAGTCAAGTGCAAATATGTAGGTGTACCTTTTTATATTTTCAAATACAACTTGCTAAAATATAAGTAGCTACAGCTACACAAAAATGCGGACGGAGGTGCTTGGTTTGACGGTCAATGATGCAGTTGCAAGGCGCATTTCCGATCTGCTGCGCGAGCGAGGGATCACGCAGTACCGCTTGGAGCAGGAATCGGGCATACAGCACGGCAGTATGCAGTGTATTATGAACGGCAGAAACAAGACCGTGACCTTCAGTACGATCATTCTGCTCGCAAGGGGCTTTCATATGTCCCCTTGGGAATTTATAAAGGATCCTATCTTTGACTCCTATGACTTGGAGCTTGAAAATTAACGGAAAATCAGCCTTTTGGGTCAACTCTACCGAAGGGCTTTTTCTTTTTACTTCATTATAGACATTTTTTATCTAAAAGTCAATAGAAGATTTTTGTCTACCTATAATAAAAATGAGAGGTGACGAAAATGAAGACTTGGTACGAAAGAATTAGGGAGCTGCGCGAGGATCTTGACGAGCGAAAAAGTCAGACCGAGGTTGCCAATGCCCTGCATATGACACAGCGCAAGCTGTCCTACATCGAGACGGGCAAGACGCAACCGAGTATTGAGGATCTGCTGTCGATCTGCCGTTACTACGGCGTATCGGCGGATTATCTGATCGGGCTGTCGGCTGAAAAAGGACGCAAGGAGCATTAAGGCGCAGGGTGCCTTTGGAAGGAAAAAGAAAAAGCAGATAGCGTGATGTCGTTAGCGGAGAATTTGAAAAGAACCATTCAGTGGCACTATTAAGTGCGAGCATCGCATTTGACTAGTCAAACGCATTATGGGCTAAGCCCAAGTCCCTATAACAAGCAGAAAGAGCAAACACGTAAGGCATAAGACCTTATGCGTCTGCTCTTTTTCTGTCAGTTTTAGTTTAGAGTTATGAGGCTCGCTTTGCTCGCCGTTATGAATTTGCTACGCAAATGTTATGATATGATTGCCCTTGCAGCTTATAACTTGGCGAAGCCAATCATAACTATGCGAAGCATATTATAACTTATAACTTGCCCTAGGGGGCAATCATAGTTTAGCGTGATACTCCGCTAAGAGTATCACGCTATCTGCTTCGTTCTTTTTGTTTGGTATTACTGAAAGAGTGCGAAGGGCGGTTTGCCCTCGAAGGGCAGCGCACCCGTGAGGGCTTTTGCGGCAAGCTCAAGCGTCTCGGCGTTTAAGAGCTGGTTTGCGTTGACGAAGGTGTGATCCTCGGGATAGTAGTCGTCAAGGAAGAAGGGGAGCGAGAAATTCAGGATCATACGTTTTTCCTTCGGCACGAGGTGGAACGCCCAGGTCGTGGACGCGCAGTTGGGGTATGCGCCGACGTAGGCAAAGGGGACGTTGATGACCAGAAGCACGAGGTCGTAGCCTGCGATCATCTCCTGTACCTCATCCTCCCAGCAGGAGAGCAGGTAGCGGCGGAAGCCGACCTCAAAGCCGCGGGCGCGGAGCATATCGCAAAGCGGCAGGATCTGACCCATAGCGCCCTCGTCGGGGGCGTTGCCGATCACGAGGATCTTCTTGGTCTTTTCGGGCGACAGCGGCAGAATGCCGTCAGCGTTTCGGTCAAGCGAGAAGGCGCGGCTGCGGATGCTCGTGAAGACCTCGTCGACCCACGCGGAATCAACGGGTCGCTCGGGACGGTCGGTGTCGGTCATACCGAGCGCCGCACGCACGCGCCAGATGCGCGTGAGGGCATCCTCAAGGCGCGAATAGGGGATCTCACCCGACTCGATCATTTCGACGATCTTCTCGCCTGCCTCCATCGGTGCCCAAAGCAAAAAGTCGGCGCCGTTGATAAACGCGTTGACCGAATCCATCACCTGGTCGCCCGAGGCAAGGCCGCCCATACAGAGCGCGTCGGTGACGACGGCCCCCTCGAAGCCAAGCTCCTTTTTAAGCAAGTCCTCGGTGAGCTTTTTCGAGTAGGTACAGATCGGGTTGACCTCTCCTTTTTCCCAGCTATGGTATGCCGAGAGAGTGAGATGCGAGGTCATGACCGTCAGCGCGCCGTTTGAGAAGGCGGAGCGATAGGTCGCGCCGTAGGTCTTGTGCCAGGTCTCAAGATCCATCGTATTTTGTCCGGGGCCGTAATGGAAATTGACGTGGTGTGTGCCAAGACCCGGGAAGTGCTTGACGCAGGCGGCGACGCCCTCGTCCTGAATGCCGCGGATCACTGCACCGTACAGCTCACAGTTAAGCGCGGGATCGTCGGTCATAGTTCCCGAGGTGGTATCCTTCATACGGTTCATAGCAAGGTCGATGCAGGGACCCAGCACCCAGTCGATGTGGTTATAGTTCATCTGCATACCGATGGCGCGTCCCGTATCGTAGGCAAGTGCGGCGTCACGTGTTGCACCGAGTGCCGAGGGATCGGGCAGCTGCTTGCCGTTTTTGCCGATGTTCGCGCCGTCCGCACACACGATCAGCGGATAACGCGACGCACGCTTGCAGGCGAGGACGTAATCCTCCGCTCCGCCCGTTGTGCCCGCTTCCATAACGGGGGCGAGGTCGGGAACCGAGCCCTTCGTGTAGTAGAGTCCGCCGACGGGATATTTTGCGAAGAAGGCTTCGACGCTGCCTTCCTTTCTGATCTCGCGTGCTTTTGCGACGATCGTCTGGAATACCTGCTCACGCAGGGTCATTTTGCGCCAATCCATAGTCTTGCTCCTTGGTGTTTTTTCTTATATCATACCACATTTTCTTAAAAAAGCAAGTACCTTTTCAAAGAAAATCAAGCAAGCTGTGACAAACGCGCAACGGCGTCCTTTATTTCGATCGGCTCTGCGTGCTCCTTTATGTAGGCGAAGCTGACGCAGCCCGTCAGACGCTCGCCGTATTCCTCTAAAAACCCGTACTCCGACAGGCGCGTGCCGTCACTCCCGACGGGGGCGCGCAGATGCTCGTGCAGGATCAGATAGTAGCGCTCCGCCTCCCGTTCGGCGTAAGCGGCGCTCTCCTCCGCGTAGCCGAGCCCCGCGAGGGTGGCGCACGCCGAAAGCAGATCCTGCATTGACGAAAAACGGTAGATGCCGACGCGCGGACGGCGGCGTGTCGGGGGCTTTTCCGCGGCGTTTTCAAAGAGCGTGCCGACCTTCGTGACGTACATCTCACATCCGCCGCCGCGCGACGGGTAGACCTGCACGAAGACGCGCTCCTTTGCCGCGTCGAAGCCCGTTTTGTGCTTTGCCTCGTCAAGGATCTCCCAAAACGCGCGCCGCGTTTCGGTATTGTCGTAATCCATGGAGTCGGAACAAAGAGCGTACCGTTCCATATCCGCCACGCTGAGTGTGATCTTCAGCTTGCTGTCGCTGATGCGTATCAGTTCCATGCCGTATCCTTTCCACGGGGATTCCCGAATTATTGTATTACTATTATATTAAAAGAATGACGGAATTGTAAGTCCTGACTTTTTTCCTGTATTGTCAGAAAGCGGAAAATCTCTGTTATTTTAACGAAAATATTCCTGCGCTACTAAAAATTACAAAGAAAAAAAGCGGATAAAATCCGCTTTTTTTTGAATGTATTTAAGCAAGGACGATCTTCTTGTAGCTCTTTTTGCCGCGGCGCAGGACGATGCCTGCGGCAAGCTCCTCTGCGGTGTAACGCTTTGAAATGGCGGCGACCTTCTCACCGTCGACCGTGACACCGCCCTGCTCTACGGCACGGCGTGCCTCGGAGCGCGAGGGGACGAGCCCTGCGATGCAAAGAAGTGAGAGGATGTCGATCGAGCCATCGGTCAGCGCGTCGGGGGAGACGGTCTCTGTCGGGATATCTGCCGCCGCACCGCCGCCAAAGAGGGCGCGCGAGGATGCGCGTGCGGCGTCTGCCGCCTCGCTTCCGTGGATCATCGTCGTCAGCTCGTAGGCGAGGATATCCTTCGCCTCGTTGAGGCGGCTGCCCTCCCACGCGTCCATCTCGTTGATCTGCTCGAGCGGCAGGAAGGTGAGCATACGGATGCACTTCAGCACGTCGGCGTCACCGACGTTGCGCCAATACTGATAGAAGTCGAAGGGGGTCGTCTTGTTGGGATCGAGCCAGACGGCACCGTTTGCGGTCTTACCCATCTTCTTGCCCTCGGAGTTGAGCAGAAGGGTGATGGTCATCGCGTAGGCGTCCTTGCCAAGCTTCTTACGGATCAGCTCGGTACCGCCGAGCATATTCGACCACTGGTCATCCCCGCCGAACTGCATATTACAGCCATAGTTCTTGTAGAGGTGATAGAAGTCGTAGGACTGCATGATCATATAGTTGAATTCGAGGAAGGAGAGTCCCTTCTCCATTCTCTGCTTGTAGCACTCGGCACGGAGCATATTATTGACCGAGAAGCAAGCGCCAACCTCACGCAGAAGCTCGACGTAGTTGAGGTCAAGCAGCCAGTCGGCGTTGTTGACCATGATCGCCTTGCCCTCTCCGAACTCAATAAAGCGCTCCATCTGCGCCTTGAAGCAGTCGCAGTTGTGCTGAATGATCTCGGGAGTCATCATTGAGCGCATATCGGTACGGCCCGAGGGGTCGCCGACGTAGCCCGTACCGCCGCCGATGAGGACGACGGGCTTGTTGCCTGCCATCTGCAGGCGCTTCATTAAGCAGAGTGCCATAAAGTGTCCGACGTGCAGGCTGTCCGCCGTCGGGTCGAAGCCGATGTAGAAGGTCGCCTTCCCGTTGTTGATCAGCTCCTTGATCTCTGCCTCATCAGTCACCTGCGCGATCAGTCCGCGGGCAACCAATTCTTCGTATAACGTCATAGTTTTATCCTTCTTTAGAATTTCGTTCCTTTTATATTATACAGTGTTTTTCGGAAAAGTCAAGTCATACCGACAAGATCCGATCACTGTCGTAGATCTCGTAGGGTAATTCGGGTGCAAATTCCGAAAGAAGCGTCCCGAAGCGCGTAAGGATCTGTCGCTCGGTGAAGTAGTGCCCTGCCTCGATGAGGTTGATGCCGTAGCTTTCGGCGTCGGTGAGCGCGTGATAGCCAAGCTCACCCGAGACGAGGGTATCGGCACCCGCGGCGATCGCCGCACCGATCGAATCCTTCCCCGCGCCGCCGACGAGCGCGACGCGAAGGGCTGTGCGATGCGCGTCGCCTACGAGCAGGTGCGGTGCACCGAGCCTTTCCTTGACGCGCCTTGCGAAATCGAGGAGTGCGGTCGGTGCGTCAAGCACGCCGATGCGCGCGATCCCGTCCCCGTCGATCGGGGTCGCCCCCTTCACGCCAAGAAGCGAAGCGAGGCAGTCGTTGACACCGCCCTCTGCCGCGTCGGCACGCGTGTGGAAGGAGAAGACCGAGATGCCGCGGCGGATCAGCAAAGCGAGCTTTTGCGAGAGCGCGCTCTCGCCGTCGATGCACCCGATCGGGCGGAAGATCAGCGGATGGTGCGAAATAATGAGATCACAGCCCCGCTCCTCTGCGGCGGCGATCGCGCCCTCGGTGACGTCAAGCGTCAGAAGCACGCGGCGTACGGGCGCGTCCCTGTTTTGCGTACACATCAGCCCGTCGTTATCCCACTCAGCGGAAAGCGCACGCGGAAACGCGGTGTCGAATTTGCGGTATAGCTCCTTTACGGTCATAGCTCCTCCAAAAGTGCCGACAGTGCCGAAAGAAGCGCCTGCTCGGCATCGGTATTTTCACGCCCCTGCGCCTTCCCCGCCATACGGCGGCGTGCGGCGGTGCGTTTTCGTTCAGCGTCGGCAAGCAAAAGCGGATCGCTCCTGTCAAGAAGCCCGAGCGTTGCCTCGAGCAACGAGAGCGTATAGGGCGTGCCCGTATACTCTGCCGCCATACAGGTGTAGATCTTGTCCCCGTCGCGCGTGCGGCACTCCTCACGCACGGCGAAGCCCTCCGCGGCGAGGTAGCGGCGAAGCACCTCGGCACGGCTCATCGGCTGAAGGATCAGACGGATCGCGGGGTCCTTTACGAAGGGGGCGGCGTTGATGATGTCGCGGATCAGCTCCCCACCCATCCCGCAGATGGCGATATCGGTCAGCCCCAGCGACTCCATACCGACAAGTCCGTCGGCACGGCGTACTTCAATTTTATCGGAGAGTCCCCTTTGCGTAACATGCGCGCGGGCGGCGGCAACGGGTCCTTCGTTGATATCGGCGGCGAGCGCGCGCGCTACCCTGCCGTTTTCGACAAGAAAAAGCGGCAGGTAGGCGTGATCGGTGCCGATGTCGGCAAAAAACGCCCCCTGCCGCACCAAGGATGCCGCCGCGCGAAGACGCGCGTCAAGCGCGGTCCTTTTTTCCACGGTCTTACTTCTTGCTTGCGAGATAATCGTTGATCTTCTTCACCAGCGCGTCGGCGTCGGTGCCGTGTACGGCGCACGCCTGCTCAATGCTCTCACCGCGTGCGGAGGGGCAACCGAGGCAGTGCATGCCGATCTCAAAGAAGAACTGTGCGGTCTCGACCTCAGCATCGAGAATTTCACCGATTAAGGATTCTTTCGTTACTACCATGATAAGTACCAGCCTTTCATACGATATTACAACTTTATTATACCTGCAAAGCTTTGAAAAGTCAAGGTGGGACGCTGTTTTTTTCACTGAAAAAATCTTGAAAAAAGTTTATTTTTTTTGCAAAAGGTATAGACTTTTCAGAATTTTGTTGGTATAATATAGAAAAGTGCACAAACGCGCACTGATTTTTACAGTATATATCTGTTTTTTGGAGGAGAAAATTATGGCAAACGAAGCTTCCGTTCTTGACGCGTTCAAGGAAAATCAGGAAACGGCCGTTATCGACACCAACAAAAAGATGCGTGTCGGTATCATCGGTACCGGTTGGATCGCTGACGCTCACATCGCGAGCTACAAGAATCAGCCCGACGTCGAGATCGTCGCAGGCGCCGATCTTGTTCCCGGTAAGGCAGAGGCCTTCTTTAAAAAGCACGGCGTTGAGGGTGTAAAGACCAACTACAAGGATCACGCCGAGATGCTCGCTGACAAGTCGCTCGCGCTCGACGCGGTCAGCATTTGTACGTACAACCGTCAGCACGCAAACTGTGCGATCGACGCACTCAACGCAGGCATTCACGTTCTGCTTGAGAAGCCCTTCACCGTTACGCTGGAGGAGGCAGTCGAGGTTATGCGCGCCGAGAAGAAGTCGGGCAAGGTTCTGTCCATCGGCTTCCAGCCGCGTCTTGACGACAATATGAAGAAGATCAAACAGATCGTCGAATCCGGCGAGCTGGGTCAGATCTACTACATCCAGACCGGTGGCGGACGCCGCCGCGGTATTCCGACGCCGTTCGGTACCACCTTTATCGAGGACAAGACCGCAGGGCTTGGCGCACTCGCCGATATCGGCTGCTACTCGCTCGATATGGTGCTGAATGCGATCGGTTATCCGAAGCCCCTGACGGTTTCGGGCTACAAGTCGGCATTCTTCGGCACCGATCCGAAGTACTCCAACTACGTAGCAACGGGACATCCCGAATACGCCGCTCTGTTCGGCGTTGACGACTTTGCCGCTGCATTCGTAAGACTTGAGGGCGGTATCATCCTCGACTTCCGTATTGCATGGGCAATGAACGTAGACACCCCCGGTGACACGATCATCCTCGGTACCAAGGGTGGCTTGCGTATCCCCTCGACCGAGTGCTGGAACGGCACGGTCGGCGGTCCTATGAAGATCTATCACGAGGTTGCAGGCAGCCAGGTCGTAACCGAGATCCCGATCATCCCTGCAAAGGGTCCGTCTCTGTTCGACCGCAAGATCCGTACCTTCCTTGATGCGTGCAAGAACGGCACTCCTGCTCCCGTACCGTCCTCTCAGATCCTGTACAACCAGGCGATCCTTGACGGTATTGCAAAGTCCTCGACGCTCAGCCGTGAGATCGAGATCGAGATCCCCGAAATCTAATTTAAAACAGAAAAACGCATCAGGCTCGCTTGGTGCGTTTTTTGGAGGTATTTATGGCAAACGAAGCATCGATCCTTGACGCGTTCAAGGAAAATCAGGAAACCACCGTCGTTGATACCACGAAGAAAATGCGCATCGGTATCATCGGCACGGGCGGCATCGCGCACGCGCATATGCGCGCCTACCTTGCAATGCCCGACGTAGAGATCGTCGCGGGCGCCGATCTCGTGCCCGGCCGCGCGGCGAAGTTTATGAAGGAATTTGAGCTGGAGGGCGTCAAGACCGACTATAAGGATCATAAGGAGATGCTCGCGGACAAGTCGCTTGCACTTGACGCGGTCAGCATTTGCACCTACAACCGCCAGCACGCAAACTGTGCGATCGACGCGCTTGAGGCAGGCGTTCACGTTCTGCTTGAGAAGCCCTTCACCGTTACGCTTGACGAGGCGGTCGAGGTCATGCGTGCCGAGCGCAAGTCGGGGAAGGTTCTGTCCATCGGCTTCCAGCCCCGCTTTGACGAGAATATGCAAATGATCAAAAAGATCGTGGAGTCGGGCGAGCTTGGTCAGGTCTACTACATACAGACGGGCGGCGGCCGCCGCACGGGCATTCCGATCGGCAACGACGCATCCTTCATTCGTGAGGACACGGCGGGCATCGGCGCACTCGGCGACATCGGCTGCTATTCGCTCGATATGGTGCTGAACGCGATCGGCTATCCGAAGCCCCTGACGGTTTCGGGCTTCAAGTCGGATTTCTTCGGCAAGAGTGAGCGTTACTACAAGGCAATGGGCAAGGATCCGCTTTGCGCACAGCTGTTCGGCGTTGACGACTTCGGCGCGGCGTTCATCCGTCTGGAGGGCGGCGTGATCCTCGACTTCCGCATCTCCTGGGCGATGCATATGGACACCCCCGGTGACACCATCATCCTCGGTACGAAGGGCGGTCTCCGCATCCCCTCGACCGACTGCTGGAACGGCACGGTCGGCGGTCCTATGAAGATCTATCACGAGGCGGCGGGCAGTCAGGTCGTGACCGAGATCCCGATCATCAAGAAGAACGGCCCCACCCTGTGGGAAAAGAAGATCCGCACCTTCCTCGACGCGTGCAAAAACGGCACGGCGGCACCCGTTCCGTCCTCGCAGATCCTTTACAATCAGGCAATCATCGACGGACTCGTCCGTTCCTCGGCACTCGGCCGTGAGATCGAGATCGAGATCCCCGAAATTTAAGGAGAAGAACAATGAAGATCGGATATGGCATTCAGATGTACTCCCTGCGTGACGCAGTGAAGGAGGACATGGACCGTGCACTGAAAACGGTTGCCGATATGGGCTACCAATACATCGAATTTGCGGGCTTTGCAGGTCACTCGGCTGAGGAGATCCGTGCGATGCTTGATCAGTACGGACTGAAGTGCAGCGGCACGCACACGGGGCTTCCCGCACTCACGCCCGAAACGATCGAGGAAACGATCGCGTACCACAAGGCGATCGGCTGTGACAGCATCATCGTTCCCAGCATGCCGATGAATACCGAGGAGGAGCTGGAGTCGTCGATCGCGGGCTTCAACTACGCTCAGCCGATTTTGGCGCAGCACGGCATTTCGCTTGCCTTCCACAACCATTCGCGCGAATTTCAATTGACCGCCTATGGCAAGATCGCGCACGAGGAGCTGCAAAAAAGAACCAAGATCGACTTTGAGATCGACACCTTCTGGGCGTTCAATGCAGGGCTTGATCCCGTACAGCTCATCACCGACCTGAAGGATCGCATCCGCGTGATCCATCTGAAGGACGGCTTCAAATCGCCAACCGGCGGTCACGACGCAAAGGGTATGTCGCTCGGCAGTGGCGAGGCACCCGTTGCCGCCGTCCGCGAACGGGCGCTCGAGCTTGGCTTCCTGATGGTGGTCGAGAGCGAGACGCAGGATCCGACGGGCCCCGAGGAAGTCAAACGCTGCATTGATTACCTCAAATCTCTCGAAGCATAATCAAACGAAAAAGGGGCGCGCGTCGCCCCTTTTTTATAACGGTTTCGGGCTTTACGGCATCGCTCGTGACGGCAGAGCGCCCCGATGCGACGCGCGCGCTCTCCGATAACGATATGAATTCCTTTTTGCCGATCACCTTCCATCCCCACGATTACGACGCGGAGTTCACGAGCGGATACCGCATCTATCGCGCCTTCGCCTTGCTCCCGAAATCGAAGAACGACAGGGCGGGTGCTTTGCAGATCACGGCGGTGAACGTATCCGAGCTTGCGATCTTTGTAAACGGCGAGCAGATCTACGGCGGCTCGCCGACCCCCAACTGCGAGCTGACTGCGACGTTGCCCGATACACTTACCCCCGGTGAACGCTTCGAGCTGCGCTTGCTCGCACGCGCGATCGAAGGATACCCCTCGGGAATCCGCGGCAACCTGCGTCTTTCATTTGTCTGATATGTAAACAAAACAATAAAAGCACCCACTATCCTTGCAAAAATCCGTTTCATCGGACTTATGCATTGTAAGAGTGGGTGTCTTTTTATTTGTGACAAAGTGCAACAACTCGCCGTAATGCGCAGAGGTGTTTTTTGCGGTTTCGGTACTTCAAACGAACCAACAAAGGAGATAAGAAGTTTGAATTTCCGGCAAAGCACTTTTGAAATTATTTTCTGGCAATTCCGCGTAGCAACACTAATGTGCTATTTTTTTCCTGTTCGGTAAGTTTATTGAATAATTCCAGTAATTCTTTATCCAATTTAGTCGTATCATTTTCTTCTGCTTCTTGTTTGAAAAAATCAGACATTGTAATTCCAAAGGCGTTACACAAACATTCAAGTGTCGTAATGGAAGGAAGGGTTTCGCGATTGAACATGTTGGTAATTGTTGATTGCGGAATGCCCGATTCAATGGACAAACGATATACAGACCATCCGCGATCTAAGCGTATCTTGTTTATCTTTTTTAAAATGTTCATATGCCCTCCACATTCAAACCCATATGTGTATATGATATCATATTTTTCTAAAAAAATAATTATACATATGGGTTGACATTAAAGTCCATATGTATTATAATTGGGGCGTGGGATAATTAGTTTTGACGTAACGGGAGGTAGTCGATTTCAGTAGGTCCCCCAAAAAAATCATTTCAGAAAGGCAATTTTGTATGAGAAACTTCAAAAAATCTTTATGTCTATTTTTGGTTGTAATTGCAATGTTTACATGCGTTGCACCGTTAAGTGTTTCTGCGGCAAGTAATGAAAATACAAATTATTCAAAATTTGATCGACCGGAAACCAAAGGGGATTACGCCTATTATTCGGGTGGAAAAACCAAAAAATCAAACAGCACCTCAAAATCAGAAATCAAATGGATGCAAGCCGCTTTAAATTACTGCATAAAGTACGAAGGACTTAAGACGGCATATATCAGTGTAGACGGCTCGTTTGGTCCTGCTACTCGGCAAGCTACGCTGGCGTTTCAAAAAGCAGCAAATCTAACGCAAGACGGTTCATTCGGTCCTTCCACTATCAAGAAAATGATAAGTGTCTTGAGTGACAACAAAAAAAGCTTCAACTCTACTGCAACGACGCAAAAAAAACCCAATCTTTCATCGAAATGCAACGTCGTCAAAACTTATAAACTCGAAAACAAAAAGTACTATATGGCAACCCTCAAAGTAGGGTACAATGGTGTCAAAAAGGGCTCCACGATCTTTTTGGATTCCAACTATACCGCAGTAACCGACACCCAAACGCTTGACAAACTCCTTTTTACAAACACCGTCGATGTTTTAGCACAAAAAAGCAATGGGTTCGCCAATTTGATTCATTCCTATAAAGTGGTAAATGAGCTAAATGCTGTTTGTCAGGATATTATCGAAGCGCAACTCACCCAAAAGTTTATCGGTTCTGCTTCCGGATCATTTGCAAGCATTATGTTGAGTTCAAACCCTAAATCGCTCATTTCTGCAAGCAGTTATTTAACAGAGGAGTGTTATATTACATTCATGACTGCTATATATTTAGACGGAATTACGACAACGGCGCTTTCCAACTGCAATCTTGTTAAAAAATATTGCAAGGATGGAGTATCTTCGTACGAAGAGGCGCTTGCAATCAAAAACGCGCTCATTAATGCAAGAGCTGTATTCTTAGTTGCGGGAACAGATTGTATGGCGGGGCTGATCAATGGATATACAAACAAGACAGCCGCAACATTAAATTCTCTCAAAACATATTTTTCTGCCATGGGCAATACGTTGTTAGGAACATATGGTGGAAAACTGTCAAAGGTCATTGACACATGTTCAAAAGGTCAAACCGTTCTTTCCGAACTTGATAAAATATACAGTTATAACAATTGTCAAAAAGAAGCCCAAAAAACATTTACAAATATGTTCAACGGTTCTGCAAACAAATCAATCACCGCTGTTTCAACCACCCAGAAGCAACTTGCAAAGTAATTCTGATACGGAAACATGCGTCTTTCTTTCGTCTGATATGTAAATCAAACCTTACAAAAGGCGACAAAGTTTTTCTTTGTCGCTTTTTATCTTGACTTTTGACGCGGTTTGTGTTACACTTTCGCTCGGGACTAAAAAAAGGAGGAGACGCTATGAAGAAAAACACGCTGTTCAAAACCGGACTTTGCGACGGGATCCCGATCGCGCTCGGATATCTTTCGGTCTCCTTCGGCTTCGGCATCTCGGCGGTCAACGCGGGGCTGTCGCCCTTGGCGGCGGTGCTGACCTCACTCACCAACGTGACCTCGGCAGGTCAGGTGGCGGGGCTGTCGATCATGGCACCCGAGACGGGGGTTCTGACGCTTTTGTCGCTCGCCACGGTGCTGGAGATGATCTTAACGCAGTTTACCATCAACATCCGCTATTTTCTGATGAGTCTTTCGCTCTCGCAAAAGCTTGACCGCAGCTTTACCCTGCGTCACCGCTTCCTTGCCGCCTTCGGCATTACCGACGAGGTGTTCGGCGTTGCCTCCTCGAAAAAAGAGCCGTTAAAGCCGATCTATCTATACGGACTCATTCTTCTGCCCGTGCTTGGCTGGACGCTCGGCACGCTTCTCGGCTCGGTTGCGGGCAGTATTCTCCCCGACGGGCTGAAATACGCGCTCGGCATTGCGATCTACGGGATGTTCGTTGCGATCGTCGTGCCGCCCGCAAAGCGGGATCGCGGCGTGCTGTGTGCCTCGCTTTTAGCGATCGCCGTGAGCTGTCTTATCGCTTATATTCCGATCTTTTCCTTCATTACCTCGGGCTTTGCCATCATCATCGCCGCGCTGATCGCGGCGGCGGTCGCGGCGCATTTCTTCCCGATCCCCGATGAGGAAGGGGGTGACCGTGCGTGAAGATCACCCTCGTGATCGCCGCCTACATTCTCATTATGGCGGCAGTTACCTATCTCATTCGTATGGCTCCCTTCGTGCTGTTCCGAAAAAAGATCCGCTCACGCTTTTTGCGTAGCATGCTCTACTATCTGCCCTACGCGGTGCTGTCGGCGATGGTCATTCCCGCCGTCTTTTCCTCGACGGGGAGCCTGCTCACCGCCGTCGTCGGGCTTGCCGTTGCGATCCTGCTCGCGGTCCTCAACCGCTCACTACTCGTCGTTGCCCTCGGTGCATCCGCCGCGGCGTACCTGACGGGACTTTTGATGCAGCTTTTGAAATAACAAAAACGCTTCACAATGTGAAGCGTTTTTGTTATTTCTCTGTCAGCTCCGACAGATCGTACGGAGTTCTTTGGTAAACCGAATAGTTCAGCCAGTTGGAGAACAGTAGATTGGCGTGCGAGCGCCAGCGGTTGATCGGGATCTCGTTCGGATCGTCGTTTGGGAAATAGTTGTAGGGCACGTCGATCGAAAGACCGCGGCCGACGTCACGCTGATACTCCCGCGCGAGGGTGTCGTTGTCGTACTCCGAGTGTCCCGTGACGAAGACACGGCGGCAGTCGTGGCTTGCCGCGAGGTAAACGCCCGCCTCCTTCGACACCGCGAGGACGTCGAGGTCGGGGCATTTCTGCAGATCCTCCAAACGCACCTCGGTATGGCGCGAGTGGGGGGCGAGGAAGGTCTCGTCAAAGCCGCGCACCAGGGGGTGACGGAAGTCAAGCGTCTCGTGCGGGTAGACGCCGAACATCTTCTGCTTTAAGGGATGCTTTTCGATATTGTAGTGGTAGTAGAGCGCCGCCTGCGCCGCCCAACAGATGTGGAAGGTGGAGTAGACGTTGGTCTTCGACCATTTCATAATGTCGCAAAGCTCCTCCCAATAGCTGACGTCGAAGAAGTTGAGCGTCTCCACGGGCGCGCCCGTGATGATGAGTCCGTCGAAGCATTCGCTCTTGACGTCGCTGAAGTTTTTGTAGAAGGTCTTCATATGCTCCGCCGAGGTGTTCGTCGACTTGTAGGTCTCGGTCTGCAGGAGCGTCAGCTCGATCTGCAGGGGAGTGTTCGAGAGCAGACGGATCAGCTGGGTCTCGGTCGTGATCTTCGTCGGCATCAGGTTGAGAATGGCAATGCGAAGCGGACGGATGTCCTGCGTGACTGCACGCTTTTCATCCATCACGAAGATATATTCGTTTTCAAGCACGCCCCGCGCGGGGAGCTGCTCCGGAATTCTGATCGGCATAGATTTTTCCTTTGCTTTTGAGATTATGAATATTGTATCACAAAAATGAAGCAGAGTCAAGAGAAATTCAAAAGGACTGCCTGAAATTACATTCGGGCAGCCCTTTTATTCTTATTTCGTGCCGAACAGACGGTCTCCCGCGTCGCCAAGGCCCGGGAGAATGTAGCCGTGCTCGTTGAGGCAACGGTCGAGCGTCGAGACGTAGATGTCGACGTCGGGGTGCGCCTCGGCAACCCTCGAAAGCCCCTCGGGCGCGCCGATGATCGCCATAAACTTGATGTGTCGACAGCCCTTGTCCTTCAAAAGCTTAATCGCGTCGCAGGCGCTGCCGCCCGTTGCGAGCATCGGGTCGACGAGCAGAACGAGCTTGTCCTCAATTCCCTGCGGCAGCTTGCAGTAATAGGTGTCGGGCTGCAGGGTTTCCTCATTGCGGCACATCCCGATGTGTCCGACCCTTGCCGAGGGGAACAGAACGTGAATGCCGTTGACCATACCGAGTCCTGCGCGAAGGATCGGGACGATGACGATCGAATTGTCCTTGACGACCGTCTGCGTGCAGGTCTCCAGCGGCGTTTTGACCTCGATTTCGGTCGTGGGGACGCCATCCTTGAGACTCTCGTAGGTCATCAGCGTGGTGATCTCCTCTACCAGCTCACGGAATTCCTTCATACTCGTGCGCTCGTCGCGCAGAATCGCGATCTTGTGGCGGATCAGCGGATGGTCGAAAACGACGACGTTTTTATAATCTTTCACGGCACTTCCCTCTTATGCTTTCTTGAATTAACAACAAGTGCAACCAGCTCAACAAATACGAAAATGGTTCTTATAATTGTGCCTTTAAGCAATTGATTTTCTCTCATTTTGCGCCCTCCTTTGCCGTGTTGATGGAGGCGATCAACATTCTGCGGATCGTGCCACACTGATTGTATAACTCTTTTGCAATCTCGCGGTCAAGCAATTCGGATTTTACAAACAATTCAAGCCAATATTCCGTTTCGTAGCACTCTTTCAGGGCAATCTGAAATTTGGCAACAAAGTCGGCTTTGCTATGAGCATAATTCGCTTCGTGAATGTTAGCGCCGATGGAGGTTGACGAACGCTCCAACTGATTGACAAGAGAATAGTGACCTTTTATACTGTCACAAATTTTGATAACTTTTACAGCAAAATCGGTTGATAAATCCCGAAGCTTTGAATCTGCCATAGTAACACCGCCTTTCTGCTGTTATTATATCATAAATCCGATATTTTTTCAAGTGAAATATTCGGCGTTGCCGAATGTGAAATAATTTCCTTGCGGAAATTGTGAAATATCTCCCGCCGCCTACGGCTCCGGTCGATGTGAAATGAAATTTGCCCACATTCGCGCCAGCGAATATTTCACATTTGCGGAGCAAATATTTCACAGCAAAGCTATTTCACTTGCCCGAAGGGCAAATTTCACTGAAAAAAGCCAAGTCTTACGACTTGGCTTTTTTCTTGGCAGGGGCAGAAGGACTCGAACCCACGACCCATGGTTTTGGAGACCAGTACTCTACCAACTGAGCTATACCCCTGTACACCCACATAGTATACCATAGGTTTTTTGAAAAAGCAAGAGGAAAATGAAAAAAAGTCAAAAAGAAAACGCCCGAATGGGCGTTTTCTTTAATCAGCCAGAACCGTGATGCGATTTGACGTGATCTCGGTCACGAGGTCAATGACCCACGCAATGAAGTTACCGACGCCTGTCACCAGAAACAGAATACCGACGACGAGCGTTACGATATTGCCGGTCTCAAAGAAACGGACGATGCGGTAAATGCCGCCGACAACGCCGCCGAGAATGAGCTGGATCAGGATCTTTGCGATCTTCGGCAGAGCCTCGTATGTACCGGTCAGGGATGCGGATTTTGCCATGCGAAATACCTCCTGTTTAGATTCCATACTTATTATACTATACGCTTCGGAAAAAGGAAAGTCTTTTTTGAAAAAATACGAAAAATTTTTTCTCGGTAAATTTTGTTTTTTCAAGGATTTTGCATCTCTTAAAAAAATACTTGACAAAAACGCATTTATCGGTTATCATATAACCGTACGAGGGTATAGCTCAGCTGGGAGAGCGCTTGAATGGCATTCAAGAGGTCAGCGGTTCGATCCCGCTTATCTCCACCAAACGTACGAAAGCTTCGGCTTTCGGGTTTTTCAATCTTTGGAATCGTCATGGAAGGAAACGGGGAGGAACATAAAAGCGAAGGTCAAAGAATACGTTTTCCGAGATCGCGGGGGATTTTGCCACGATGGTCAAGCTGACGGCACTTGGCGTCATCTTCGGGATGGGATTGATGTGATCCTTATAAAAAAACGGGCGTTTGCCCGTTTTTTTATTGACTTCGCGTACCGTTTATTGTAAAATGAAGGCAGAAGCATTTTCCCGAACCATTTTTTAAGTGAGGGCTTTTTATGAATTTTGAGGTCAAGAATTCCCGCATTCTGTGTGAAGGGGGGCTCCCCTGCCCCGAGCGCTGGTTTGCCGACGGGCGCGTTGCCTTCGGGGCGGATAACGAGGGGCTTTGCGATATCGACTACTTCGGTCGCTCGGAGGGCAGCTACATTGCGATGCATAAGCGCTTCTGGGGTGGACTGCGCTACACGACGGTGGATGCCGAAATGCACCGCCGCAGGATCTCGCCCGAGCGGACTGTGACCTTCCCTTTTGGCTTTTTATCCGAGGGGCGCGTCGGCATGCGCGTATTTGCCGCCGAGGACGCGGTCTTTCTGACCTTCACGGTTTTTGAGCGTTGCCGCGTGGAGCTGCATCTTTACGAGGAATATCTCTTTCACCCCGAGACCCGACATCCCGATATACGCTATCGCGGCGGGGAGCGTAGCTTTACCCCCTTCGTGATGGAAGGCGGACGCTTTACCACCTCCTATACCGAGCACGGCGACACGACGCAGATTGCGATCTCGTCAACGCTCCCCTTCACGGTGCGCGAGACGACGCACAATAAAAAGTATATTCTTTCAACCGAGCTGCTTTCCGCAGGGGACGCCGTGACCTTTGCCATCGGCTTTTCCGACGGCGTGCCGACCGATGCGTCGCGGGCAGAGGATGCCTTCGCCGCGCAATCGGCGCGCTACGAGGCGATCGCCAAAAGAGCGCCCGTGCTACACTCCGACTACCCGATGCTTGATGCTTTTATGGCGCTGGCGCCGATGTATCACGAGTCGATGAAGCTACACGACGTGAGGGGTGCGATCCGCGCACAGATCACGCGCTATTTCGTCTGGGGCTGGGACACGATGACCTCGCACGAGGCACCCTTTTATTGGGGCGACGCCGATTTTATGAGGGAGATGCTCAGCTTCCTCTGCGACTACGCCGACCCCGAGCATGGGATCGCGCATCACTTCTCCCGCCGTATGAAGTGCATTGACGTTGCCGCACCCGCGGCGCAGGGGATGTATCTTTGCATTCTCAACACCTACCGCCTTTCGGGCGGTGACATTACGCCCTTCTACCCCTTCGCTGTGCGGGTGCTTGACACGATCCTCGCGACCGCAAACGGCGACGGACTTTGCACGGGCACCTCGCTCTACCCCGATTACCGCGATCTTTTACACGAGAACGACCGCGATATCAGCGCCTTCAACAACTCGGTCTCCTACGCCGCCCTGCGTGCGATCGAGGAGTGCGCCGTGGCGATGCAGGACGAAAAAACTGCGGCGCTTGCCAAAGAGACCGCCGACAAATGTAAAGCGAGCTTTACAAGAGTGCTGTTTGACGAGAGCGTTGGGTTTTACGATTCCTCGGTGTCGGCGGACGATCTGTCGCACCGCCACGTGCCCGGCAACAACGCCATCAAGTGGGAGAGCCGCGCCTGCGCCGACCTCTTCCTTGGAAAAGAGGATGCCTGCCTTGACTTTTACAGGGCGCATCTCGTTTCGCCCTCGGGTCTGCGCCCCTATCCCGAATGGTGTGACGTTTACGATTCGGATGCCAACCAGCTGACCTGCTGGTGGCCCGTAATGAGTGAGTTCTACACGCGCCTGCTCAACCGCGCGGGCGACCGCGACGGAATGCGGCAGTATATCGGCTGGCTCTCCTATTGGACTGAGCGGCTGACCTGTCCTGAGGGCATTCAGTGCTTCTTCAACGAGGCAGAGCCGCCCGCGGACAATTGGAACAGTCTTTCGGGTATTTGCAACGCCTACTCGATCCGCGGCTTCTACAACGCGATCGTCCACAACCTCGTCGGCGTGGATTTTGACAACCAAGGCTTACATATCCATCCGATGCGCGGCGAGTGCCTGACGCTTAACAATCTGCATTTTGGCAAGTACTGCTTTGATATCAGCGTGGAGTGGGGCGATGCCGACGGCGTGATCCTTAACGGTGTGCCGCTTTTGGACGGAAAGGTCATCCCCTTCGCCTCGATGGCGGAGAAAAACACGCTGCGCGTGATCCGCCGCCGCTGAAAATTTCAAAAGCACGCTTGACAAATTGAGAAAATTGGAGTATACTGTATATAGCCTTATCAAGGCAAAAAAAGGAGATTGATTATGAAAAAGATTCTTGCACTTACGTTCGTTCTCGTCCTCTGCCTTTCCGTGTTCGTGGCTTGCGGTCTTGACGTTGAGAAGGCTGAGGAGACGCTGAAGGAGGAGGGCTACACCGTCCTTTCGATCAGCGAAAAGGATTTTGAGAAGTACCTCGATGACGAGGAGGAGGTTGAGAAGGTCGCTTCTATCCTCGTAGGTATGAAGGGTGAGCTTAGCCTTACCGATGCCGACTTTGAGATGGTCGTTATCTTTGAGTATAAGGAGACCGCCGACGCGAAGGAAGCCTTCAAGGAAGCTGACGAGGAAAAGGAAGAGGGCTACGCCGTTTTCCGTTCCGGCAAGTTCGTTATCGCCGGTACGACCGAGGCAGTTGAGCTTGTCAAATAATTTCATCTGAACATAGGTTGGCGCACCTGCTACGGTAGGTGCGCTAACTCTATCCATTCCCGACCGAGACTGTAAAAAGGAGAACGCGACGTGGAGATCAAGCTGACACCGATCGCGCATATTGAAAATCCATTCAAGAATAAATTCGGCATTCCGCGGCAGAGTGGGTTATCGGAGGTGCGCTCCGAGATCGTCTTTGCGCCCGCTTACCGCAATCCCGACGCACTGCGCGGGATCGAGGGGTATTCCCACCTTTGGCTGATCTTTGGCTTTTCCGAGGCAAAAACGACGGGCTTTCGCCCGATGGTGCGGCCGCCGCGCCTTGGCGGCAACCGCAAGATGGGGGTCTTTGCCACGCGTGCGCCCGAGCGGCCGAATCCCTTGGGGCTTTCCTCGGTGAAGCTCGCCGAGGTGAAGTGGGACACGCCGCGCGGTGCGATCCTCGTCGTGACGGGGGCGGATCTGCTTGACGGCACGCCGATTTTCGATATCAAGCCCTATTTATCCTTTACCGACGCGCACCCCGACGCGCGTGACGGCTTTGCGGGGGAGCATTTTTCCGACGCGCTGACGGTCGACCTTGACCCTGCGCTCTGCCCCGCCCTCTCCGCGTCCGACTGCGCGGAGATCTGCCGCCTTCTTTCGCAGGATCCGCGGCCGTCCTATCAGGACGATCCCACACGCGTGTACGGAATGCCCTACGGCGGGTACGATATCCGCTTTACGGTGGACGGTGAAGTGCTGACGGTGGTCGAGATCGCAGAAATTTAAAGAAAAGACTTGCTTTTTTCAAAAGAGTATGGTATACTCTTAATGCGTTGACGGGAAGAGTAACCGACGGCGGTACGGAAAGAGAGTGGGGGATTTTGGTGCGACCCCCTGCGTACGCGTTGGTGAAGACCACCCCTGAGCTGTGCGTGAGGAGCGTGCCGTAACCCTGCGTTAAAGGGCTTTGAGTGAAACACAAGGTGGAACCGTGCTATGCACCCTTGGCAATTGCCGAGGGTTTTTATTTTGTATTTTTACCGATAAAGGAGATCAAATATGAAGGTTATTATGCAAGACGGCGCGATCGAGGAGTATGCCTTTGAGGATGAGGTAGGCCGTGGCGCACTGCGTCACACCGCGTCGCACATTCTGGCACAGGCGGTCAAGCGTCTGTATCCCGACACGAAGCTCGCGATCGGCCCGTCGATCAAGGACGGCTTTTACTACGATTTTGACCGTGATCATCCCTTCACCGAGGAGGAGCTTTCCGCACTCGAGGGCGAGATGAAGAAGATCGTCAAGGAGAATCTGAAGCTCACGCGCTTCACGCTTCCCCGCGCGGAGGCAATCAAGATGATGGAGGACCTCGGCGAGCCCTACAAGGTGGAGCTGATCCTTGACTTGCCTGAGGATGCTGAGCTTTCCTTCTTCAAGCAGGGTGATTTCGTCGATCTGTGCGCAGGCCCCCACGTAACCTACACCTCGGCGGTGAAGGCGTTCAAGCTGACGAGCGTTGCGGGCGCGTATTGGCGCGGAAGCGAGAAGAACAAGATGCTGACCCGTATTTACGGCACGGCGTTCTCGAACAAGACCGATCTTGAGGAGTATCTTGCCCGCATTGAGGAGGCGAAGCGCCGCGACCACCGTAAGCTCGGCCGTGAGCTTGGTTTGTTTGCGCTGCGTGACGAGGCACCCGGTATGCCCTTCTTCCTGCCGAACGGTATGATCCTGCGCAACACGCTGATCGACTATTGGCACGAGGTACACGATAAGTGGGATTACCTTGAGATCTCCACGCCGCAGATCATGAACCGCACGCTGTGGGAGACCTCGGGTCACTGGGATCACTACAAGGAAAATATGTATACGACGGTCATTGACGACGCAGACTACGCCGTCAAGCCGATGAACTGCCCCGGCAGTATTCTCGTTTATCAGCTGGAGCCGCACTCCTACCGTGAGCTGCCGCTTCGCTACGGCGAGCTGGGTCGCGTACACCGTCACGAGCTGTCGGGCGCGCTCCACGGGCTCTTCCGCGTGCGCTGCTTCACGCAGGACGATGCGCACATTCTGCTCGCGCCCGAGCAGATCACCGACGAGGTCGTTCGCATCACGAAGCTCTTTGACGAGGTCTATTCTCTGTTCGGTCTGCCCTACAAGATCGAGCTTTCTACGATGCCCGAGGATCATATCGGCTCGAAGGAGGATTGGGACGTCGCGACCGCGGCGCTTGCTGACGCGATCACGAGCATCGGCAAGACCTATCACATCAACGAGGGCGACGGCGCATTCTACGGCCCGAAGCTCGACTTCCATATTCAGGACAGCCTTGGCCGTACCTGGCAGTGCGGTACGATCCAGCTTGACTATCAGCTGCCCGGCCGCTTTGATCTGGAGTACACGGGTAAGGACGGCGAAAAGCATACGCCCGTAATGATCCACCGCGTCGTGTTCGGCTCGGTCGAGCGCTTCATCGGCGTGATCATCGAGCATTTCGGCGGTAAGTTCCCGACCTGGCTCTCGCCGACGCAGGTAAAGCTTCTGCCGATCACCGACCGCAACAACGAATATACCGACAAAATCGAGGCAATGCTGAAGGCGGCAGGTGTCAGAGCTTCCTCCGACAAGCGTCAGGAGAAAACGGGCTACAAGGTGCGTGAGGCACAGCTGATGAAGATCCCGTATATGCTCGTCATCGGCGACCGTGAGGCGGAGGAGGGTACCGTTTCGGTGCGCCGCCGCGACAGCGAGAAGCTCGTCTCGATGAAGGCGGAGGAATTCGTCGCAATGATCAAGGAAGAAATTGAGACAAGAGCGAAATAATACAAAGGGGAGCCTTTTGAAAAAGGCTCCCCTTTTGATCCCCGCGAAAACTTTGAAAGGAAAAATTCCAAGCAAAAGTTTTTGGCGCACCTTTTTTCAAAAAGGTGCGTTATTTTTCCCGTATTGCTACCTCAAGTGCCAGCTCCATCATTGCGGTGAAGGAGGTCTGGCGCTCCTCGGCGGTCGTTGCCTCACCCGTGAGCAGGTGGTCGGAGACCGTGAAGATGCCGAGGGCGGACTTGTTTGCGCGGGCGGCGTTCATATAGAGGGCGGCAGACTCCATCTCGACGGCGAGCACGCCCATCTTCGCCCACGCGGCGGAGGAATCGGCATCGTCGTGGTAGAAGATATCCGAGGAGAGGACGTTGCCGACCGAAAAGCGAAGGTTGCGCTCCGTTGCGACCGAAACGGCGCGCGAGAGCAGGCGGTAGTCGGCGATCGGGGCAAAGCTGCCCGGCAGTCCGTACTGATGTGCGAATGCCGAGTCGGTGCAAGCACCCTGCGCAATCACGATATCGCGCACCCGAAGCTCCTTTTGCATCGCGCCCGCAGAGCCGACGCGGATGATATTTTCCACACCGAAGAAATTGTAAAGCTCGTAGGAGTAGATACCGATCGAGGGCATACCCATACCGCTTGCCATCACCGAAACGGGTACGCTCTTATAGCTGCCCGTATAGCCCTGAATGCCGCGCACGTTGTTGACAAGGCGCGCGTTTTCAAGAAAATTCTCCGCGATAAATTTGGCGCGCAGGGGATCGCCCGGCATCAGCACGGTCTTGGCAAAATCCGCAGGGGTCGCGTTGATATGGGGGGTAGGATACGCAATCATAGGGTAACTCCTTTTTTCCTTTTTTCTTTATTGTAGCATAAAGATATGAAAAAATCCACCCCTTGGGTGGATTTTTTCACTGATAGGTCACGCTGACGAAGGGATAGAGCTTCTTTGCGATCGCTTGGTTATAAAGCTCGTAGAGCGCGCGGTCGGCAAGGTAGCCCTCGGCAAAGCTGTCGTTATAATAGGCAATGCATTCCTCACGCGTCATGCCCAGCTGCTCGGACATCGAGGTAAGGTAGGCGTTGTAGCCTGCGTTGATCTCTTTTTCGGTGAAGGAGATCTCGAACTCCTCTGCCAGCGTGAAAAAGAGGAGATCCTGCTTGATATTCTGCTCCGCCGTACGGCGCAGGGCGGCATCCAGCGACTCGCCGTCCTTCCTGCTGATCTTGAAGAAGTCGCGGGCGAATGCGTCAAGATCGTTTCCGTAGATCCACTTAAAGCCGTAGTCCTTCTCAAACTGCTGATCGAAGTAGTTGCGGTAGTAGGTCCGCGCATCCTCGTACGCCTTCTTGTAGGCGTCGTAGTCGCTCTGCGTTTTGTCGGGGTGATCCTTCAAGAACGCGGCAAGGTCCGCGTATTTCCACGCGAAGCCGTGCTCGCCCTCAAAATACGCGTCAAGCGAGGTAGCGACCTGCAGATTCGTGTAAGCGTAGGCGGTCGTGAAGAAGCGATGGTTGCTCTCTACGTTATACTTTAGCCGTGAAACGTAGGAATCGACCGAATTTTTCGGGAACTTCCGTAGCTCAGCGCGCGAAAGAAGCTGAGAGAACGCCGCCTCCGTGATCTTTGAGAAGCCGCCGTTTTCCAAGAGAAGATCGGCGCGCGTCTGTGCGCGGAACGCGGCAACGCCGCCGTTAAATTTGAGCTTGTCCCGCAAAAAGGCGTCGGAAAGCTCGGGCATAATATAGTAGCAATCGAGCGCGATATGGAAGGTGAGGGTCTGTCCGTCGTAGTTTTCCTTCTCGTCAAGACCGAGCGAGGCGCAGTAGCCCTCGGGCACGGTGAGCGAAAAGCTACGCATGACCTCGTCGACCAATGCGTTCGGCGTGATCTCGTAGGTGACCTTCTCGGTCTCGCCGTCGCCGTCGATATCCTCGATTTTTTCAAAGGAGTAGGACGCGCCGACGTAGCGACCGACGAGCGATTCGGCAAGCACGCCGCCGTCAGCGATCGCGACACGCCCGTAGATCTCATCGGCGACCGTGACCGTCGCGAGTCCGTTTTTATCGGGGTGCGTGATCTTGTAAGTGACGAACACGACGTCCTCGGCACCGATCTGACCGCTCTCTGCGGGCTCAAAGCGGGTCTCCCACACGTAGGTCTCAAGCGACGCGATCGCGTCGTCAAAGCCCGGGAGGAAGCCGCTGTTACCCACGCGGAAGGCGCTGGGCAGATAGCAGTTGGAGAAGGTGTCGACGAAGTTGCCGTCGGCGTCGGTGGCGTAGTAGTAAATGGCGATCGAATCCCCCGTGGTGATGGCGTGACCCGCCAGATCGGGGTAATCGTTCAGCGCATCGTTATCCACGCGCGTAGCGTACGCGAGCAGGATGCTGTCGATCTTACGGTCAAGATCGGCGTCGGTCACCTGAAGCTCGGCGGGTACCGTTGCCGTGAGCCCTTCAAGATCCCGATCCTTCAGCCGCAGATAATCGGAAAGGTCAAGTTGTAAATAATAGTTTACAGTTCCAACCTCTCCCTTCGGCGCACCGCAGGCAAAGAGCGCGGTGAGTAAAAGGAAAAGCAGAACGAGGGAGAGTGCCTTTTTCATCAGTCGGGCAGAATGCTGTCGATATCGATCTCGTTGTCACCGATGTTCGGCATGCCGCCGCCCGGCAGACTTGAGGACGAGGACGACGACGAGGAGGACGAGGACGAGCCCTCGTCATTGTCGCCGCAGGCGAACATAGATGCGCACAGAAGCAGTGCGAGCAGAAGTGCAAATATCTTTTTCATTTGAAAACTCCTTTCAGATCACAGAAGCCAGATCGGCATTGCGTCGCCGATCTTCACAGCACCCTTTTTCGGTGCGACGATCGGGGCGGCGGGGGTGTGCAGAGCGGGCGCCTTTTTTGCGGGTGCCTTCTTTGCGGGCGCCTTCTTTGCGGTGGATTTCTTTGCAGGTGCCTTCTTTGCAGGGGCTTTTTTTGCAGGGGATTTCTTTGCGGGCGTCTTCGGAGCGGGTGCGGGGGCGGGGGCAGGGGCAGCTGCCGCGGTTACCGCAGGTGCTTTCTCCTCGACGGCGGGCGTTGCTTTTGCCGCCGTGACTCTCTTGAGACTTCCTTTACCGACTGACATAGGTTACGATCTCCTTTGCAAGTAATTCATATTCCATAGCGGAGCGGCTTGCTTTTTTGTAAGCCGCGACCGGTTGTGAACGGTCCTGCGACTGCTCGATCGAGCTGTCGATGCGGATATAGTTTTCAAACAGACGGATGCCGTCAAGGTCACGCAGCTCCTCGATCGTCTGGCGGAAGTAGCGCTTGCGTTCGTCGACCTTCGTCAGAAGGATGCCGAGCAGGGAAAGATTTGGCGAGATGCCGCGCACCTGCTCTAAAAATTCAAAGAGGTTCGAGAAGCCGAACAGTCCCCACGGCGACGCCTCGATCGGGACGAGGACGTAGTCGCTGGCGCAGAGGATGTTCATCACCCAACAGCCGAGGGTCGGCGGTGAGTCGATGAGGATATAGTCGTAGGTGCCGCGCGCCACGGTGGGTGCGAGCGATTTTTTGAGGATAAATTCACGCTGCCACTTGGTGAACAGCTCAAACTCGATCGAGCTCATCAGCGTGGACGAGGGAACGAGGTCGAGGTTCTCGTACGCGGTGTGCAGAATATACTCGGAAAGGTCGCGCCCCTCCTTGATCGCGGTGTAGAGATTCTTGCCGTTTTTGGCGTATTCCAGCACCGTGTCCTCCGAAAAATAGGAAAGCGAGAGGTTGAGCTGCATATCACCGTCGATGAGAAGCACGCGCAAGCCCGACGCCGCCATAGAATAGGCAACGTTTGCCGCGGTGGTGGATTTACCGCTTCCGCCCTTGTTGTTTGCAAAGGCAATGACCTTGGTCTTACTCATTCGTTCGTCCTCCAAGATATTCGATAATGGCGTCCAGCCCCTCTTTCGTGTAGGCACTGCAGGGGAATATCCTTTTACAGCCCGAAAGGCGGAGCCAACGGGATACGCGCTCAATATCAGCACCCTTACGGTCGATGCCCGAGACGATCCCGATCACCTCGCGATTGACAAGGCAGGTGATGTTCGGCGGAAAGACCGAATAGGGCTCGTCAGCACCGAGCACGAGTCCGACGACGTCCGCCTCATACGCGTAGAGGGCGAGCGCACCGCCGAGCTGGCGGGTCTCCACGTACTCGCCGGGGGTGTCGATGATGGTGTCGTGATAATTGATGTATTGCGTTTTGCAGTAGTGGAGCGCCTCACCGCGCAATGCCTGCGTCAGCGAGGTCTTCCCTGCCGCAACGCGCCCGATCAGCATCAGCTTTTTCACGGGCGTCAGGTCTTGGTCACAGCGCAAACTGTAAACCCAAGTTTACTTTCTACGTAATTGTTGATGGCGGATACCGAGGTTTCGACCTCCGAGACCGAGCCCGTGATGATCAGCGTGCCGCTGAAGCGGTCAACGAAGCCGAGGGTGACGCCCGACGCCTTCAGGGCAACGTCGGCGGCAATGACGGCGGTCTCCGCGGGGGAGATGGTGAGGATACCGATCGCCGCGCGGGTGTAGTCGGTGGCGGGGTCAAGACCCAGCTGCTGATACAGCACGGGGTCGGGGT
>JAZSGY010000047.1:0-58219 GCA_045532985.1 Eubacteriales bacterium | reverse complement strand
TATGGTATATCCGAAATAGGAGTTTAAGGTATCAATATCACCGCGATCCCATGCAACCTCGATCGCATGGCGGATTGCACGCTCAACGCGTGAGGTTGTAGTGGAGTATTTTTTCGCAACCGAGGGATAAAGAATCTTCGTGACCGAGTTGATGATCTCGTTATCCTGAATCGTCATTAGAATCGCAGTGCGCAGATACTGATACCCCTTGATATGAGCAGGCACACCGATCTGATGTATAATGCGAGTAACCTGCGATTCAATTTCGGTATCTTGGTCGCGGGATGACTCCTGATAGACGTTTCGTGAGCGTAGCAGAGAAGCAATGTGCGTGCGCACGCTATCATAGTCGTACGGCTTCATAATGCAAAAATCAGCACCTGCATTCGTAGCTTCGACAAAGAGGTTCTGATTTGCAACCATGGAAGCGAGAAGAACGGCAGGACGCTTGTCCATACCGAACGAGATTCCCGATAGGCTCCTGATCACGCCGATCCCGTCGAGCTTTGAAAGCCAGATGTCAATGATTAGAAGATCGGGATGCCACGCAGTGATCTTTTTCAGCGCATCCTCGCCGTTGGTCGCTTCTTCAATCAAGCGATAGCCGGCATCCTTCAGGTTTTCGTACAGCTTCTGTCGCTGCTCTGCATTTTCGTCGGCAATTAGAATTTTTGTTTTGTAGTCCATTTTTTATTCCTTTCTCTTTTAGCTACTATTTTTTACCAGAGCAAATATATTTTAGCATTATTTTCCATAAAATGCAAGCCATTTTTTAACAAAAAAATAAACAATCTTTTTCCGATAAGTTTGTGCATTATTTCCAAATATAGGGAAAAATTAGTCGTTCTGTGTAATAAACGGTGCTTTCTGAAGTCAGTCCGTGTAATTAAAGCGGGAGAGCATTTGAGAAATGAAGAAAAACGATTTGAAAAGACTTTGTCAAATTAAAGCTTTTTCATACAAAAAAGAACAGCAAAGTTAAAAGCTTTGCTGTTCTTGTTCAATTCAAGCTATTTAGGTCCTATTGCGGAGGGGTCGAGCCATTTGTTTTGAGCATCCTGTCCGTGATATCGATCAATCCTGAAAAATGATCCTCGGAAAATTCTTCGCGCTTGATAAAGTCCGACGTATAAAGATGCTCCAGTACGTATTCGGAATTCATTCTTTCAACCGAATAATAAACGTAATCCTCAGTCTCTGCATTGAAAATCACGATGCGTCCGTTGAAGCTGTCGTCTGCATAGATCTTCATCACTCGCCCCGGAAGAAGCGGGGTCGTTTCGATCATCGTTCTGTTCAGCGTATAGAGTAGCTTGGCTGTGGGGAGGAGATATTTTCTGGCTTTTATGGCGAAAATGAAAAATATAATGAAGGAAGGTAGGAGTGCTGCACACATAGCCCCAAAGATGCTCCAATCCCATGTGTTGAATTCGTGAAATTCCTTGTTTCCAATCAAAAAGATCGGAACCGCGATATCAATAACAAGAAGGATCAGACACAACGAAAACGCGATGATACTTTTCTTTCCCGCACGCTTTCGATGCCTTAGCATTTCGGACAACTCTTTGGGGTCGTCGGTTGCCTCAAAATCCAATTGCTTCCGAATTTCAAAACAGATTTCAAAAGCGTTCTTCAGTCCCATAAGCGTATGGCGCCTTCCGTCTTTCAGCTCCAGAATCAGGGTGTTCAATTGCGCGGAAACAAAATCAACGTCCGAAAGAGGGCAGTCGATTTTCCCAAACCAATTGTATCTTGCAAGGATCCTTCCATCGCCTATGAGAAGAAATGCGTTGAAGTTTAAGAGCCATGCGGGCACGACTATGGCAATGAAGAAAATTCCGGCGACCAAGAACACAAAAACTTCATTGCCGGCCTGCGAATCCGCAAATAAAACAAAAAAGAACAGCCCTACGAAAAACAATCCGCATACAAATAACAAAATGAGCCAGCTCTTGAAATTTTTTCGAAGAAATTCACCCTTCATTCAATATCACCTCGAATGTATTATAGCATAAGCGAGCCCAAATGTAAAGCCACTCAGTATAAATCTCCATTTTTGACAGATACTAACCTCACGATTTGCTATCAAAAGGAGAAAAATATGAAAGCAACCGGAATTGTAAGAAGAATAGACGACCTCGGTCGTGTAGTGATACCAAAAGAAATCAGAAGAACCATGCGCATCCGTGAGGGGGATCCTCTCGAGATCTATACCGACCGTGAGGGGGAAGTGATCTTCAAAAAATATTCGCCGATCGGCGAGCTTGCCTCCTTTGCTTCGCAGTATGCGGAAACCTTGCACAAGATCTGCTCGATGGCTGTTGTGATCTGCGACAGAGATACCGTCATCGCAACGTCGGGCGTCTCGCGTAAGGAATATAACGAAAAAAAGCTCTCAGAGGAGCTTGAAAGCGTTATGGAGGGGCGAAGCCTTTACACGCTGAAAAGCGGCGCACAAAGGATCACCGTGATCGACGACGGCGGAAGCCATTACGTTAGTTGCGCTATGCCGATCATAACCGAGGGAGACATCGTTGGATGCGTATGCTCGGTCCTTCATATGGAAGAAGAGAGTGAGCAGAAGATCTCCGACGAGCTGGAAGCAAAGCTGATCCAAACGGCAGCGGTCTTTCTTGGCAGACAGCTTGAAGGCTGAATAGAAAAGGAGCAAGAAAACCTTGCTCCTTTTTTTAATCTTTACGGTAGGTTCAGATCGATTGTGTAAAGTGCGTCTGTGTTGTCGCCGAAATAGCAGATATCGCCTGAAAAACCGATCATTTTAGGCTCACCTGTAACCCCGTGATCTGCAAGGGAAACGTAGCACTCCTCACGCTGCTGCGCGAGATCAATAATACGGATAGCGGACGGCGTTGCGGGATCGAGAGCAAGACCCTCGAGTGAATAAATTTTCCCGTTTTTGAGTGCGGTACCTCGAAGAAAACGCTGATAAGGACAGTCAAAGTAATGCAGAATATCATTCGCACTGAGATGAAGGTGCAAGGCATCTATGTTCTCATCGTATTCGCCGTCGGCAAGCGCAGGCAGATCGAAGGCAAAATACCGCGTTCCAAGCATTTCGTTGTGCGTAACGGAGGCGTAGTATCTGCTGTACTCTCCGTCGATCGCGAAGTTGCCGAAGGAGGGGCGCGGTCCGTCAATGGTCTCGCACGTTTCCCAAAGCGTAGCGTCGTCTGTAAAGTCAATCTCAATGAGTTGGATGAGTGAAGCGGAAAAAAGACCGTCGTCATCCCTCAAAATGCGGTAAACGCAGGTTGCTCCCTTCAAGGGCTCATCGTTTTTTGCGTAGTTGTTATACACATTCACGTAAAGTGCGGGGAACTCGTCGTCAGATTCCGCATACTCCGTACCGAACGCAACCGAGCTCGCGCAGGGAATGAGCTTGCCCGACGGGTCAAGAGAGAAGATGCCGATCGGACTGCTTTCCTCATCAATCCCCCGAAGATCGTAAACGCTTCCTACGCCCGTAGGATCGAAGCGAAACAGATATTGAGCGTAGATCGCGCCGTCCTGTCCGTAACCGATTTTTCCGATTCTTTTGATTTTCATGTGTCCATTCCTCTTTTTGCTCGGTTCTTATAATAAAATTAATAAAATACAAAAACCTTGTTCCGAAGAACAAGGTTTTTGGCGGAGAGAGAGGGATTCGAACCCTCGAACGGGTATTAGCCGTTACACGATTTCCAGTCGTGCGCCTTAGACCAGCTCAGCCATCTCTCCAAGCGACTCTTAGAGTATATCATATCTTTTTTGAAAAAGCAAGTCTTTTTTGAAAAAATAATGAAAAAAATACCCCTTTTGACAAAAACGCGCAGAATGCCAGAAGACATTCCGCGCGTTCGCTTAGTCACGTTCGGATATGCTGTTCGTTTCGCTGTCGGAGCGAAAGAGCAGAGAGATGCACCAGATGCCGGCCAACGCCACCAGCGTGTAAATAATACGGCTGACAAGCGCTCCCTGACCACCGAAGATCCACGCCACGATGTCGAAGGAGAACAGCCCGATGCTTCCCCAGTTCAGGGCGCCGATGATGGTGAGAATCAAAGCAATTTTATCAACGATCATGATAAAACTTCCTTTCTTTTCCTTGCGGAAGTTCTTCCGCTGCATATAGTTTGTACGAAAAAGAGGAGTTCATACCAAGAAATCATTCTTCCGTATCTTCAAAATTTGGCTTTAACCGCCCAAAATTTGATTTTAATTTTTCAAGTGCCTTTTTTTCGATTCTGCTCACGTAAGAACGAGAGATCCTCAGCATTGTTGCAACCTCTCTTTGCGTCTTTGGGGGTTTATCACCGAGACCGTAACGGAGAATAATGATCTGTCGCTCGCGCTCGCTAAGGACACGGTTGATTAATTCGTAGGCGCGCTCCGTATGTATTTTCATATCCAGATCCTCAGCACTCGTATCCGCCGTGCTGATAATGTCGATATAGGTGAGCGGATTGCCGTCGCGATCAATGTCGATCGTTTCGTGGATCGATACCTCGCAAGACAGCTTTTTTTGCGTTCGGAAAAACATCAGGATCTCATTTTGAATGCATTTTGAGGCATAGGTGGCAAAACGCGCGCCGTTTTTAGAGTCAAAGGAATCGATTGCCTTGATCAGACCAAGACTGCCGATCGAGATTAATTCATCGGGATTCTGATAGGAGGTATAGTATTTTCGAACGATGTGGGCAACAAGACGCAGATTGTGCTCGATCAGCCTCGCGCGCGCCGCGGAGTCTCCCTCCTTTGTTTTTTTAAAGAGCTGACGTTCCTTCTCGGCACCGAGCGGTGGAGGAAAGCTTTGTGCGCTACCAATGCCGAGTAGCAAAAAGACGAAGTTGGCGGTATAGCTTGAGATGGAATTCAACATACGCTTCTCCTTATTTGTTATACGGGTATTTTATGCAAAAAATCAAAAAATGATGCCGTTTTTTGTCTTAGGCAATGTTATTTTCGGTTTTAGATTCAAAAAACTTGACAAACATAGGCTCTTTTCGGTATAATAGAATAGTAAAAAAGGAGCGTAATATGGCACTTGGAGTTTTGATAACGGGTGGGTCTCGCGGAATCGGCGCGGCGATGGTCAAGCGGCTGACCGACGATGGACACCGTGTTGTGTTTACCTATTGCAAGGAGCGGGAAAAGGCAGAGAAGCTGGCAGCTGAAACGGGCGCCACACCGATCTGTGCAAATGCCGAGGATGAATCGGAAGTCCTGAAATCCACCGAAAAAGCAAAAGAAATTTTAGGGCAGATAGATGTTCTCGTTAACAATGCGGCAATTTCCGATTTTCAGCTTTTCACAGATATCAGCACCGCGGATTGGAACCGTTTCCTTTCGGTCAATCTGACCGCCCCCTTCCTTTATGCGCGCGAATGCGCACGCGGAATGATCGGTCGCCACTTCGGACGCATCGTGAATATTTCCTCTGTCTGGGGAATTACGGGCGCATCGTGTGAGGTGCATTACTCAACGACCAAGGCGGGATTGATCGGACTTACACGTGCGCTGGCAAAGGAGCTCGGTCCCTCGGGAATTACGGTGAATTGCGTCGCCCCGGGTGTGATCGATACAGAGATGAATGCAATGCTTGATGAAGATACGCGTGCGGAGCTGATCGCGCAGACGCCCCTGTGCCGTTTTGGTACACCGGCGGAGATCGCGGCAACGGTTGCCTTCTTGATTGGCGACGGCGGCGAGTTCATCACGGGACAAATCATCAGTCCGAACGGCGGTTTTTTAATTTAATTTCAAAATTCTATTGCATATATTCTTTTTTTGTGTTACAATATATATGTTCGTATTCCGGACTCCGGACGGAGTCATACTAGCCGGGGAGGTAGCGGCGCCCTGTACCTGAAATCCGCTATAGCAGGGGGGAATCCCTTAATTGAGGGCTATCCTTGTGTGGTCTGCGCCGTTTTCATCTGTGATGAAGAATGGGTCCTGCGCAATTCGAGGTTGTGAACCATGTCAGGTGGGGAACCAAGCAGCATTAAGCAACTGATCGGATGTGCCGCGGGGCTGCCTGTTTGGAGCAGGTGTGGCGGTTAACGCATATAAGGGTTTGCTCGAATTTGAGGTGTATGGCTCTTTCCGGGGTTCGGAATACGGAAGGTACGCAATCCGTTCGGTTACGTGCCTTCCTTTTTTATACAACGACAAACGGAGGTTTTTATGTATCGCGCTTTGTATCGAAAATGGCGCCCGCTCGATTTTGACGACGTGTGCGGACAAGAGCAGGTTACGGATATTCTGAAATATCAGGTTGCCGAAAAAAAGACCTCCCACGCCTATCTGTTCTGCGGCTCACGCGGAACGGGGAAGACCAGCTGTGCGAAGATCTTAGCGAAGGCAGTCAACTGCCTTGATCCTCAAAACGGAAATCCCTGCAATACCTGCGCTGCATGCAGAAGCATCGATAACGGTACGGCGACCGACGTCATTGAAATGGACGCCGCAAGCAATACGGGTGTTGACAACGTCCGCGATATCAAGGAGGAGATCGTTTTTACACCCGCCGAGCTTCGTTACCGCGTCTATATCATTGACGAGGTGCATATGATGTCGGGCAGTGCCTTCAATGCACTTTTGAAAACACTGGAGGAGCCGCCGTCGCACGTTCTTTTTATTCTGGCGACGACAGAGCTTCATAAATTGCCAAGCACGATCATATCAAGGTGTCAGCGCTACGAATTTCGCCGTCTCACCACCGACGTGATCATGAAACGGCTGTTCACGATTGCGGGATCTGAGTCGATCGATCTTGATGAATCGGGCGCGCGCGTCATTGCGCGAACCGCACAGGGCGGTATGCGTGACGCTGTGAGCCTTCTTGAGCTTTGTGCAGGACGTAAACAGAAAATCGATGCCGATCTCGCGGCAGAGACGCTTGGTCTTGGTAACAGAGACTCTCTTTTTTGTGTAGTAAACTCAATCATTCACAAGGATTACCCTACGCTATATAGGGAGATCGCCGATATTACGATGTCCTCGCGCGACATTTCGGTTTTCTGGCAGGAGCTGACGGATTTCTATCGTGATCTGCTGATTGCAGCGACCGTGCCGAATGCCGGTGAATATCTGGATCTGACCGAGGTCGAAGCGAGTGCGTTGATTGACCTTTCGTCGAAGATCCCGTTTGAAAGACTCATTTACCACACGCGCGTGCTTGAAGAAGCACAGGCTGCGATGCTGCGCCCGGGTGTTTCCCGTCGGACCGTCGCAGAGCTTTCTTTGACGCGTATGTGTGAGGAGCGTCTTTCCGTTTCTGCCGAGGCGTTGCTTTCGCGGATCGTAAAGCTCGAAAATGAGGTTTCAAGACTTCGCGTCGAAGGAACGGGGGCAATGCCGCAACAGCAGGAAATACCGGTCGCTTCTGCCCCTGTCGCCGCCCCCCAAAAAGAGGTGAATGCTGCCGCTCCCGTGTCATCGACGGAGAAGCCGCAGTTTCGCAAGCTCTCTTGCTTCAGTGAGGTCGCAGAAAAAATGATTGCCGCAAAGCCAAGCCTTGTCGGTGCGCTTTCCTCGGCAACCGCGCTTGTCGATCAGAACGGACGTGTTTTGATCTGCGTTGAAAACGCTTTCTACAAGGAGCTTTTGGAGCGCGAGGATGTACGCAACGCAATTTTGCGCAATATCAAAGATGAATCCGACGGCGAAATCACCGTCACGGCGCTTGAAATTCAATGCTCTCAGAAGAAGGAAGATGATCTTCTCGGCGAGCTTTTAAATTCGGTTGAATAAGTTTTATGGAGGATATATATGAAAGTCAGAGTTCCTAACAATAGTGGTATGGGTGGCATGCAAATGCTGAAAAAAATGCAGGAGGATATGGAAAATCTTCAGGCAGAGCTTGAGGCAAGAGAGTATGACGTTTCTGCGGGCGGCGGTGTCGTTACGGTCAAAATGAACGGTCGCCGCGAGTTGGTCTCTATTGACGTTAAGCCGGAGATCGTAGATCCCGACGATATTAAAACGATGACGGACATCATCGTTGCGGCAGTCAATCAGGCGATCAAGAAGGTTGATGAGGTCTCAAACGAGGAGATGGCGAAGCTCACAGGTCAGATGAACATTCCCGGTATGCCCGGAGGACTGTTCTGAGATGACGGAGTATATTGCGCCACTCCAACAGCTGATCGAACAGTTTCGTAAGCTGCCCGGTATTGGCGGAAAAACGGCGGCACGCCTGGCATTTTCCGTCGTTGGCTTTTCCGATGAGGAAGCGCGCGCATTTGCGGATGCGATCATCGGCGTGAAGGAAAATATACATACCTGCCGTATCTGCCACAATCTTTCTACCGGAGAATACTGCCCGATCTGTACCGACGACCGCCGTGACCAAGGAGTGATCTGCGTTGTCGAGGATGCCAGGGACGTGTTATCCATGGAGCGTGTTCGCGAGTTTAACGGTGTGTTTCACGTGCTTGGCGGAACCCTGTCTCCCATCAACGGCATCGGTCCGAACGAGTTGAATATAAAAGATCTTTTGGAGCGGATACAAAACGGGAGCGTCAGTGAAGTGATCGTTGCCACGAACCCTACGGTCGAGGGGGAAGCGACGGCTATGTATATTGCCAAGCTCTTACAGCCCTTTGATCTGAGCGTTACGCGTCTTGCGTACGGTATTCCCGTTGGAGGGGATCTTGAATATGCGGACGAGATCACGCTTCATCGCGCGGTCGAGGGGCGCCGCCGTATGAATTAAAGGAATCGGAATTTTTCCGATTCTTTTTTTATAGAAAGAGCGGCAGGAGCAAGGAGGTGATAGCCACGGAGAGAATGCCGTGCAGCAGCTTAAAACCAAAGTATTTCAATCGACCGATTGGGAAAACCGAGAAAACCGAATGGGTTTGAAGATGCACGGAAATCCCCGAAAAAGAGATGGCGAATGCGCATAGAAGCAGCTTTATAAGCATCGGAAACGCGGAATCTGCAATTCGGCTTACTGCGCCCCCAATTTCCAAAAAAGAGGACATAATACAAAGCAGAACTCCGTTTTTAACGCATTTTCCAAGAAGTGTAGAAATAACGGAGAAAAATGCGATAAAGCCGATGATCTTAACGGCAGCAAGCGCACTGCTTGCGATCGCATCTGCCACGGATCGGCTTTTCGGTACTGCGATTTCGCTTGGCGCTACTCGGTCGTCTTTACTGCGTATAACGATCCCAAGGATCAGTGCGGCAATGATCTGCGAAGCATAGAGGAGAACGCCGTGTTGAATGGAATGAAGAAAGCCGAGCCCAATTCCGGCTATTACGAAGGCAGGCCCCGTATTATTACAAAAACAGAGTAATTTTGCTGCCTGTTTTTTCGTGATGCTTTTGTTCTCCAATAACTGCGCCGTCGCCCGTGCCCCGACCGGAAAGCCGCAAAGGCAACCGAAGAAAAAAGGGATCATACCAACCGGGGGCAAAGAAAAGAGCGCGCAGAACAAGCTGCCGCGCTTTTTTAAAAAGGCAGAAAGCGTCGGGGAATTCGCCAACAGCTCCGCGATCACCATAAATGGGAAGAGAGCGGGGACGACGGAAAGCGTTCCGATTGATAACCCTTCGAGCATTGCCGCTACCGTTTCCTTGGCGAAAAAAAGCATATAGAAAAAGAGAAACAGAGAAAGCGCTATAAGCAAAAGATCATAAACGGCACTTTTTTTGGCGTTTCTTATCATCTTGACTTTTTTCCTTTCATAAACTGTTATATCTTACGGCTTTGAAAGTGATATTATGACAGGGGGCTGGCTCGTGGAGAGGAAAAAAAACGAAAAAAGACGGCATATACCTACGCCATTCTCGGCACGCGTTGAAGCGGAGTGCAGATCGGACGGACAGATTGCACTTTTACTGTGCGGTGTGGGACGGATCGTTGCGTATACGGACGATCGGATCGTGCTTCAAATGAAAAGTCGAGAATATATTTCTGTCCTTGGCAAATCGCTCAATTGCAATACCTATTACAGCGGTGCTGTACGAATCTTCGGTCGGGTCGATTCGGTTGACTTCCACCAGCGGGAGGAAAATTTATGAGGCATTCCTTGCTTTCTCTAATGCACGGGTATGCCGAGCTTTCTTTTTGCTGCGAGGATCGCGTAGAGATCTATAATCTCTTGCTTCGCAATCAGATCGGTACCTTTGGCTACCGAACGGATGGGGAATGCTTTTCCGTGCGCGTCTTTTTGAGCGCATTGCCGATTCTCAAAGCTTCTTTAGATGAGAAGCATATTCAAGCGATCTATGTAAAAAAACGAGGGCTCGTCCCCGTTCTTCAACGCTACAGAATGCGAGTTGGTCTTCTTTTAGGGGTAATAATATTTACTTTTCTGGTGATATTTTCGGGCAGAACCATCTGGGACGTGCGCGTCAAAGGAAATACAGATATAAGCGAAAACGAGATCGTGAGTGCGCTTTCGGACGTCGGTCTTTCGATCGGTACGTTTCATTCAAAAATAGATACAGATGCGATCGCAATCAAGCTTTTACAGAACAAGAAGGAGCTGTCGTGGGCAAGCATCAACATCAAGGGAAATGTTGCATACGTCGAAGTGCTCGAAAAAGACCAAAGTAGTGCAGAAAAGAATGATCCCATCTACGGAGCGAACCTCGTGGCGGGGGAGGATGCGGTCGTGGAGGGGATCGAGGTGGTGCGCGGGAAGGTCGTGCGAATGAAAGGGCAGAGCGTTAAAAAGGGGGATCTTTTGGTCAGCGGGGTGGTCGAGGGACCGACGAAAACCTCGTATTTGCAGGCGAAGGGACGAGTGATGGGGATCGTTCGCCGCGAAATAACGGTTGAGATCCCATATGAGTGTTTGAAAAAGGAAAGATTTGAGGAAGATTTGCGTGAATTCAGCATTGATTTTTACGGAATTTTTATAAATATTTACAAAGATACTGGAAATTTAGATACAAGTTATGATACAATATATAAGAGGGACCGATTGAGCTTGCTGGGGGGTGTTCCGCTTCCGATCTTTTTCGAGCAAACGGTCGCCGTGCAATATAAGAATACGGTAAGAAGATTGACCGATGCCGAAATGATCCTTGCCGCCAACGCTGCCTTGAATCAGAGGCTTCGCGAGGTCTTGGCAGACGGACACCTTTTGGAGCGGAAGCTTATCGGTGAGTTCACACCAAACGGCTATCGATTGACGGCAGAGCTGGTTTGTATTCAGAATATTGCAGTAGAACAGAAATTTAAGGTTACAGAATAACGAAGGATTTTTGAATGGCAGAAAAAAAGGTATATACCGCTTCCAGTACGGTGACCTCCGTACTGTTCGGTACCTGCGATGCACACGCACGTAGAATTGAGGAGCAGCTTGGCGTCAAGCTCTCAAACGGTGGGAGCAAGGAGGGCGCAGACGGTGACGTGATCACGGTCGTTGGCGCGGAGGATGCCGTAGAGAAGGCTGTTGCCACGCTTGAATGCCTGAAGCAGATGGCAAGCGATACGGAGGTTCTAAGCGAACAGAGCGTTGACTACGTCATCGCGATGGCATCCGACGGACAAAGCGAGCTTGTCGGGACGCTGGAGCATGACGTGATCTGCTTGACGACCCGAGGAAAGCCGATCAAACCCAAAACAGTCGGTCAAAAGAAATACGTAGAATTGATCCGTAAGAATACCGTTATTTTCGGCGTTGGCCCTGCGGGAACGGGTAAAACCTTTCTGGCGGTTGCGATGGCGGTCGAAGCACTCCGTAATAAGACGGTCAGCCGCATTATCCTGACGCGTCCTGCGGTGGAGGCGGGAGAGAAGCTCGGCTTTTTGCCGGGAGATCTGCAGAGTAAGATCGACCCCTATTTGCGACCGCTGTACGATGCTTTGTACGAAATGCTCGGGGCTGAGAATTTTGCACGTCAGCTTGAAAAGAACGTGATTGAGATCGCCCCCCTTGCATATATGCGCGGACGTACGCTTGACGATTCCTTTATCATCCTCGACGAGGCGCAGAATACGACGCCTGAGCAGATGAAAATGCTCTTGACGCGTATCGGACAGAATTCAAAGGCGGTGGTCAACGGAGACCTGAGTCAGACCGATCTGCCGTTTGGAAAGAAAAGCGGACTGTCGGTTGCAACGCAGATCCTCAAAAATATCGACGGCATCGCAACGCACCGCTTTACGGAGCGCGATGTGGTCCGCCACCGATTGGTACAAAAGATCATTATGGCATACGATCAATATGAGAGAGCAAATGAAGGCGCAAGGCAAGGCCGCGGAATTTACCGCACGGCGCCGCGCACGGAGGGAAAGAAATGAAGCATTATCCACAGATAGGACGAAAACTGAAAATATATTTTGCGGCAGAGGGAGACCCTACGGGAATTGATTACGAGCTGAAAATTACGGTGCGGCGCGCGATCGAGGCGACGCTTGATTTTGAGTGCTTTGAAAAGGACGCCGAGGTATCCGTTACCTTTTGCGACAATGCATATATTAAGGAATTGAACCGTAAGCACAGAGAGATCGATCGGGCAACCGACGTGCTTTCCTTTCCAATCTATGGCGAGGACGAGGAGATCTCGGAGCTTGACGTAGAGCCGATCCCGCTTGGAGATATCGTTTTATCGCTTGAGCGCGCAAGGGAGCAGGCGGAGGAGCTGTCGCATTCCTTTTTGCGTGAGGCGGCATTTCTTTGCGTGCATTCGACGCTTCATCTTCTCGGATATGACCACGAGCTTTCCGATGAGGAGGACGAGCTGATGTGCCGCAAGCAGAAGAAGATCATTGAATATTTGGACATTGAATAAGGACAGGCTATGAAAAAGACAGCTTTTATTGCAATTGTGGGCAGACCGAACGTTGGAAAAAGCACCCTTTTGAACGCGATCCTCGGAGAAAAGATCGCGATCGTTTCCAAGCGTCCGCAGACGACGAGAAACCGTATTACGGGTATTCATACCACAGGGGAGAATCAATTCGTATTTTTGGATACCCCCGGAGTACACCGTCCGCGCACCAAGCTCGGCGATTTTATGGTCAAGACCGTCGGCGATACGCTTGGCAATGCTGACGCCGCCATTCTCGTGGTGGAGCCGCGCGAGGAGGTTGGAGACATTGAAAAGGAGATCCTATCGAAGATCAAGTCCTCGGGGCTTGATTCTATACTTGTCATCAATAAGATCGACGCCGTGAATGCCGTAAACGTTGCAAAGACGATCTCTGCTTATTCCGAGTACCACAATTTCGACGCGGTCGTTCCGATCTCTGCCAAGAGCGGAAAGGGCGTCGACACCGTCGTCTCGGAATGTGAGCGTTATCTTGGTGAAAGCGTTTGGTTTTTCCCCGACGATATCGTTACGGATCAATCTGAGCGCCAGATCGCGGCAGAGATGATTCGCGAGAAAATATTGCGCACGCTGGAGGAGGAGATCCCGCACGGTACGGCTGTTGCGATCGAGGAGTTTGCGGAATCCCCGAAGACTCTAAAGATCCGTGCAGAGATCTTTTGTGAAAAGGATTCCCACAAGGGGATCATTATCGGAAAGCACGGTGCGACCCTCAAGTTGATCGGCACACGAGCGCGTGAGGATATGGAAAAGTTTTTTGGTATCCGTGTGTTTCTTGATCTGTGGGTCAAGGTCAAGGAAAATTGGCGAGACAGTGATTTTATTTTGAACAATTTCGGGTACAACGATCGCGATGAGTGAGTATTTGAATGACGTCAACGGTCTTGTGATCCGTACGGTCGATCTGCAGGACAATGACAGACTGCTTGACCTGTTTACCGAGCGGTACGGCAAGGTGACGGTCTATGCGCGGGGCAGCCGTATTCTGAAGAGTAAGCATATGGCGTCCTCTCAGCAGTTCTGCTTCAGCAACTTCTCGTTATATAAAAAGGGTGACCGTTATTGGATCAAAGAGGCAGAGCCGATCGAATCCTTTTATCCTTTGCGGGAAAACCTTCAGAAGATGGCGCTTGCATCCTATATTTGCGAGGTCATATCCGACGTCGTGATGGAGGAGCAGGCGGACGTTGAGCTTTTACGCTTGACCCTCAACTCGCTTTATGCGATCGCAAAGGGAACCGTCCCCTTTGTAAAGATCAAGGGGGCGTTTGAAATACGCGCCGCCTCGATCCTCGGCTTTATGCCGAGCGTTGCGTGCTGTAGCCGTTGCGCAAAAAGCAGCACGACCTATTTTCTTGACGTTATGAACGGCACGATCCTTTGTGAGCATTGTCACGAGGAGGATGAGGCTCTGCATTCCAACGGTCCCTTAGATGAATACGAAGCGACACACGCAAGGATCATCTGCGTACTGCCCGAGGAAGTACGATTCGCCGTTGAGTACGCCGTTACCGCAGATCTTAAGCGTTTGCTATCCTTTCCGCTATCCGCCGAAAACGAGCGTTTCTTCGCGATTGCGGGAGAAAAGTATCTGCTCAATCACCTGGAGCGTGGATTCAAAACGCTTGATTTTTACAAAGAGGTTAACAGATAAGAATGTTATTTACGCAAAAATCTTTGGAAACGCTTGAATTCCACAAGATTACGGAAATGCTTGTTGCCTGCGCCCAGACCGACGGCGCGAAAAACAAGGCGAGAAATCTTTTGCCGTCGGACGATATTGATACGGTCCGACGCCGCCAAGCTAAAACCGCCGATGCGCGCCGTCTTTTGTGCGCTAAGGGTTATCCCGCCTTTGGCGGAACTGCGGCGGCGTTAGATGCCGCAGAGCGCGCAGAGAAGGGCGCCGTGCTTTCTACACGGGATCTTCTGGAGGTGCTGGCACTTTTGCGCAGTACGCGTCTGCTTTTGGATTATATCCATACCGATCGGCTGTTTGAGACTTCACTTGACGAGGTCTTTGCACGATTGCTTTCCTGCCGCACGCTCGAGGACAAAATTTCCCGTGCAATTATTGCGGAGGATACCATTGCCGACGAGGCGAGTCCGATGCTCGCTGACGTGCGCCGAAAGATAAGAAGCGCAAACAACAAGATCAAGGATACGTTACAGAGCTTTATAAACGGCGGAAAAACGAAGTATTTGCAGGAAAATATCGTAACGCTCCGCAACGGTCGCTACGTGATTCCCGTAAAATCCGAGTATCGAAATGAGATCAAGGGACTTTTGCACGATACCTCATCCTCCGGCTCGACGGTTTTCATTGAGCCGATGGGGGTGGTAGAAGCAAACAACGAGCTGCGCGCGCTCCAGATCAAGGAGCAGTACGAGATCGACCGCATTCTTTCCGAGCTTTCGCTTGAGGTCTCCGGAATTGCAAATTCGATCCGTTTGAATTATATGAACATTACGGATATTGCTTTCTATTTCGCGGCGGCGACGCTTGCCGAGGAAATGCGGGCGACCGCTCCCGTCCTTACGGAGGGGAAGCATATTTCGCTGATCAATGCAAGACATCCGTTACTGCCGCGTGAAACGGTCGTTCCGATCTCGGTTTCTCTCGGCGTTGATTTTGATACGTTGATCGTAACGGGTCCGAATACGGGTGGTAAAACAGTAACGCTGAAGACGCTTGGTCTTCTCGCCCTGATGGCTCAGTCGGGACTTCAGATCCCCGCGGATGAGTCCTCGGAGCTTTGCGTATTTGAAGAGATCCTGGTCGATATTGGTGACGAGCAGAGCATTGAGCAATCCTTGTCGACCTTTTCCGCACATATGGTCAATATCGTCAATATTCTCAAGGAGGTCTCTTCGCGCTCTCTTGTGATTTTTGACGAGCTTGGCGCCGGCACGGACCCCGTTGAGGGAGCGGCGCTCGCCATTGCTATTTTGAGTGCGTGCCGAAAAATGGGAGCGTTATCCGCGGCGACTACGCACTATGCTGAGCTGAAGGCGTATGCGCTGGATACCGACGGCGTACAAAACGCCTCCTGCGAATTCGACATAGAGACCCTGCGCCCGACCTACCGTCTGATTATCGGAACGCCCGGAAAGTCGAACGCCTTCGCTATTTCCGAGAAAATAGGATTGCCGCAACAAATCGTATCCTTTGCCCGTGACCTGATTTCGGATGAAAACCGCCAGTTTGAGACGGTGATCGAAAAACTGGAGGCGGCACGTATCGAGATGGAGCGTGACCGTGAACTCGCTGAGAAGGAGCGCCGCGAATACGAGAGCTACCGCGCCAATGCCGAGAAAGAGTTAAAGGAACGCATCGGAAAATCAGAGGCAGAAATCGAGAAAACTAAGGAAAAAGCAAGGCAGCTTCTTGACAGCGCGAGAGCTACAAGCGAATTTGTATTTAAGCAGCTTGAGGATATCCGTAAAAAACAGGAAAAGGAGCGCAGTGCCGCAGAGCTTGAAAATGCACGTCGCGAAATACGGGTACAGCTCAAAAACGGTGAAGGGCAATACGCCGCGCTCGACGTGAATGAGATCGACCTTTCCGCACCCTACACGTTGCCGCGTCCTTTGAAGATCGGCGATCTCGTTTTCCTCGTAAGCTTCGGTCAGGAGGGGGAGGTAACGGCACTTCCCGACGCGAAAAATATGGTTGCCGTCAAATCGGGCATTCTGCGTGCGAAGGTGCCGCTTGATAAGCTACGCCTTCTGGATGCTCCGATCAAGCACAAAAAAGAAGAAAAACGCAAGCACGGCGACGTCCGCAAGACGGTGATCGTGAATTTTAAGCCCGAGATCGACGTGCGTGGAAATATCGGCGATGACGCTTGGTTTATGATCGATAAGTATTTAGACGACGCGATGGTTGCCGGCGTGAAATCGGTCCGCATTATTCACGGTAAAGGAACGGGTGCGTTGCGCACGGCCATTCAACAGAATTTGAAAAAGGATAGGAGAATCGAGAGCTATCGTAACGGTGTATACGGTGAGGGTGATCTCGGCGTGACCGTTGTGGAGCTGAAATGACTATGGAACTGAAAAACAGTAAGACAGCACAGGAATTGGTGAGGTACACCGCAGAACTTCGCGGCTTGATCGGCGCGACCGTCTTCGAGGATGACGGCACGGTAATGGCTATACGAACCGATGCGCGTGATACCGTATGCGTGATAGAAGAAGATGGAACCTCTGATCCGGAGATCGGTCTCCATCTTGAAATCTACGAATCCAGAAGAGACGTTTTCACGGTTTTTCATTTTGATCGCTCGCAGCTTGGCGGCTATGAAAAAAGCGGTAGGCTGCCGAACCCAAACCTTTTGCCGGAGACCGCTATCCAATGCGGAAAGCTCGTGCGTGACACGTTTGCATCGTTTCTTCTTTCCGACCGAAGCGTTTTCATTTCAAAGGAATACGGGATTTTCGTGATCGGAAAGAGTCCAAAGGACGCGCATATCCGTTATCAGAATCTTATGCGATGCGTACGTGCCGGTTCACGTGCTGAGCGTGCGGGGCTTGCCGTTCGCTTTCTTTCCGAAAAGCATATTACGGTTCATAATCTGAAGGTCACGCCGCCGCTTGTAAAGTTTCAGCGCCGTCCGCAGGATTCGGTTGAATCTGAAATGCGCGAATATCTTGCGGAGTGTGTCCGTCGCTGCTGTGAGAAAGGGCTTTTTTCGATTGCGCAGGGAACGCTTTCGGTTCGGTTGTCTGAGGACTCCTTCCTGATTACGCCGCGCGATTTTGACCGCGCGAGTGTAAAACCGCACGAATTGGTTCTGGTGACGGGCGAGCAATGTGAAAGCGGAAAAGAGCCCTCACGCTCCGCTCTTTTGCATCAAGCCATCTACAAGGAGCAACCGAACGTAAAATCGATTATGATCGCACTCCCCGAGGCCATGATGGTATCGGCTTGTACCGCAAGCACGCTTGAGGGGATCGAACGCTTTCCTTTTGGTGCCTCGGTGATGCAGCCGAAGCTGTTTTCCAAGGAGATCTCGCTTGAAAAGCCTGTCATCATCATCGAAAATGACTGTGCGATCGTGCTTGGTACGTCGATCAACGACGCCATTGAGAAGCTTGATCTGGCAGAGAAAAAAGCGGCAGAGCAGTTCTGACTTATATTAAACTGAACAAGAAAAGCTCCGACAGACCGAAGGATCTGTCGGAGCTTTTCTATTTAAGTAGGGTTATTGATGCTTTGATTCGCAGTGACTGCCGTCGAACATTCCGTGAAGGTCCGCTTCCAGATCCTCGCCGATCTCCGTGCGAAAGCCAACAGCCTTCAGGATGCGAGGGTCACCTGCGTCCTTGCGACAGCGAGCCATATGCACGCCGCGCAGATCGATAAAGTTCAGGGTTGCCCGTCCCATAATAAAGATCGCTTCAAAATCTTCAATTCCCGGAACGAGGACGAGATCGTATACGTATCCGTAATCGTCGTTCATCGTAAATTGTGAGATACCTGTAAATACGTCGTCGACGTGGGCGGCGTAGCAGAGGGCGTCGGGGCGGTACTGTACACCGCAAGCGGCGCAATACTCCTTTTGCAGTTCCTTGCTCTGAACGGGTTTGATAATTAACATAGTATCCTCACTTTGCATTCTTGTAGAGATATTCGACTTCTTTTTGGTCAAGATAGCGCCATTTTCCGACGGGTAAGGCGTTCAGCTTCAAATTTCCGATCGCGACCCGATTGAGACGGCGAACGGTGAGCCCCGCTTGCTCGCACATCTTGCGGATCTGGCGATTACGCCCCTCATAAAGCTTCATTTTCAAAACCGTGCCGCTCTCGTCACTGCTGACCTTCGTCATCTCCACGGGCTTGATCTTGTATCCGTCGATTACGAGCGGGGAGGTCAGCGTTTTCATTTGTGCGTCGGTTACTTCTCCCGCGACCTTGACGCGGTAGAGCTTTGGAATACTGTGTTTGGGATGGGTCAAGAGATTGGCGAGCGTGCCGTCGTTTGTCAGAAGCAGGAGCCCCTCGGAAACCTTGTCAAGGCGGCCGATGGGGTAGACGCGTGCATCGATCCCTTCAAGAAGATCGATGACGCATTTGCGTCCTTCGGGGTCACTTGTCGTCGTAACGTAGCCACGCGGCTTATTCAACATCAGATAGACGTGTTCTTGATTGCGTGCGGGCGGAAGAACCTTTTGTCCGTTCCAGACCACGGCATCGCGGTGAGGTGTGATCTTGTCGCCGAGCTGCGCACGTTTCCCGTTGACGGTCACGTTCCCCTCTTCGATCTCATGCTCCGCGGCGCGTCTTGATAATACGCCGCAGTCTGTAAAATACTTTTGGAGTCTGATCGGTTCCATAGTCGATTTATTTGAAAAAATCAAATATTCCTTTTTTATATTTCTTTTCGGGGATCGCTTGCTTTGCGGTCAGATCGACCGATGCAAGCTCACGGTCGCCGATCTTGAAAACAACGTGCCCGAGCACCTGACCTGTGCGGATCGGTGCAGTGGCAAATCGGTTCAGAAAGACCTCTGCCTCCACCTCCTGATCGGAAAGCGGAAGGACTGCGTAAACGTCCTCGTCGTTGGAGCAGAGGACTGATGCCGCACGCCCGTTGATAACGGGGACCTCAAACGCGATTTCATACGTGGATGCTAAAAGCCGGTTTTCAAAATTTTCAAATCCGTATTCAAAAAGCCGCGCATGGTCCTGCCAATCGTTTGGCGCGTCAAGCGTTACGGCGATCAGCGTAAGGTCGTCACGGATCGCCGCGCCCGCAAGACAGCGACCGCTGGTCTTCGTATAACCCGTTTTGATGCCGATCGCGCCGTCGCAAACACGCAGCAGCTTATTATGATTGACAAGCACCTTCACGACCGAACGGTTAACGGGTGAGATGACCTTTCGATAGGTTGATACGATCTGCGCAAAGAGGGGATTTTCAAGTGCCGCACCGCATAGAATAGCGAGATCGCGAGCGGACGTATAATGCTCCTCGTCGTGAAGACCGTGTGGATTTTTATAGTGCGTATCCTTCATACGAAGCGTGGCGGCGCGCTGGTTCATCAGCTCCGCAAAGCCCTCCGTAGTGCCGCCGATCGAAATGGCAAGCGCTGTTGCAACGTCATTGGCACTTTGCAGCATCAGCGCATAAACGAGGTCGATCAAGCGGTACTTATCACCTTCCTCCAAATATAGGGAGGAACCCTCGATTCCGACCGCCTCCTTCGGAACCGTGACGATGGCGTCGGGGGAGGAGCGCTCAAGGGCCAGAAGTGCCGTCATGATCTTTGTCGTGCTTGCCATAGGAAGGCGTGCGTCGATATTTTTGCCGTAGAGTATGATCTGTTCACTCGGCTCATACAAAACTGCGCTTTTGGCAGAAAGATCCCCATCCTCCAAGCCTTGGGCGCGAAGCGTAACGGTAAAAAGCGCGAGTGGAAGACAAACGGCGATAAGAAGAAGGGATAAAATGCTTTTTTTCACCGCAACCTCCAGAATAGACTTCAGGGTTACTATGTGAAAAAAGAAGAAAAATATAGCGTGCAAAAAATAGCAAAGCTGTTATTTTGCGGCTTCGTCCTTTTCCTCCGATGTCTCGTCCTTCTTTTTGTCCTTGGACAGAACGTCCTTCAGACGCTGTAAAATATCGGGAGACCGCTCGATCAGGGCGGCAACCTTGTCAACCGTTGAGGAGGAGTCATTGCCTGAGGTGATCGGCAGAAGATCAAATCCACCCGTGGGTGAAATGATGAGAAACGCGACGGGGGAAATGGTGACACCCGTTCCGCCTCCACCGCCGAAATGTGATACGCCGACGGCTGTCGCCGCTTTTTTACCTGCGTAATCGAGTCCGCCGGATGCAAAGCCCATTGATATCTTTGATACGGGGATCACGGTTGTGCCGTCAGGGGTCGTGATCGGTTGACCGATGACGGTTTCCGCATCGGCGTATTGCTTCAAGCTTTCGATCGATTCACCCAAAATTTCACTGATTTTGTTTTCAGCCATTTTAGTACCTCCCAATCTTATGATCGTGTGTTTTTAGATTTTTGTTTGTTGGTTACAAGGTTTAAGGCGAGCCGTAGCAGTAAATGGAGTGCCGTGGCGAGCCGTAGCCAAAGACAGATGCGGATGTCAGCCGTCGTTTTGTCGCTCAAAAAATCTGCAGAGACCGAAACATCCTTTTCCTTGATTGGATGCAGGTTGCTTTGCTCCTCGCAAAATGCAAGGATATAAGCCACTGCTTGGGAAACGCCGCCGTAAAGAATTGCCGTTTTTGCGGCATCGTCGGTGGCAACGGTGACCTTTAATCTGTCAATGCGAATATGAAGTCTGCCGATAAACCGCGAGTAGATGCCCTTCAATAACCTTTGAATCAGCCGAAGCGTCGAAAGGATACTGCGTTTTTGGGTCGGCTTTTTCTTTTTCGTTGCGGTCTTCGCGCTTCGTCCCTCTGTTTTTTTGTTCCGTTTGCGTCGTTTTTTGTGGCGGAAGCCTCGGAGCTTCAGCTTCTTTTCCTTTTGCGGGAAAAGCGTGTGGCGAAAGAAAAGGATCTGCAAACGGACGCGGGGCAATTCATCATCGGTCCTATATGTGATATGAAAACGAATCGGTAACAGAAGGAGCAGAAAGAGAAGTAGTAGAGTTGCCAATACGATAGACAGCGCTAACATCCGATCTCTCCTTTTTCGGTTTTTTTATTCCTGAGATCCCTCTGCGGTGCTTTCAAAGCTTTCCTCCGATTCAGCGACCTCTGTGCTGTCAGGAAGACCTTCCTTTTCTCGGTCAAGCGCCAGAAGGGAATCGTCCATGGTGAGCTGATCCTTGTCAACGCCGTGTAGCGCTTCGTTCGTTTGCCGTTCGAGACGGGTCAGGATCTCAACTGCATCTCCCGAGTCGATTCCCGGCAGCTCGCTCAGAGAGCGGATTCCGAAGCAACGGAGAAAATCCTCCGTCGTGCCGTAAAGCATCGGCCGCCCCGGGGCATCAACGCGCCCCTTCGCCTCGATGAGCTTGCGTTCAAGCAGGGAGGAGAGCGCATAGCTTGAATCGACACCGCGGACCGTATCAACGTATGCACGGGTAACGGGCTGATTGTAGGCAATGACTGCAAGCGTTTCGATCGAAGAATTGGAAAGCGTTCCGTTTCTGCGGATTCCGAGTGCCTCCCGAATATAGGTCAGATATTGCTGCTTAGTGCAAAGCTGACAGGAATCCTCAAAGGTGACGAGGATGACGCCGCGCGGAAGCGGCGAGGCATTGTAGCGATCCGCATAATCCTCGACGTGCTGTCGTGCGAGGCTTGGCGAGATGTCAAATACCTTCGCCAGCTGGGTATAGGTGACGGGATGTCCTGCGGCGAAAAGGATCGCCTCGATGATCTCGTCGATTTTTTCAAGCGCCTCTACTCCGGCGTTTTGCTCAGACATCTGCGCTTGTGCCGTCATCGTTTCCGTTGTTTCCATCTTGAAGTTCTCCATCGTTTTCAAATTCACTTTCCGTCGGGGATTCGGGCGGGACGTAGTCGGGATTCAGTCGGAATTTTACGAGTAGCTCGTACTGATCCGATTCAATGCCGTCTTCTTCCTCACAAATCAGGATGCGCCCGATCTTAATGAGCTCAAGAATGCCCATGAACGTAGCGATCAGCTCGCTTTTTTCCTCGGCATCCTTCAGTAAAAAGAAGAGAGAGGCGCGTTCGTTTTCGGTCAACAGATCGATAACGGTTCCGATCTTTTCTTCAACCGAATAAACCTTCGTTTTGATCAAGGGGTTGATCAGCGTGGTGGGTCTGCGCTCCTGCTGATTGCGCAGGCGGACCAGCATCGTGTTGAGGGCGCGTGTTAAAAGAGTGGGGTCAAGGCCGAGGGGGAAGCCCTTTTCGGGTGGGATCTCATCGATATCCTTCGCAAGTCTTCCCGAATACTCAACGTAAAGGGGGCGCATTTCTTCGGCTGCCTGCTTTGCCTTCTGAAGCAATAAAAGGGCGTCGATGATCTGCGCGCCCGGCTTTTCGCCGTCCTCATCTTCTCCCGTCTTGGGGAGGAGAATGCGGCTCTTGATCAGCAAAAGCTCGCTTGCCATAACTAAAAATTCGCTTGTGACCTCCATATTCATCTCCTGAACCTCGGAGATGAATTGGAGATATTGGTCGCAGATCTCAAGAATCGGAATTTCCGCTATATTGACCTTGTTGCGCTGCACCAGGGTCAAGAGAAGGTCGAGCGGGCCGTCGTATGCGTCCAAATGGTAATTGATCTGTGTGTTCGTCATTTTTAGATCCTTACGGTGTTCATATTAAAAAATGGGAAGTAAGTAGAAAAGTCGGATCATCAGCTCCGATAAAAAATTAGAAAGGAAAGCGAGCGGGCTGATGCCGAGTCGGCTTAAAAGCCAGAAGACGGCGATCAGGATAATGGGATAGTAATTGCTGTATTTGTAAAGCGCATAATTGGCGCGGGGAGACAAAAAATAGGAAAGGATGCGAGAACCGTCAAGCGGCGGCAGGGGAATGAGGTTAAAGAGCGCGAGGTTCAGGTTGATGATGTGGAACAAATACAGGAAAAGCGCTAAATAATAGCAGAAATCATAGAGAAGACCGAAGGAAGAAAAACGGATATTCAGAATCAAAAGATAGAAAAAACAGCCGATAAAAGAAAGCAGAAGATTTGAGGCGGGACCCGCGATTGCAGTGAGGGCAATATCTCTGCGCGGTTTTTTGAAATAGCGCGCGTTGATCGGTACGGGTCGCGCCCAACCGAAGTGGAAGACGATCATACAGACCGTTCCGATGGGGTCGAGGTGGCGCAAGGGATTTAAGGTGAGCCTGCCGAGGTTACGGGCGGTCGGATCGCCGAGCTTGTAGGCGGCGAATCCGTGCGCGCACTCGTGCACGACGAGTGCGATCAAGACGGCGGGGATCGTTAAAATATACACAATCAGTTGATCAATCATAATCGGTTCCTTAAGGTAATACCTTGTAAATTTCTCGCCAGACCTCATCTTTTCCAATACGTGAGATGGAGGAGAAGGGGATGACCGTCAGGTCGGGAAGCTCGGGGAGTGCGGCCCTGATCGCTTCAATTGCGTGCTCAATCGCGGTTTTGCTTAGCTTGTCTGCCTTCGTGGCGACGACGAGAAAGGGGAGACCCGTGCTTTCAAGATATGAGATCATCATTTTGTCGTCGTCGGTCGGGCCGATCCTGACGTCTACCAGCTGCAGAATGAGGGAGATCTGATCCCGCATCGGGTTTTTGGTGAAGTAGGCATCGGTGACCTCTGAAAAGCTTGATTTCGTATCTGCGGAGCGTTTTGCGAAGCCGTAGCCCGGAAGGTCGACGAAATAGATCTTTCCGTCAACGTCGTAGAAGTTGACGGTCAGCGTTTTTCCGGGGGAGGAGCTGACGCGTGCCAGTGATTTGCGTCCGAGCAGAGTATTGAGCAACGAGCTTTTTCCGACGTTTGAGCGACCGCTGAAGGCGATCTGCGGACGTACGTCGGACGGGAATTGACGAAGATTTCCAGCGCTCATTTTCAGATCGGCACGATTCAGATTTAATTTCATTTTTTACTCCTTCAGAGAACTTGACGTGCTGGATGAGGATCGTTTTTCAGGGGAATTCCTTGGCAGAAATCGATTTTTTCCTCGCAGGGCGGATCAATGGGGCAGAGGGCGACTGCAAGGACGTCCTCGATCGTGTCACAGGGAATCATACGGAGATTTGCGGCAGCTTCCCGGTCGAGCTCGTCAAGATCGCGGGTATTCTCACGCGGGAAAAGGACGGTTTTTACGTTACCCTTGTACGCTGCCATCGTTTTTTCGCGCAGTCCGCCGATGGGCAGAACGCGACCGCGAAGCGTGATCTCACCGGTCATTGCAACGTCGCGATATACGGGGCGTCCGGTTAACGCGCTGAGGATCGAGGTCGTCATCGTGACGCCGGCAGAGGGACCGTCCTTCGGGATCGCGCCCTCGGGGAAATGGATATGTATATCCTTCGTGGTTGCAAAATCGGCGGGAATTCCGTAACGGTCTGCGACCGAACGGATATAGCTGATTGCTATGCGCGCGGATTCCTTCATGACGTCGCCAAGTGAGCCTGTCAGCTCAACGTTGCCTTTGCCGGGGACGATAACGGTTTCGACCTTCAAAAGATCGCCGCCTGCTTGCGTGTAAGCGAGGCCGTTGACGAGACCGACAGCATCGTTTTCCTCAATTTTTTCGGGATGGAATTTTGGCTTGCCGAGGTAGGCTGTGACCTGTGCCGGCGTTATCGTGATGCGACGCGTTTTGCCGTCTACGAGATCCTTTGCCGCCTTCCTGCAGAGGGACGCAATTTCACGTTCAAGATTGCGGACACCTGCTTCTGCCGTGTAGGAATCGATCACAAGCAGGAGTGCGTCTCTTTGGATGCGGATCTGATTGCCGTTGATACCGTGACGCTTCATTTGCTTGCGGACGAGGTGGCGCTCGGCAATTTCGAGCTTTTCGGTGCGGGAATAAGCGTTGAGTCTGATGATCTCCATACGGTCGATCAGGGGCTCGGGGATCGCTTCAAAGTTGTTGGCGGTCGCGATGAAGATAGCGTCGGAAAGATCCAGCGGCATTTCGAGGAAATGATCACGGAAATAGCGGTTTTGCTCGGGATCAAGGACCTCGAGAAGCGCGGAGGAGGGATCGCCGTGAGAGTCACGGGTCAGCTTGTCGACCTCGTCCAAAACGATGAGTGGGTTCATTGTGCCTGCGGAGCGGATCGCTTCAACGATCCTGCCCGGCATTGCGCCGACGTAGGTTTTGCGGTGACCGCGGATATCGGCCTCATCACGGATGCCGCCGAGGGAGACGCGGACGTATTTTCTGCCGAGCGCCCGTGCGATAGAAGCGGCGATGGAGGTTTTTCCGACGCCAGGAGGACCGATGAGGCAGAGGATCTGGTTTTTAACCTCGGGGGAGAGCTGCTTTACGGCGATAAATTCAAGGATTCTTTCCTTTACCTTTTCAAGGCCGAAGTGATCGTCGTTCAAGATCTTTTCTGCGCTCTTCACGTCGGCTTTTTCGTGGGAAAACTGATTCCAGGGAAGCTCAAGACAAGTGTCAAGATAATTGCGAAGAACTGCGGATTCAGCAGCTCCGAATGGGGTTTTTGCAAGCTTGTTCAGCTCTTTCGTGAGCTTTTCCTTGACAGAAGCGTCGGCGCCGCAGCGTTCGATCTTTCCTGCGTATTCTTCAATCTCGTCTTCGTCTTCACCAAGCTCCTGCTGAAGGATTTTTACCTGTTCCCGCAGGTAGTATTCTTTTTGATGTTCCTCGAGATTCTCCTTGACGCGACGGTGAACGTCGTGCTCGAAGCGGATGAGCTTTTCTTCCTCGTCCAAAATGGAGAGCAGACGCTCAAGACGTAGGTATGGGTTCTGACATTCGAGGATCTTTTGCTTGTTTTTCTGAACGATGAGGATGCTTGAGGCAATGAAATCGCACAAAAAGCCGTTCGAATTGAGTGCCTTTGCCGAATTATAAAACTCGTCGGTAAGGGCGGGGTGATTCTGTCTCAAGGAATCAAGTCGCTTGAAGATTTCTCTTTTAACAGATGCGAGATGGTTTTGGTCGGGCGAATCAAATTCCTCGGGCTGTGACGGACGCAAAAGGACGGAGGCGTGCAGGTAATCTTCATCGGGGATGACGCCGCAAAGGCGTGCACGGCATTTCCCTTCAAAGGTGATGGAAAGGGTGCCGTCGGGAGTGCGGGAGACCTGCTTAATGACGGCGACGGTTCCCATCTTATAAAGATCACGCTCCTCGGGGGATTCTACGGAGGGGTCTTTTTGTGCCGTTAAAAACAAGATCCCATCGGATGCCGCGGCGACGCTGAAAGCCTTCAGGGAGAAGGGACGGGAGATTTCAAGCGTCGTTTGGATGGCGGGGAATACGACGTTTCCTCTGATCGGGATCAAAGGGAGAAGCATTTTATCGTTCGTTTCTGAATGATTGGATGACATTTTAAACCTCAAATCATATAATAAGTGTGCGGATTTTTAGATGGATAGGGCATATCTGTAGCATCATACATTACATTATAACATATTTAAAGATAAATTTCTATATAATTTCAATATTTTTTTATATTTTTAAGAGAATTTCTGTAAGTAGGCGAGAAGGGGACGGAAAAAAAGAAAAAGAGGCATGGTGAAATGCCTCCCTCAAATGGCCTGCAAAAGTACCTTCTCCGTAAGGATATCATAAGATTGATATTTCGGTGGACTTCCACAGTGTGTCTTGAGCATTATTATACCGCATCTTTTTCAATTTGTAAAGTGTAATTTTGAACAATTTTTTCTCCTTTTTATTGTACAAAAAATAGAATTTTTCCAAAAAGGCAAAAAAAATAAAAAAAAATCAAAAAACTATTGACAAGTGATCGCGGGTGTGGTATTATAACTGCGTGGGTTTTAAGAACCACCTGAAAAAGAAGCAGAACATCCGTTCTCACCGTATCACAAGGTGCATACGGTCAATACGATCTCTCCGCGTCGCTTTGGATGGTGGAGGTAGTATACGTACGGATGATTCTGTACGTATTTTTTGTTTTTGGAGGTGCACGGTTATTAGCACGGCAAAAGAATTGCAGATCAATGACGAGATCAAGGCAAAAGAGGTTCGATTGGTTGGCAGTGAGGGTGAGCAACTCGGTATTATGGACTTGAACAGCGCGAAGGAATATGCTTATTCTCGTGAGCTTGATCTTGTACTTTTGGCACCTAACGCTGAGCCCCCGGTCTGCCGCGCGATGGATTACGGTAAGTACCGTTTCGAGCGCGACAAAAGAGAAAAGGAAGCCAAGAAAAAGCAGCAGGTCATCCGTGTGAAGGAGATCCAGCTTTCCTGCCGCATTGATAAGCATGATTTTGACACGCGTGTCAATCAGGCTTGCAAGTTTTTGCAGGGCGGCGATAAGGTACGTGCCGTGCTTCGCTTCAAGGGACGCGAGATGGCGCACACTGATCTTGGACGTGAGGTTCTCGAGCGCTTTGAGGAGGCTTGCAAAGATGTTGGCGCTTCCGAAAAGAAGCCTGTTCTCGAGGGCAGATTTATGTCTGTCACGATCAGTCCTCTTGGCAAAAAGTAATTTTGTTTATAGATTCGCTTGAATTTGTAAGATAAATCAATGAGTATAAGAAGGAGCAAAGAAAATGGCAAAGATCAAAACGCATAAAGCCTCTGCAAAGAGATTTTCAGTAACCGCTTCCGGTAAGGTTAAGATGAACCATACCGACCGCCGTCATAAGCTGGGTATTAAGACCGCAAAGCGTAAAAGACAGCTTCGCAAGGGCGGCATTCTCAGCGCAAGCATGACACCTACCGTAAAATATCTGATTCAGAAGTAATTGCGGCAAATAAGAATACAGGAGGAAAATCACAATGGCAAGAGTTAAAGGCGCGATCATGACGCGCAAAAGAAGAAAGAGTGTTCTGAAGGCTGCAAAGGGCTACTGGGGTTCTAAGAGCAAGCACTTTAAGATGGCGAAAGAAGCCGTTATGAAGAGCGGCAACTATGCATTCGCAGGACGTAAGATGAAGAAGAGAGATTTCCGTTCTCTTTGGATCACCCGTATCTCGGCACAGGCTAAGGTATGTGGTATCAACTACTCCACGCTTATGCATGGCCTCAAGAAGGCAGGCATTGACCTGAACCGCAAGATGCTGGCTGAGATCGCAGTTTACGACAAGGAAGCATTCGCAGCGATTGTTGAAAAGGCAAAGGCTGCCCTTTAAGATCAAAACCCGGTTCTACCGGGTTTTTCTTTATAATTTCACAATTTTAGGAGGACTTATTTCTTGGTTTTTCAAGCTGATATTATCACGAGCAGACAGAATCCTTTTGTTGTTTTTGCTGCATCTCTTGCCGAGAAAAAGCACAGAGACAAGGCCCGACTTTTTATGGCGGAAGGCGAAAAACTGACCCAAGAGGCCCTAAAAGCACATCTGCCTATCGAGTACATCCTGATATCCGAGAGCAGAAAAAACAGGGCAGAAGAATTGTTAGCTTCCTACGCTGATCATCCAACATTTGCCAATACAAGGGTGATTTGCTTGAAAGACGGTGTTTTTGAAAAAATTTCTACAGAAAAATCGCCGCAAGGCGTCATCTCCTTGATAAAACATCTTGATTTTTTCAAAAGTTGTTATATAATAGATGTAGAGTTTTTTCAGAATTCCAAGGATCGGATGCTTTTGCTTGCGGGAATACGAGACCCGGGGAATCTTGGGGCGGTCATTCGAAGCGCTGTCGCGCTTGGGGTTGAGACGATTCTTCTGACCGAGGATACGGTTGACCTTTACAATTCCAAAACGATCCGTTCCGCTATGGGGAGTCTTTTTCATATCCGCACCTTGCGCGTTGGCGACACGCTTTCTTTGATCCGTGCCTTACAGCATGCGGGTCGACGCGTTTTTGCTGCGGAGCTCAGAGATGGGGCAATCCCGCTTTCAGCGGCAGGCATCTCGCCGTTTGACGTTGCGGTCATCGGCAACGAGGGCCACGGTATTGATGAGAAAATTTCAAGTGCGTGCGACGCCAGCGTTTATCTGCCGATTTCCGAAAAGGCAGAGTCTTTGAATGCAGCGGTCGCGGCCGCAATTTTTATGTGGGAGCAAAGACTTGATCCAAATGAACGATAAGCTGATCTACTGGGTATGGCTTAACCTGCGCTTGATTCCCGGAGATTGCACCCTTTCTAAGCTTTTGCAGGTACATTCTGATCCCAAGCGCATTTATTCCGCCACACGTGAGGAATATCAAGCGATTCTTACCGAAAAATGCAAGGAGATCGAGGCACTTTGCGATAAAGATCTGACATACGCAGAGCGGGTGGTCGCATATTGTGAAAAGCACGAGATCGGGATCCTTTGTTATGACGACAACGCCTATCCCCAAAAGCTGCGGGAAATCAAGACGCCGCCCGCCGTGCTGTATTGGTACGGTACTGTACCGAATTTTGAAAAGCTTCCGATGCTTTCTGTGGTCGGGACGCGCAAAATGACGGATTACGGCAAGGAGGCAGCCTACCGTATTGCCGGTGATCTTGCGCTTGGCGGTGTTGCGATCGTCAGCGGTATGGCACTTGGCGTTGATAGCGTTGCCTTGGCGGCGGGGATCACCGCACGGATGCCAACTGTTGCCGTTTTGGGCTCGGGGATCGACGTGATCTATCCGCATGAGCACGCGCGACTTTACGATCAGATCAAAAAGACGGGGTGGATCATTTCAGAATATCCTCCCGGCACACCTCCCGAGGGCAAGAATTTTCCGCGAAGAAACCGAATTATCAGTGCGTTGTCGGATGCCGTTCTTGTGGTAGAGGGGTCCGAGCGAAGCGGTGCGCTGATCACGGCGGAATATGCCCTTGAGCAAAACAAGCCGCTCTTTGCTGTTCCCGGGCGTGTTGATTGCACGAACAGCGGCGCGTCGCTTCTGCTTTTTCATGCGGGTGCTACGGCGGTTGGATCTGCTACGGATGTTTTTCATCTTATGCGTGTATCGGGCGAAAAGGAGTTTCACTTTTTCGAAAGCGAACGCGTTGATATGAAAAAGATGAACGCAAATTTGCGTCAGCTCGGCATTTCCAAGTACAGGATCAGTTACGCAGAGCTGTTCCCGAAACGCAAGGAAAAGAGGATTCCAAAGCTGGAAAGCGATGAACCGACCCGCCGCGTGATTCCGGGATATGAGGATCTGGTCTGCAGTCTTCCCGAGGGGGATTTTTCTCCCGAGGATATCAAGGGGATCGATCCCGATCGACTCAATTCCGGTCTTACTATGCTGATGCTTGGAAATCTGGTGACACCTCTGCCCGGTGGAAAATTCCGCCGCAATTATTAAAACGTAAATTTACAGAAAGGACCTTCGAACAACAATGGCTAAAAAGTCCAAAAATCTGGTTATTATAGAGTCTCCCGGTAAGATCGAAACGATCCGCTCGAGTCTTGGATCCAATTATACGGTTATGGCTTCTGCCGGTCACGTAAGAGATCTTCCCAAGAGCACGCTTGGCGTTGATATTGAAAACGGCTTTGCACCGCATTACATTAATATTCGTGGAAAGGGAGACACGATCAAGGCGCTGAAAAAGGTTGCAAAGGAGGCGGATAAGGTCTTCCTTGCGACGGACCCTGACCGTGAGGGAGAGGCGATCGCCTGGCACCTTGCTGAGCAGCTTGGAATCCCTCTTGATAGATCCTGCCGCGTTTCCTTCAACGAGATCACGAAGCCTGCGATCAAGGAAGCGATCAAGTCTCCGCGCGGTATTGACGAGAATCTCGTAAATTCTCAGCAGGCGCGCAGAATTCTTGACCGTATCGTTGGCTACAAGCTGAGTCCGTTCCTTTGGAAGACGGTCAAAAGCGGTCTTTCCGCAGGACGCGTTCAATCGGTTGCAACACGCATTATCGTTGAACGAGAGGCTGAAATTCGCGCGTTCGTCCCGCAGGAATACTGGACGCTTGACGTCGATCTTTCTGTAGACGGCACGATCGTGACCGCTAAGTTCTACGGTACTGCCAAGGCTAAGATGAAGGTGACGAACGAGGCGGCTGCCAAAAAAATCGTTGATGCCGTTTCGGGAAGACCCTTCGCGGTCACGGGTATACGGCGCGCTGTCCGTCAAAGACAGCCCAGTCCACCCTTTACCACGTCGACCCTTCAGCAAGAGGCCTTCCGTAAGCTCGGTTTCCAGGCACAGCGCACGATGAAGGTAGCGCAGGAGCTTTACGAGGGTATCAATCTCGGAAGTGAATACGGAGGCGCGCAAGGTCTGATCACTTATATGCGTACAGACTCACTCCGTGTGTCCACGTTGGCGCAAAATGCGGCGCTTGATCTGATCCGCACACAGTACGGAGAGGATTATCTGCCCGCAAAGCCGCGCGTCTTCAAGTCGAAGGCGAACGCGCAGGATGCACACGAGGCAATTCGTCCGTCGAGTGTTGATATCCTTCCGAAAAACATCCGCAAGAGTCTGACGAGTGATCAGTACAGGCTTTATAAGCTGATCTGGGAGCGCTTCGTTGCCAGCCAGATGGCGGTTGCGGAATTCAATACCGTCTCCATTGATTTTGAAAATAACGGATATATCTTCAAGACGACGGGATATACCGTGAAGAGCCGCGGTTATATGGCGGTCTACGAAAGTGCCGATACGGATAACAAGGGCGACGAGGGCGAGGAATTGACGGCGTCGCTTCCGCCGATGACGGAAGGTATGTCCTGTCATGCCGATCATATTTCTCCGCTTCAGCATTATACGGAGCCGCCGGCACGCTATTCCGATGCATCCTTGATCAAGTTTCTCGAGGAAAATGGGATCGGACGTCCCAGCACGTACAATACGATCATTTCAACGATCATTTCACGCGGATACGTGAAGCGCGAAGGCAAGACCTTGGTTTCCACGCAGCTCGGTGAGGTCACCACGAAGCTGATGTCTGAGAATTTCCCTGAAATCGTTGACTATGAATTCACGGCAACGCTTGAGAATAAGCTCGACTCGATCGAGCAGGGCGATGCTACGATCGAGGGCGTGCTTGGTGAATTTTATACCGATTTTGCAAAGGAGCTTGAAAAGGCGAACCTTTCCGTTTCGCGTCAGGACGTTGTCATTCCCGACGAGGTCAGTGACATTGAGTGCGAAAAATGCGGTAGCCGTATGGTCTATAAAAACAGCCGTTTCGGACGCTTCCTTGCGTGCCCGAATTATCCCGAATGCAAGAATACGAAGGCGATCGATAAGGACGGTAAGGTGATCGTCCGTGAGGAAAAGAAGCCCGAGGTCGCCGATTTTAAATGCGAGATCTGCGGCGGTGACGTTCTGATCAGAAACGGACGCTACGGTGCGTTTTATGCATGCTCGAATTATCCGACCTGTCGCTTTACCCGTCAGAAGGTTTCCGAGATCGGGGTGTCTTGTCCTGATTGCGGTGCGCGGATCATACCGAAGCACGGGCGAAAACGGATCACCTTTTACAGCTGTGAAAAATATCCCGAATGCAAATTCTCCTCTTGGGACCTTCCGACCAACGAGAAGTGCCCTGATTGCGGAAAGATGCTCTTTTACAGAAAGAGCGGGAAAGCCTTGATCTGTAAGGATAAGCAATGCGGATACAAGAAGGAAAACGTCGTTTTAGAAAATAGCGGAGAGAATGAAATTGAATCCTAAGATCCGAGTGATCGGTGCCGGTCTTGCCGGCGCCGAAGCCGCGATCCAAGCGGCTAATATGGGGGTGTCGGTCGAGCTTTACGAGATGAAGCCGAAAAAGTATACCCCTGCACACCATACCCCCGGATTTGCGGAGCTTGTGTGTTCGAACTCCTTCCGATCCGCTCAGCTTTCCAATGCGGTCGGAGTTTTGAAAAAGGAGCTGAGTATGCTCAACTCCCTTTTTATGGAGGCTGCCTATCAAACCGAGGTACCTGCCGGTTGTGCGCTCGCGGTCGACCGTGAGCGGTTTTCAGGATATATTACCGATAAGATCCGCTCTCATCCGCTGATCACGGTGATTGAGGAGGAGGTCGTGTCGATCCCGAGCGACGGTATCAACGTAATTGCAACGGGACCTTTGACGGCTGACGGATTGGCAAGTGAAATATCGTTAATGCTTGGCGGTCGAGAGCTGCACTTTTTCGATGCAGCCGCTCCGATCGTTGATTTTGCTACGGTCAATACCGATGTTGCTTTTTTTGCCTCGCGCTACGGCAAGGGTAACGGCGACGATTATCTGAACTGTCCGATGACACGCGAGCAATACGATGCCTTTTACGAGGCATTGATATTGGCTGAGGAGGCGCCGCTCAAGGCGTTTGATTCGGCGTCGCAGAAGGAGCTGACGGTTTTTGAAGGATGTATGCCGATTGAGGTAATGGCGAGACGGGGGAGAGATACGCTCCGCTTTGGACCGATGAAGCCCGTTGGACTTCCATTGCCAAAGACCGGTGAGGACGCCTATGCCACAGTCCAGCTTCGCCGCGAGAACCGCGATGGAACGATGTATAATATCGTCGGCTTTCAAACGCATCTGACCTTTCCTGAGCAACGTCGTGTTTTTCGTATGATCCCCGGACTTGAAAACGCGGAATTCTTTCGCTACGGTGTTATGCATCGCAATACCTATATCAATTCACCGGGATTGCTTTCACCCGATTATTCTTTGAAGGAACGTCCGAATCTATATTTTGCAGGACAGATGACGGGAGTTGAAGGATACGTTGAATCTGCGGCATCGGGCTTTGTTGCCGGTATTTCCGCAGCACGCCGTGCGCTTGGTTTGGATACGCTTTTGTTCCCGCGTGAGACGGTGATCGGTGCGATGGCACATTACGTAAGCGAGGGGCCGACGCACGGTTCTTTTCAACCTATGAATGCGAATTTCGGTATCCTGCCACAGCTTGATACAAAAGTAAAGGGCGGAAAAAAAGCACGCAACGAGGCGTTTGCCGTTCGCAGTGAGAGCGTGTTGTCAGGGTTTTTAAACGAATTAAAGAAGGGAGTACAAGGATGAGAGTTATTATTGACGTAATGAGCGGCGACAACGCTCCTCTTGAGTTGATCCGTGGCGCGGCAAATGCGGCGGAAGAGTTGTCGGTTGATATTACGATCGTCGGCGATCAGGAGGTCATTCGTGAGATCGCCGAAAAGGAAGAGATCTCCTTGGAAAAGCTGACGGTCGTTCACGCGGACTCCGTCATTTTGATGGAAGATAAGCCGCTTTGCGTCGTGCGTGACAAGAAGGATTCTTCTATGAGCGTCGGACTTCGAATGCTTGCGGACGGCGAGGGCGATGCCTTCGTCAGTGCAGGCAATACGGGCGCTCTGCTTGCGGGTGCGACCCTCATCGTGCGCCGCATCAAGGGCGTTCAGCGTGCAGCGATCGCTACGGTGCTCCCGTTCCCGTCGCCGATCCTGTTGATGGATTCCGGTGCGAATCTGGTGGTTACACCGGAGAATATGGAGCAGTTTGCGTATATGGGCTCTATTTATATGTCGAAGATCTACGAGATCGAAGCACCTCGCGTCGGACAGCTGAACAACGGTACTGAGTACAACAAGGGGCTTCCGCTTCAGGTCGATACATATGAACGTCTTACGGGACGTGAGGATCTGAATTTCATTGGAAACGTTGAGTCGCGTGAGATCCCGTTCGGTGCGTGCGACGTTCTGATCACGGACGGTTTCACGGGAAACATTACCCTGAAGCTGACCGAGGGAATGGCAAAATTCATGTCCTCGACCCTCAAATCACTCTTTACGAGCAATATCGTCACAAAGGTTTCCGGTCTTGCAATGATGAACAAGATCAAGGAGCTGAAGAAACAGTTTGATGCTTCCGAGCATGGCGGTGCGCCGCTGCTAGGTATTGCGAAGCCCGTTATCAAGGCACACGGTAGCTCGGATGCAAAGGCGATCAAGAGCGCCGTTCAACAGGCGATTTCATTTGTAAACACGGGAATCAATCAGGAAATTGCCAAATTTTCTTTGGATTTCGAGGCAAAAAGCAAGGCAGAAAAAGCCGCAGCGCAAGAAATGCAACCACAGGAGAATTAAATGGCACAGGGAAAAGATATAGCGGGACTGCAAGGATCGATCGGTTATCAATTCAAGAATCCCATGCTTTTGCAGACCGCACTGACACATTCCTCGTTAACAAACGAAAACAAAGCGCGTAAGATCAATACTCCGTCGAATGAACGTCTGGAGTTTTTAGGTGATGCCGTTTTGCAGATCTATATCAGCGAGTTTTTGTTTTCTACCTATCCCGATTGCAAGGAGGGGGAGCTGACGCGCTTCCGCCAGCATCTGGTGTGCGAGGCGACGCTTGCGCGGGTCGCGCGCTCGATCTCGCTTGGAGATTATCTTTGTCTTGGAAACGGCGAGGAGTCAGGACGTATGCGCCCTGCGGTTCTTGCCGATGCCTTTGAGGCGCTTCTTGCTGCGATCTATCTTGACGATGCCGCAGAGTCAACTGAATTTCCCAGGAAATTTCTCTTGAAGCTGATGGAAAAGGAGATCCGCAACTGCACGCTCAGCCGCGGCGGAGATTATAAGACCCGCTTGCAGGAGCTGGTACAGAAGGACGGCGTTGAGGAATTAGCGTACGAGGTGGTCGGAGAAAGCGGTCCCGATCACGATAAAACCTTCAAGGTGATCGCTAAGATCAACAGCAACGTTGTGGGGCACGGAAAAGGGCGCTCCAAGCGTGAAGCCGAGCAAAACGCCGCCAAAGAAGCGCTGAAGCTCTTTGGCGTTGAGGACTGATGCGCGGCAAGCACGTCAATATTCCGATCTTTATCCCGCATCTCGGTTGTCCGAACACCTGCGTGTTCTGTAACCAACGGATGATTTCGGGAAGAGAAGCGTTTGACCTAAGATCGGTCAGCGATACCGTTGATGCGGTCTTATCGACGGTCGATCTATCCGTTACGGACGTGGAAATTGCCTATTTTGGCGGTTCTTTCACGGGAATTGATCGCGATCTGATGCGACGCTTATTGGAAATTGCGGATTCCTATTGTAAGCGCGGACTCGTGCGGGGGATCAGGGTTTCTACACGCCCCGATTATATAGACAGGGACGTGCTTGATATTCTGGCAGGCTTTCCGATCTCAGCCGTAGAGCTTGGGGTTCAGAGTGCCTCGGATTGTGTTTTGACCGCATCCAAGCGCGGACATACACGGAGCGATACGGAACGTGCGATCTCGCTTTTGCGTGAGTACGGTATTCATTGCGTCGGTCAAATGATGATCGGCTTGCCATCCTCGACGATTGAGGACGAGCTGGCGACTGCACGCCTTTTGATCAGCTCGCGCGTTTCGGCGGTGCGGATCTATCCTACCGTCGTATTTCGGAATACCGCACTTGAGGAGATGACGGAACGCGGAGAATATACTCCTCTTACGCTTCGGGATGCGGTGCTTCGCGCCTCGGAGGTCTTTGCTCTGTTCGTTCGTGCGGGGACTCCCGTTATCCGAATCGGACTGTGCGCGAATGACGCGCTTGTTGATCCCGATTCCTACCGTGCAGGTCCCAATCATCCCGCGCTGGGAGAATTGGTGATCGGTGCTTATTATCATTACGAGATCATTCGGAAAATCAAGCTTCTTGCCGCCGAAACGAAGGGGCGGACGCTTGCTCTTTCGGTGCCGCCCGGTTGTACCTCGGTTGTGATCGGTCAACGGGCGTGCTATAAAAATCAGCTGTTACAGATCTATGGATTGAAAAGGATCACGGTGTGCGAGGACGAAAGGATTCCGCCGTATACCGTTGAGGTACAGCTTGTAACGCTTCAAAATATCAGCAAAGGATAAAAAGTATGTATTTAAAGAGTCTGGAACTGCACGGATTTAAATCCTTCCCGAACCGAACGGTACTTAATTTCGAGCGCGGTGCCACCGTTATCGTCGGACCGAACGGAAGCGGATAATCGAATATTTCCGTTGCGATGCGCTGGGTGCTTGGCGAGCTTTCGAGCCGCAATATCCGCGGAACCAAGATGGAGGACGTCATTTTTGGCGGAACAGACGACCGTAAGCCGATGGGATTTGCGGAGGTTTCGGTTACCTTTGACAACTCGGACAAGCTGCGCCGTATTGATTCGCCTTACGACGAGATCACAGTCACCAGACGTTATTACCGTTCCGGTGAAAGCGAATACTCTATCAATAAAAAGCCCTGCCGCTTGCGCGACATCAACGAGCTGTTCATGAACACGGGTGTCGGGCGCGAGGGATATTCCATCATCGGTCAGGGGCGTATAGCCGAGATTCTTTCTCAAAAGAGCGAGGATCGCCGTAACATCTTTGAGGACGCGGCGGGAATTGCGAAATACCGTCACAAGAAGACCGAAGCGGAGCGTAAGCTCGCAGAGGCTGAAAATAATATGAAGATCCTCTACGTTCAAGTCAGTGAGCTGGAATCGCGCGTCGGTCCCCTGGAAGCTGAGGCCGAGAAGGCACGCAAATATCTTGAATTTTATGAGGAAAAAAAGCAGGCAGATATCTCTCTTTGGCTGTTTGACACGCAAAAGCTGCGCGAAGATCTTCAAAAGGCGGGAGAGGATTATCGTCTTGCCAAAAATGAGTACGATATCGTTGCCGAGGCCGTAGAATCGCTGAAAAAGCAGGAGGAGCATCTTTACGAGCTGAATTATAAGAACAAGCTGGAATCGGAAACGCTTCTCAGCCGTATCAACGAGTGCAACGATAAGATCCATCAGCTCGAAAACGAATATACCGTTTCCCGCACCGAATCCTCCCACCGAAAGGATCTGATCGAGCAGTGCGTCGCGAGAACCAAGGAGATCGATCTTTCAATCGAAAAAATGCATGAGGAGATCAGCGCGCATAACGCAAAGATCCTTGAATTGAAAAAGGAGCTTGAGCATCTTGACGACGAGCGTCTTGCCGTTCTGGCAGCTCAGCAGCAAAAGATGGAGGAAGCGGCGCAGATCCTGCGCACGCTTGACAAAACGCTGGAGCAGTACAACGAGCTGAATCGCCGCGCGATCGATCTGCGTGTCAGGATCGACGTGATCAAAAACTCGCAGTCCTCCGAGAGCGGACGCGGCACGGATCTGCTTTCCGAGATCGAGAAGTACGAGAAGGAGGGCGAGGAGCTTGCAAAGGAGGCCGCAAGATGCGAAGGAAGCGCCTCTGCCTTCAAGGCTAAGATCTCCGATGCGGAAGCCGTCATTCTTACAAAAACCCAGGAAAAAGAGAAGGCAGAACTTGATCTGCAGGCAGCAACCGATTCACTTGGTGCTTTAAAGGTTGAGCATAACACCCTGATACAGCGTGCCGATACGCTCCGCCGTATGGAGGAGCATTTTGAAGGCTATAATGAAAGTACGCGTTACGTGATGCGGGAGTACACCGCAGGGCGGATCCGCGGCGGTGTTATCCACGGTCCGATCTCTCAGCTGATTACGGTGAAGCCCGAACATATCACGGCGATCGAAACTGCGCTTGGCGTGAGCATACAGAACATCGTTGTGGACGATGAGGCGACTGCAAAGGCGGCAATTGCCGCTTTGAAGGAAGCGAGGGCGGGACGCGCGACCTTTTACCCGATCAGCGCGATCCGTTCGGGCGGTGAGACCGATGAGATTCGTCGTGCGACGGCTTTTTCAGGCTACGTCGGTCGCGGTGATACGCTTGTCGGTGTGGATGAGAAATACCGTGAGATCATCGAATGGCTTTTGATCCGCACGGTCGTATTCGACAATCTTGATCACGCGTCCGAAGCGGCAAAGGCATTGCGATACAAGGTGCGCATCGTGACGCTTGACGGTCAGATCATCAATGCGGGCGGCTCGTATACGGGTGGTTCGACCAAGCGTGACAGCGGTATTTTGACAAGGAGCGCTGAGATCGATAAGATTGAGGCGACGGCAAAGGAAAAATCCAAGCAAATTTCTTCTGCCGAGGAAAAAGTTGAGAAAATCAAGAGCGATATTCTGCATGCACAGGAAGGCATCAAGGATGCCGAGCAGCAGAAGGAGCTGCTTTTGACAATGTCGCGCGCACAGTTTTCGGCGATCGATAGCGCGAATGCAAAGCTCGAGGCAAACCGAGAGCTGACGCAAAAGCTCCGCTTGGATCTTGAGGCGCTTGAGGATGAAAAAATGCGTAGCGGCGAGGAGCTTCTGGTCCTTACGGCAGAGCTTTCGGATCTTGAGAGCAAGCTTTCCGATATCAATCATGCCCGTGAAGCGGATGAGATCAAGCGTAACGGTATTCTGGATGAGGTCGAGGCGCTGAAGGATCAGAATAACGAAAAGCTCTTGCGCGTTACCGAGGTCCGCAAGGATATTGAGGCAACAGAGCAGCTGATCGTTGGTGTGCAGACGCGCATAGGTGCTCTTCGTGAGGACAAGGATAATCAGGTCCATCGTATAGAGGAGCATGAGGAAAAAATCAAGAGCCTTGATTCGATCCTGGAGGCGAACCGTGAAAATCTGCGCACGTTCCGTGAGGATTTTGATAGACTTACGAAGGAGCGCGGCGATATTGAGAACGGAAACGACGAGCTTTCCCGCAGGATCGCGAGCGTGCGTCAGAGCATCAGTGAGAAGGAGTCGCATAAGGAAAACTCCTTCAAGGCGTATACGACCTCCGAGTCAAAGCTCCAGAGGATGGAAGCAGACCGCGACCGTATGGACGCAAAGCTGACGGAGGAGTACGATATCTATTATGAGGATGCTGTAAAGCTGAATTATCCTGCTGTAACTGCAGATAACCGTGCTGAGGTGGCGGCGATCCAGCTTTCCTGCAAGCGTAAGATCAGCGCACTCGGACCGAACGTCCGCGTTGCAGCGATCGAGGAATTCAAAGAGGTGAACGAGCGCTACCAGACGCTCAACACACAGTATTCCGATATGACGAAGTCACGCGATGAGCTGTTGCGCGTCATCGGAGAGCTTGAGGTCGAGATGCGCGAAAGCTTTATCGCAACATTCGTGGAGATCAACAAGAACTTTGGTGTTGTTTTCTCCGAGCTGTTTGGCGGCGGTACTGCCGAGCTTTCGCTGACCGATCCCGAGGAGGTCCTGACCAGCGGTATCGAGATCAAGGCGGCGCCTCCCGGCAAGATCATTAAGAACCTGTCCTTGCTTTCGGGCGGTGAGCGCTCCTTCGTTGCGATCGCTTTGATCTTTGCAATCCTGAAGGTCAATCCGACGCCGTTCTGTATTCTGGACGAGGTCGAGGCGGCGCTCGACGAGGTCAACGTTTATCGCTTTGGCGAGTACATCCAAAGATTGTGCGAGGAGACGCAGTTCGTGCTGATCACGCACAGACGCGGTACGATGGAGGTTGCGAACCGTTTGTACGGTGTAACGATGCCTGACCGCGGTATCTCGAAGGTCATCGGCCTTGCCGTTGATGAAATTGAAAGCAAGAAAAAGGAGTTGGACCTGGATGGGATTCTTTGACAGATTGAAGGCAGGTCTTGCAAAGACCAAGCAGGCTTTTTTGGGGCGTGTTGACGATCTTCTGAAGAGCTTTGTGAGGATCGATGAGGATCTGTTTGACGAGCTTGAGGAGCTTTTGATCACCTCCGACGTTGGTGTTGAGGCAACCGAATATATTCTTGACGAGTTGCGTGAACAGGTTCGCGAGGAGCGAATCAAGAAGCCCGATGACGTTCGTGATGCATTGCATGGAATTCTGAGGGGATTGATTGGAGAGTCGGACGTTTTGCATTTGGATACGTCGCCCTCGGTGATCCTCGTCATTGGTGTAAACGGCGTTGGCAAAACAACGTCGATCGGAAAAATTGCCGCCAATTTGAAACAAGACGGCAAAAAGGTTCTCGTTGCCGCTGCTGACACCTTCCGTGCGGCTGCCGCAGAGCAGCTCGCCGTTTGGTGCGAGCGTGCAGGGGTCGATCTGATCCGTCAGGGCGCGGGAGCGGATCCCGCATCGGTCGTTTTTGATGCGATCAACGCGGCAAAAAGCAGAAAAGCGGACGTGCTGATCGTTGATACTGCGGGAAGGCTTCACAACAAGAAAAATCTGATGGACGAGCTCGCGAAGATCAACCGCGTAATATCGCGCGAATTACCCGATGCGGCGCGGGAGACCCTGCTCGTTTTGGATGCAACAACGGGTCAAAATGCAGTCATGCAGGCGCGTGAATTCAAAAATGCGGCCGACATTACGGGGTTGATCCTGACGAAGCTTGACGGTAGCGCGAAGGGCGGTATCGTGTTCTCGATCCGTCGCGACCTGGCGCTTCCCGTTAAATTCATCGGTGTTGGCGAGAAGATCGAGGATATGCGCCCCTTTGATCCGAATGAATTTGTAGATGCGTTGTTTGAAAGGTGATTCTGATGAAAATCGTGCTTGCATCCCGTAATGCGAAAAAAATAGAAGAGGTCAAGCGGATCCTATCGGAGTTTTCGGAGCTTTCCAAGATTTCGGTTCTTTCTCTTGATGACGTCGGTATTCACGGAGACATCGAGGAGGATGGGACGACGTTTGAGGAAAACGCCCTGATCAAGGCACGTGTTGGCGCGATCAACGGATGCATCGGTCTTGCTGATGATTCGGGACTTGAGGTCGATGCGCTCGGCGGCGCTCCCGGCATTTATTCCGCACGCTATGCGGGCGAGGCGGGCGGTCACGCTTCCGACGAGAGGAATAACGAGTTTCTGCTTGAAAATTTAAAGGACGTTCCGCAAAATCAGCGCACCGCGCGCTACGTCGCCGCGATCGCTTGTGTTTTTCCGGATGGACGTGAGTTTACCGTGCGCGGCACGGCTGAGGGAGTCATTATTGACGATTATCGCGGGAACGGCGGTTTCGGATATGATCCGATCTTCTATTTCCCCGAGTTTAAAAAGACCTTTGCGGAGCTTTCGCCCGAGGAGAAAAACAGTGTTAGCCACCGCGGAAAGGCGATGCGCCTTTTTGCGAATGAATTGAAGAAATATTTGGAGATATAATATGCTTACAAGTAAGCAGCGTTCCTATTTACGTGCGCTTTCCAATTCGATGAGCCCGACGTTCCAGATTGGTAAGGGCGGCGTGACCGAGGAAATTTGCAATCAAATTGCAAACACGCTTGAGGCAAACGAGTTGATGAAGGGAAAGGTGCTCGAAAACAGCGGATATACCGCAAGAGAGGCGGCAGAACAGATCGCAAACTACATTTCTGCTGACGTTGTCGCCGTTTTGGGCTCGAAATTCGTGCTTTATCGTCCATCTACTCGCAAAAGAAGGATTGAATTGCCATGAAGCCCGAGCGAATCGGAATTTACGGCGGTAGCTTTTCGCCGCCTCATATGGGGCATTTTCAAGCGGCACAAGCATTTCTGGAGGCAGAGAAGCCCGATCGGCTTTTGATTATTCCCGCCTCCATTCCGCCACACAAAACGCTTGAGGATGGTGTAGATGCTGAAAAGCGCGCACAAATGTGCCATTTGTGCTTTTCTGCGCTACCAAATACCGAAATTTCGGATCTTGAGCTTCGGCGTGAGGGTAAGAGCTACACTTATCTTACGCTGTGCGAGCTTTCAAAAGAGGGGCGGGTCTTGCTTCTTTTGTGCGGCACCGATATGTTCCTCACGCTTGACGAGTGGTATTTGCCGTCGGAGATCTTTGCGCGTGCTGAGATCGTCTGTATGCGCAGAGAAGCGGACGCGGAAATATTTCCCTTACTTCAGAAAAAACGCGAACAGTATGAAAAAGAGTTTTCTGCCACAGTCCGCTTCCTTTCTGCCGACCCTGTCGTTGTGTCCTCTACGGAGATCAGGGAGCGGATCAAGAGGGGTGAAAATACCGACGGGCTTTTGTCGAAAAATGTGCGGGAGTACATTGATCAATGGAATCTTTACAGATAAACGAAGTGCAAATTTCCGATCTGCGGCGATCTCTGGATTTTGAAATTTTCTCGGATAAAAGAAGGCAGCACATTCTGAACGTTGAAAAATGTGCGATTGAGCTTGGGAAGATCTTTTTGCCTCGGAAAATTATCAAGTTGCAAGCGGCAGCACTTTTACACGATATCACGAAGGAGCTGCCGTCCGAGGAGCAGATTCGTATTGCCGAAGAATATGGCGCGCCTTTTTCTGAGGATGAGCGTATGTGTCCGAAGATTTTTCATGCGCGTACCGCGGCACTTGTGATTCCGAAAAAGTATCCGCAATTTGCGGATCCAGATATTATTTCTGCGGTCGCAAAGCATACGACCGGAGACGCTTCCTTTTCTATGTTTGAAAAAATCATCTTTCTGGCTGATTTTATGGAGGAGGGGCGCACCTACGAGATCTGCAGGTCTGTACGCGAGGATTTCTTCGGGCATTTGCCGAAAAACGAGAATGAATTGCAGGCTTATCTCGATCAGACCGTTTTGAAGGTTTTGGATGCAACGATTTTGATCTTGGTGCGTGAAAAAACCTACATTGCAGAACAGACCTTTCGTTGCCGTAATCGGCTGTTGGCGAAAACTTCAATTTAATATGCCGTATCTTTGTATAAAACGCGAGGAAAACTATTAAAAATTTTTCGGAGTGTGTTTTATGCGTGGTGTTGTGAGAGCTTTTTTACTGTGTGGTGCTTTATCCCTTTTAGCCTTGCTTTGGGGTTGCAACAAGGCGCCTGCGGCGGAAAACAGGCTTAGGGTGCAGTCGCTTGAAATTCAAGCAAACAGTCTTGAAAAATCGGGCAGAAGCATCAATATACTCTTTGCGGGGATCGATAAGGCGGCAAATCATACGGACGCGATGATGCTGATCTCTCTGGTTCCCGATCAAAAAAGAATCAGCGTTTTACAGTTGCCGCGCGACACGTTTTATCGGGGATACGGTCAACCGTTACGGGTCAATCAAATTCTGAGCCGCGAGAGCAGACATTGTGCGAACAATTCGCCGGAGCAAAGAACGACACAGATCATTGCAAAGCTGCTCGGCGTTTCGATCGATCATTATCTTTTTATGGACCTTGATGCGTTCGGGACACTTGTGGATGATATCGGCGGTGTTCCGATCGATATTCCCGCACCGATGTATTATGATGATCCGTCGCAGGAGTTGAAAATCGATTTTCCTGCCGGGAAAACCGTTTTGAACGGTAAGAGGGCACAAGCATTCGTTCGCTTTCGGTCTGAATATATTACAGGAGATCTTGGGCGGCTGGATGCGCAGAAGGTTTTTCTTTCAGCACTTTTTGACGCATTGCTTTCCAAAAGTGATCTGAAATTCGCAAGCAAGCTGCTGAAGGACATTAAGGGAAAGACGAAAACCGATCTTTCGCTTGCGGAGCTTACTGATTTCGTTCGGTACTTTGCTGCGAACCGTCCGTTTGACGATATCCGTTTTATGACCTTGCCGGGCGAGGCGACGCGATATGCCAACAAAAGCGGTGCGTGGTATTATATTCCTTATAAAGAGGCATCGAATGCCTTGCTCGCTCAATATTTTAACGGTGGCGCGTTCGATAAAGATCAGCTTACCACCGATTTGCGAAAACAACATTTTCAAAATATTTACTGCACGACAGGGATCGGATATCGTGTTTATCTGAAAGAAGATCTGAAGAATCTGAAGATCCCAAGGGTGCATAGAAAGGGATCATATGGAAAACTTGGAAAAGAACAACAAACTGCTGAATGCAGAGCCTGAGGAAATAGCGACTGAGGCTGTTCGTATTTTGTCGCTGAAGCAAGGGATTTCCATCGCGGAATATCACGTGACGGATACCTCAATTATTACGGATTATTACGTGATCTGCACCGGCCGTTCCTCCACGCACGTCAAGGCACTTGCGGATGAGATCGTCTATAAAATGGGCCTTGCGGGTGTTGAAACCCATCATACCGAGGGGTTTGAGAACGGAGAATGGGTCCTTTTGGACCTTGGGGTGGTCATTGTACATATTTTTTCAAAGGATGCACGTGAGTTTTACAAGCTTGAGCGCCTAATCGAGGAGTCGCAAAAGGTCGATATTACCGATGTGATCGCCGCTGTGGATGCGGAAATGAATGCTGATTAATTTTAACTAAACATACAGGGGAAAAAGAAATGAAGTACGACTACAAATCAATTGAAGCAAAATGGCAAAAGAAAGGGGATGACGAAAACGCATTTGTGGCAAAAGACGACTACAGCTTGCCCAAATACTACGCGCTGGTTGAGTTCCCGTATCCTTCGGGACAGGGTCTTCACGTAGGACATCCGCGTCCTTATACCGCGCTTGATATCGTTTCGCGCAAAAAGAGAATGCAGGGATATAACGTACTGTTCCCGATGGGGTGGGACGCATTCGGCCTGCCGACCGAAAATTACGCCATCAAGAATAAGATCCATCCCGCGATCGTAACCGAAAATAACGTAGCCCGTTTTAAGTCTCAGCTGAAGGCTCTGGGGCTTTCCTTCGATTGGTCGCGTGAGGTGAATACCACTGATCCCAATTACTACAAGTGGACGCAGTGGATCTTTTTGAAGCTGTTCGAGAAGGGGCTCGCATATAAGAAGCAGATGAACGTCAACTTCTGCACCTCCTGTAAGGTCGTTTTGGCGAACGAGGAGGTCGTTGGCGGCGTTTGCGAGCGTTGCGGCAGTGAGGTCATTCATAAGGTAAAGGATCAGTGGATGCTGAAGATCACGGCATATGCAGATCGACTGATCGATGACCTGGCACCCCTTGACTTTATCGAAAGGGTAAAGACCCAGCAGATCAACTGGATCGGTCGTTCGACCGGTGCGGAGGTCGATTTTGATACGACCGTTGGTGAAAAACTGCGTGTTTATACCACACGCCCCGATACGCTTTTCGGTGCGACCTATATGGTTATCGCGCCCGAGCACGAATTCGTTGAGCGCTGGAAGGATCAACTGAAGAATTACGATGCGATCGCGGCATACAGAGCGGATGCGTCGAAGAAATCCGATTTTGAGCGTACTGAGCTCGTCAAAGAAAAGACCGGCGTGAAGCTTGACGGCGTGATGGCGATCAACCCCGTCAACGGTAAGGAGATCCCGATCTTCGTATCCGACTACGTTTTGGCGGGATACGGTACCGGTGCGATCATGGCAGTGCCTGCGCACGATACGCGTGACTGGGATTTTGCAAAGAAATTTGACCTGCCGATCATTGAAGTCGTTGCGGGCGGCGACGTCCAAAGCGAGGCGTTTACCGACGTTGAGACCGGAAAAATGGTCAATTCGGATTTTTTGAACGGTCTTGAGGTTGCCGAGGCGAAGGACGCGATCATCGCTTTCCTGACCGAGAAGGGAATTGGTGTCAAGAAGATCAATTATAAGCTCCGTGACTGGGTATTTTCCCGTCAGCGTTATTGGGGTGAGCCGATCCCGCTTGTAAACTGCGAAAAGTGCGGCTGGGTTGCAATTCCCGAATCAGAGCTTCCGCTGCGTTTGCCTGACGTTGCCTCCTACGAGCCGACTGCTACGGGTGAGTCGCCGCTTTCCGCAATGGATGAGTGGGTCAACTGCTCCTGCCCGAAGTGCGGCGGCGCTGCAAAGCGCGAAACAGATACGATGCCGCAGTGGGCAGGCTCGTCCTGGTACTTCTTGCGCTATTGCGATCCCAAAAACGATATGGCACTTGCGGCTAAGGAAGCGCTCGACTACTGGATGCCGGTTGATTGGTACAACGGCGGTATGGAGCATACGACCCTGCACCTGCTTTATTCTCGCTTCTGGGCGAAGTTTTTGTACGATATCGGCGTAGTATCCTGCAAGGAGCCCTATGCGAAGCGCACCTCTCACGGTATGATCCTCGGCGAGAACGGCGAGAAGATGTCGAAGTCGCGCGGAAACGTCGTCAATCCCGACGATATCGTTCGTGATTACGGTGCGGATACGATGCGTCTTTATGAAATGTTTATTGGTGATTTTGAGAAGGCGGCTCCATGGAATCCGCAGAGCATCAAGGGGTGCAAGCGCTTCCTTGACCGTTTTGCCGGTCTTACCGAGTTGGTTAAGGGACACGGTACGACTGCGGCGCTTGATGCGTCCTTGCATAAGACCATCAAAAAGGTGACTTCTGACATCGATGAGATGAAGTTCAATACCGCAATTGCCGCTATGATGGCGTTTATGAATGAGGTCTATGAGGTAGGAAGCATCACAGTAGAGGAGCTTTCTACGTTTGCAACGATTCTGTCTCCGTTTGCCCCCCACATTGCCGAGGAGGTTTATGAGGCTATGGGGAACAAGGGGCTGGTCTCGCTCGCTCAGTGGCCCGCCTACGACGAAGAAAAGACGGTCGATCAGACGGTCGAGATCGCGGTACAGATCAACGGAAAGCTGAAGGGCGTTATTACCGTTCCGAAGAACGCCGACAAGGACGCTCTGCTTGCCGCCGCAAAGCAGCATGAGGCAATGGCCGCAGGTCTTGAAGGAAAAACGGTTGTGAAGGAGATCGTTGTTCCCGGAAGGATCGTCAATATCGTCGTACGTTAAGAAAGATTAAAAATATTTCAAAAAGGTATTGACTTTCTTAGATAATAATGATAAAATAATATGACGCTTATGTGTAGGCTCTTTTAAGGCTTTTGCCGCCTGCCGTAGCGATATTAAATGAAAGAGAGGTGCTTTTCGTGTTTGCAGTTATTGAAACGGGTGGAAAGCAGTACAAGGTCAGCGAAGGCGATATCGTTTTCGTTGAGAAGCTCAACGTAGCGGAAGGTGAAAAGGTAACCTTTGATAAGGTTCTTGCAGTTTCCGGCGAGCAGTTCGTTGTTGGCGCTCCTTATGTTGACGGTGCTTCCGTTGTTGCCAATGTCGTAAAGAATGGCAAGGCCAAGAAGATCTACGTTCTGAAGTACAAGGCTAAGAAGAACGAGAAGAAGAAGATTGGTCACAGACAGGACTACACAAAGATTCAGATTGAAAAAATCGTAGGTTGATATGACGAAGATTGTCTTTCGAAAGTCTGACGGAATTTTTTACGGGTTTGAGGAACACGGTCACACGGGTTACGGAGAATCCGGAGACGATATTCTGTGTGCGGCACTTTCTGCAATGACGATGCTGATTATCAACGCCATCGAGATGTCCTACGCATCCGACGTCGAATACGTGATCGATGAGGAAACGACGGATATCAAGGTGACGGCCAAGGGCGCGCTTCCGGATCACGAGCCGGATGAATCAAAGCGCTTTGCAATATCCGGTCTGATTCAGGCTTATTACTATCAATTGATGGATTTAACCGAAGAGTATTACGATTATCTCTCGGTAGAGGTCGTTGAAGAATAAGCGTCCGGTCAAACGGATTCATTAAATTACGGAGGAATGAAACAATGTTGAAACTGAGTTTGCAGTTTTTTGCCCATAAAAAGGGTGTTGGTTCTACCAAGAACGGTCGCGATAGCGAATCCAAGCGTCTCGGCGTGAAGAAGGCAGACGGTGCAAAGGTCGTTGCGGGCAATATTATTGTCAGACAGCGCGGCACCAAGATCCGTCCCGGCAACAATGTTGGTCGCGGTACGGATGATACCTTGTTTGCACTGGTTGACGGCAAGGTCAAGTTCGAGCACATCGCAGACAACAAGAAGCAGGTTAGCGTTTACGCTGAGTAAAAAACATAAAAAAGAGTAGTTTTGACTGCTCTTTTTTTGCCAAATTTGAGGTGAACATATGACATTGGTTGTTTTGGCAGCGGGTATGGGGTCTCGCTACGGTGGCTTAAAGCAGATCGATCCAATCACGGAAAACGGTGAGTTTATCATTGATTTCTCGGTTTACGATGCGATCCGCAGTGGCTACGATAAGGTTGTTTTCATTATCAAAAAAGAAAACTACGATCTGTTCCGCTCGACCATCGGAAAAAGGATCGAAAACGTGATCGACGTTGAATATGCTTTTCAGGGAATGGATCTGCTCTTTGATGCAGGCATTCCGAAGGATCGCGTCAAGCCCTTTGGAACCGCTCACGCGCTTCTTAGCTGTCGTGATTGCGTAAAGGGAAGCTTTTCGGTGATCAATGCCGACGATTTCTACGGACGCAGTGCATATCAGTTAGCGTCTGAATATCTCGGCAACGTTGATCAGTCGCAAAATGGCAAGCATCACTACTGTATGGTCGGTTACCGTCTTGGCAATACCTTGACCGAGCACGGCACCGTTTCACGCGGAATTTGTGAGGCGGATCCCGAAAGTATGCTTGTGAGCATTACAGAGCGCACGAAGATCATGCGCACGGGGGATGCTATGGGGGCGGCATATGAATCCGAAGGGAAGTGGATCCCTATTTCTGCTGATTCGATCGCTTCTATGAATTTCTTTGGATTTACCGATTCCTTCTTCCCTTACGTAGAGGAGGGATTTGAGCGCTTCCTGCGTGCCGAGAGCACCGATAAGATGAAGGGCGAGTATTATTTACCCAGTGCTGTCAGTGAGGTCTTGGCTGCCGGCAAGGCAGATCTGAAGGTATTGAGCTCTTCCGACCTCTGGTACGGTGTTACTTATAAGGAAGATAAACAGTACGTTATTGACAGCATTCAAAAAATGATTGCTGCCGGAATTTATCCGCAAAATTTGTGGGGTTGAGAGGAGAAAATTAATGTCTATTCTTGTAACAGGCGGTAGCGGCTATATTGGTTCCCACACTGTCGTTGAACTTTTGAAAGCGGGCGAAGATCCGATCATTGTTGATAATCTATACAACAGTAAGCTCTGCGTTCTGGATCGCATTGAACAAATAACGGGGAAGCGACCGACCTTTTATAAGGTAGATCTTCTCGATAAGGATGCTTTATCTGCTGTTTTTGATCGCCATCCCGAGATCGATTCTGTGATTCATTTCGCGGGTCTGAAGGCAGTTGGAGAATCAGTACAGCTTCCGATCAAGTATTACCACAACAATCTGACGGGCACCTTCAATCTCATTGATTGTATGCTTGCACATAACGTGAACAGAATCGTTTTCAGCTCATCGGCAACGGTATACGGAACGCCGAAAACGGTTCCGATCCGTGAGGATTTCGCCCTTTCGACTACGAATCCCTACGGCGAGACAAAGCTGATGATCGAGCGCATCCTGAAGGACACCTGTGTTCCGAATCCCGATTTCAGCGTATCGATCTTGCGGTATTTCAATCCGATCGGCGCACACGAAAGCGGCTTGATTGGCGAGGATCCCCGCGGGATCCCCAACAATCTGCTTCCTTACGTTGCAAAGGTTGCGGCAGGAAAGCTGCCTTGCCTGAATGTTTTCGGTAACGATTATCCCACCAAGGACGGTACGGGCGTTCGCGATTACATTCACGTCGTTGACCTTGCGCTTGCACACCTGAAAGCGCTTGCGCGCACAAAGGACGTGACGGGGATCGAATATTTCAATATTGGAACCGGCAACGGCTATTCGGTCCTCGAGATCGTAAAAGCATTTGAAAAAGCTTACGGCGCTCCCGTTCCGTACAAGATCGCAGATCGCCGTGCGGGAGATATTGCAGAGTGTTATGCTGATCCCACAAAGGCTTATGAGGTCCTTGGTTGGAAGGCTGAGCGTGATCTTGCCGCAATGTGTCTTGATTCGGCACGTTGGCAGAAGCAAAATCCGGACGGCTACCCGGATGAATAAGAAAATGGGCAGAACAAAGTTCTGCCCATTTATTTTATCGGTTTTGTCGTAAAATTTCATATGCTAAGATGGTTGTAGCCGAGGCCGCAGAGAGCGCTCCGCGAAAATCTCTGCCATACGGGATCTTTACAACGGTGTCAGCCTGATCGAGTACACTTCTGGAAATTCCTCGTTTTTCGCCGCCTACAATGAGTAATAGCGGAAGGGAAAGATCTGTGTCGGGCAAAAGATTTTCGGTGCCAATATCAGCACACACGATCTTATAGCCCTGTGCTTTGAATACGGACAGCGCAGTTTCAGTGTTGGATTGATAGATCGGGAAAAGCTCAGAGGCACCTGCAGAGGATCTTGCGACGACGCCCGCAGCGCTCATCCAATTGCGTTCGGGCAGGATAATACCCGTAGCACCGCAAGCGTAAAGAGAGCGCAACGCATAACCGAAGTTGTATGGATCCTCAATTCCTTCCATCAATACGTAAAAACCGTTTTTCTCAATCGAATGCGATTCGACCGAAAGGTCCGCAATCGTGCGATTAGAGCATCGTGCGATAATACCGCCGTGCGTGTTGCCAAGCGTTAATTCGGCAAGCTCATCGGGCGAAAGTCCGGTGACGGAAAAGGAATCTCTTTCGCCGATGCGCGTTAAATAACGCAATTCCTTGGCTATTTTAAAAGAACGTGACGTATCGTAAAGGATCTCTAAAATCTTTCGGTCGTTCGATCCGTTTTCACGCGCCGTTAAAAGCGCGCGAATTGAGGTCATCCCTTCAAAAATCGTAGAATCCTTAAATTTTTCAAATTCTTTTTGCATTGTATGGACTTGCCTTTCATATATTTATAACAAGTATAGGGAGGCGATCATATGTTTGGATATGAAAAGGAGCGTTGCGAGGTGCTTGCAGAATATATCATAGAAAACCAGACGACGGTACGTGCCGCAGCGCAACATTATGGGATCAGTAAAAGCACGGTACATAAAGACGTAACGTTTCGATTGCATGACGTGAATCCGTTTCTATACGAATCTGTGACTAACGTTTTAAGAGTCAACAAATCCGAACGGCACATTCGTGGCGGAGAAGCGACGAGGCAAAAGTATCTGCGTAAAAAAAGAGAGAAGTGAGGATGGGAAAAGTTCCGTAAAACCGCTCTGAATTAAACTTCGCGTGGCTATGGCCTACGCGAAGTTTTTTTGTTGTGCGTATCGCATCTTCAAAGCTTCTGATACTATCATACCAAATTTCGAATCAAATAGCAATCACTTTTAATAAATTTGTTGTTTCTTTGTAACATTATTATACAAAAGATTTCTTTTAGATAATAATATGATAATAAGAAAAATTAAATTACGGAAAGAAAAAAGGACGAAGAAAATCTGAGGAACTTTTAAATGCATTAACTGTGTTCTAGATGAATAACGATAGCTTGAAGTTTTTTCGTTCGCAGATTGTTTTTATTTTACCACGATCGGCTTGTTTTTTGTTTTGCCGTTGATCAAGCCATATTATTTACTGAATATCTGTCAGAAACTCGGCAACGTCTATTAATCGGTCAAACACCGTAAAACGCCTTATATTTAACTCTTTTGCCCTTGATACGCTTATTTCACCTCTCTATTTGATACAAAATTTGCATTTTGTATAATTACGGCGGTGTGCACGAGGGGTGTTATTTTACATCGCCCTGCTGTGATTTTGTTTTTTTAGAATTCCCGTTCTTTCTCATCACCGGGTGTGCACGTAAAATGCGATTTTGCTATTGCTTTTTATAGAAGGATATGATATAATAGTATCGATAGGCTGGTTGTATCAAAATTATTTTACCAGTATTTTGGAGGATTTTCATATGAAGATGAAACTGCGTGTTTTGACAGACACGAGCAAGGGCAAGCTTCTCTCGATTGCCAGCACTCTTGCTTCGAATTCGGACTATAAGGCCGATATCATTCCCCCTGCTTATCCCTGCGAGCGCGAGCGCTTGGTAATCATCGTTTTCACTGCGAAGGGCAAAACGACGACGACCTTTGATCTGTTCGCAAAATCACTCGATAAGTCCCGCGCACAGAACGTTGCTTTTATCGTTGACGGCGATGCGGCAAAGGCTGAGCCTGTGATCAATATGATCAAGGAAGCAGGCACGAACGTTATAGATGACGTTCTTTACATTAACGGAGGACTTCCCTTCAAGTTTATGAAGAAGGTCAGTGCCGAAGAATCTGCTAAAGTTGAAGAATGGTTCCAGGGCGTCCTGAAGAAGCTTGCATAAAAAATCACCCGCAAATGGGTGATGTTCTTAGCGGAGAATTTGAAAAGCGCTATTAAGTGCGAGCATCGCATTTGACTAGTCAAATGCAATATGGGCTAAGCCCAAACCCTTATAACTACAGAAAGAGATAACAAATCGGTTCGTAGCCGAAATGTTATCTCTTTTTCTGTTAGTGAAGTTTTTGCTATCGCAAAAGTGAAGTTGCTACGCAGTGAAGTTTGTGCTACGCACAAGTGAAGTTAAGTTTGCCCATCACTTCGCCATCAGGCGAAACTTCACTCACAAAGTGAACTTCACTATCGAAGATAACTTCACTTGCCCGTAAGGGCAAACTTAGTTAGCGTGAATACTCCGTTAAGAGTATCACGCTAAAGCGGGTGATTTTTTATTTTACAAATTCATTGTAAATTGCTCTGAGTGCGGGAATATAATCATCCTCACTGACACCAATGATGATATTCAGCTCGCTTGAACCCTGGTCGATCATTTTGATATTGACGGACGCCGCGGCACAGGCTGAGAAAACGCGCGAAGCAGTTCCCTTGTTGCTGACCATTCCGCGTCCGACGACTGCAACAAGTGCCAGACCGTCCTCAATGCTGATGAATTCAGGCTCAACAAGACGACATACGTCGTTGATGATCTTGTCGCGCTTCCCTTCCAGATCCTTCGTAGAGATAACGACCGACATCGTATCAATGCCGCTCGGCAAGTGCTCAAAGGAGATACCGTTATTCTCAAGCGCCTCAAGAACGCGTCTGCCAAATCCGATCTCGGAGTTCATCATATCCTTTTCAATATTGAGGATAGAAAAACCGACCTTACCTGCGACGCCGGTGATTACGTCGTCACCGTCGTGATAGGTTGCAGAGGATACGATCATCGTCCCAGGATCCTCGGGGGCGTTGGTATTGCGGATGTTGATCGGGATCCCCGCAAAGCGTACGGGGAAAATAGCATCCTCATGAAGTACGGTGGCGCCCATATAGGAAAGCTCGCGCAGTTCTTTATACGTAATTTCTTTGATCGGCTTCGGATTGTCGACGCAACGGGGGTCTGCCTTCAAAAAGCCCGAAACGTCGGTCCAGTTTTCATAAAGATCTGCCCCTGCCGCACGTGCAACGATAGAGCCCGTGATATCGGACCCGCCACGCGAGAAGGTCTTGATCGTTCCGTTCGGCATAGAGCCGTAGAAGCCGGGAACGACGGCGTGAGAATGCTGCTTCAAGATCGCATTCAGTACGACGTTCGTACGCTCGGAATCAAAGGTGCCATTTTCCTTAAAGAAAATAACGTTTGCGGCATCGATGAAGTCAAATCCGAGATAATTCGCCAAGACAAGACCGCTCAGGTATTCCCCGCGGCTTGCAACGTAATCGCGGCCCGGAAGATGCTGGATCGCCGAATAGATCTTCGCGAACTCATCCTCAAGCGAAAAATCAAGACCGAGGTCGCGGATAATGTCGTTATAGCGATCCTTGATACGCGAAAAGACGGCGTCAATGCTCTCACCGCGCTTTGAAAGGTCGTAGCACTGATACAGAAGATCGGTGACCTTATCGTCTTCCTTAAAACGTTTTCCGGGGGCGGACGGTACGACGTATCTTCTCGACTCCTCCGCCCTTACAATATCGGCAACGCGGCCGAAATGCAATGCATCGGCAAGCGAGCTACCGCCAAATTTCAATACTTTAACTTCCACAATACTTCTCCTTTATAAACCCAATAACATACTACATTATATGCGTTTTTTTGCGTTCTGTCAAGAGTTTTTTAGGGTTTTTCAAAAAAAGAAGACGCCACTTTTTAAGGTGGCGGTTTTTTGTTTTAGATACCTCTCTTAACGTAGGAGGTATGAAGGATCTCGTGTGCCTTGTGGCTGTTCGGCTCACCAAAATACTCTTCGTAAAGCTTCTTGACGGCAGAGTTTTCATGAGACTTGCGAACATCCTTTGCAACGTCTGCCGTATAAAGAACGGCTGCACGCTTTGCGCGGATGTCGACGTTGTTACGAACAACAGCAGGCTGGATCGGCTGACCGCCGCCGTTTACACAACCGCCGGGGCAAGCCATGACCTCAATAAAGTGAACGTCCACTTCCCCATTCTTGACCATGTTCAGAAGCTTCTTGGCGTTTGCGGTGCCACTGGTAACCGCAACGTTCAGCTTCAGGTCGCCAAGCATATAGGAGGCGAATTTGATGCCTTCGGTGCCGCGTACGTCGGTGAAATCAACCTTCTCAAGCGTCGTGCCGGTTACAACCTCAGCAGCGGTACGGAGAGCAGCCTCCATAACACCACCGGTCGCACCGAAGATAACGCCAGCACCCGAGGAAACGTCGAACGGATCGTCAAATGCAACGTCCTCAAGCGAGTTGAAGTTGATGCCTGCCTTCTCGATCATATTGGCAAGCTCACGCGTCGTGATCGCAACGTCGACGTCGGGAAAGCCTGCGGCGTTCTGATCGTCACGGGTGACCTCAAACTTCTTTGCGGTACAAGGAATGCAGGAAACGAAGAAGATCTTCTTCGGATCAAGCCCCATCTTCTCAGCGTAGTAGGTCTTATACATTGCACCGAACATCTGCTGAGGAGACTTGCAGGTGGAGAGATTCTCTACCATATCCGGGAAGTAATGCTCGCAATACTTGACCCAGCCGGGGGAGCAAGAGGTGATCATCGGAAGCTTTCCGCCATTGTTAAGTCTGCCGATGAACTCGGTTGCCTCCTCCATAATGGTGAGGTCTGCGGTGAGGTTCATATCGTATACGCCGTCAAAGCCAAGCATCTTTGCAGCAGCAACGAGCTTGCCTTCTCCATCCGTACCGATCGGATTGCCAAAGGACTCAGCGATCTGAGCACGAACGGAGGGAGCCATGCAGATGGCAACGTGCATATCGGGATCTGCGATCGCATCCAATACCTTCTGGGTATCGTCCTTCTCGTAAAGTGCGCCAACAGGGCAAGCTACGATACACTGACCGCAGTTGATACAGGTCGTTTCGGTCAGATCTCTTTCGAATGCAGAACCGATCTCGGTATCGAAACCGCGATTCATTGCACCGATCGCACCGATGCCCTGCAGCTTTTCACAAGCAGCCACGCAACGGCGGCAAAGGATACATTTGTTGTTGTCACGAACGATCGAGGGACCGATGTTCTGGATCGCAAATCTGCCGTCAGCGGGCTTTCCGAAGTGATCCTCATCAACGCCGTAGTCGCGGCAGAGCTTCTGCAGCTCGCAGTTGGTGGAACGAACGCAGGAGAGGCACTTCTTCTCGTGGTTGGAAAGAACCAGCTCGAGGTTCGTCTTTCTTGCGGCACGGATCGCGGGGGTATTGGTTTTGATCTCCATTCCCTCAGCTACGGGATATACGCAAGCGGCTACAAGACCGCGTGCACCCGTTGCCTCAACCAGGCAGAGACGGCAAGCGCCGATCTCATTGAGGTCTTTCAGATAGCAAAGCGTGGGAATGTCGATCCCTGCATGTTTGGCAGCTTCGAGTACAGTTGCGTTTTTCGGAACCGCATACTCTTTACCATTAATTTTTACGTTTACAGTTTCCATTTTCAACGGCTCCTTTCATTATGCCTTATAAATGGCATTGAATTTACAAGTGGAGATACAAGCACCGCATTTGATGCACTTGGAGGCATCGATCGCATACGGCGACTTCTTGCCCTTCGTGGGAGCAAGGTCGGTCTGCGTGATCGCGCCAACAGGACAAGCTCTGACGCACATACCGCAACCGAAGCAGTTTTCGGGAGCGATGGTGTACTGCATCAGGTTCTTGCAGACGCCTGCGGGGCACTTCTTATCGACGATGTGAGCGATGTATTCGTCCTTGAAATAACGGAGCGTGGACAGGATCGGGTTCGGTGCGGTTTGTCCAAGTCCGCAAAGAGATGCGCTCTTGATATAGTTCGCAAGCTCTTCAAGACGGTCAAGGTCTTCAAGCTCGCCGTTGCCGCTGGTGATCTTTTCAAGGATCTCAAGTAGCTTCGGAACGCCAACGCGGCAGGGGGTACATTTACCGCAGGACTCATCAACCGTAAATTCGAGGAAGAACTTCGCGATGTCGACCATGCAGTTATCTTCGTCCATAACGATCAGACCGCCGGAGCCCATCATAGAGCCGATAGAGATCAGGTTGTCGTAATCGATGGGCGTATCGATCAGGTCGGCAGGGATACAGCCGCCGGAAGGACCACCGGTCTGTGCTGCCTTGAACTTTTTGCCGTTCGGGATACCGCCGCCGATCTCCTCAACGACTTCACGAAGAGTCGTACCCATCGGGATCTCAACGAGACCTGTGTTCTCGATCTTACCGCCGAGGGCGAATACCTTCGTACCCTTGGATTTTTCGGTGCCCATCGAGGTGAACCACTTAGCACCCTGCAGGATGATCTGCGGGATATTTGCGTAGGTCTCTACGTTGTTAATGATCGTAGGCTTGCCAAACAAACCCTTTACAGCCGGGAACGGAGGACGGGGTCTCGGTTCACCGCGGTTACCCTCGATCGAGGTAAGCAGAGCGGTCTCCTCGCCGCAGACGAACGCGCCTGCACCCAGGCGGAGCTGGATATCAAAGTTGAAGCCGGTGCCGAAGATGTCTTTGCCGAGCATGCCGCTTTCGCGTGCCTGCTTCAAAGCAATCTGCAGACGGTGAACGGCGATCGGGTACTCTGCACGAACGTAGATGTAACCCTCGTCAGCGCCGATGGCATAGCCTGCGATCGCCATTGCTTCAAAAACTGCGTGGGGGTCACCCTCGAGGATAGAACGGCCCATGAATGCGCCCGGGTCGCCCTCGTCCGCATTACAAACAACGTACTTCTTCCCTGCGGGCTGAGCTGCGGCAAACTGCCACTTTCTACCCGTGGGGAATCCGCCGCCGCCGCGGCCGCGCAGACCGGATTCAAGGATGGTGTCGATGACCTCCTGGGGCTTCATCTCGGTAAGAACCTTACCAAGTGCCTTGTAACCGTCGCCAGCTATGTACTCGTTGATATTCTCGGGATCGATCACGCCGCAGTTGCGGAGTGCAACACGGTTCTGCTTGGAATAGAAACGCGTGGAG
>JAZSGY010000048.1:0-3979 GCA_045532985.1 Eubacteriales bacterium | reverse complement strand
AGCAGGGCGGGGGAGTATTTGAGGATCACCGTCTGCGCGGCGATCGCGGCAAAGACCTTGCCGATCCCCATCACGGCAAGCACGGTGGGCACGCCGCAAAGACGTCCCCTATGGAAGGTGATGCCGCTGACGGTCTCGCTTTTCGCGTCCTCAAGCAGGGGAAGAAGCCCCTGAAGCTCGCTTTGCATCGCGGCGAGAATGGCGACGGGATGCGTCTCACTCGGTCGGATAGTCAAGATCGGGTACCCCCTTTTCCAGCAGTGCGTCAAGATAGCGGCGCGCTTCGCTCTTTGCCGCGTCAAGCGAGAGCGAGGCGAAGTTGCCGCACTCCTTACGGCTGTTGCCAAACACCTCTCCGCGGTGGGCGAGGATCTTTGAAAGCACGTTCAGCACCGTGACGAATACGCGGTCGTGCTCGGCGTTTCGGACGAGCAGATAGAAGCCTGTCTGACAGCCCATCGGCCCGAAATAGAGAATATCGGCGGAAAGCGTGCTGTTGCGGACGTAGGTGGCGAACAGATGCTCCATCGTGTGCATTGCCTCGTGCGACATCAGGTCGCCGCAGTTGGGGCGGCGCGTGCGCAGATCGTAGGTCGTTACGTCGCCGTCGATGCGCGAGATATAAAAGCCCGGGGTGATGAGGTCGTGGTCGACCTCAAAGCTCTTGATGCGTTCCATTGTTTTTTCCTTCGTGCGTTTTTTTGCGTTTTCCCCCTTATTGTAGCAGATTTTTTTCAAAAATGCAACTACGCCTTGACAGAAAGATAAAAGAATATTAAAATAAAAGGGAAAGAAATACGTGAGGTGACTATGGCAAGGATCCACTGGAAGGGCTCGGCTCTGCTCGGGCCGCTGCCGCCCGCGCTCGTGTCGGTCGGCGATCTTGAAAAACCGAATCTACTGACGGTCGCGTGGTGCGGTATCGTTGCCACCCATCCGCCAAGGACCTATATCTCGGTGCGCCCGTCGCGCCATTCCTACGCAATGCTAAAGGAGCGCGGCGAGTTCGTTCTGCATCTGCCGCCCGCCGGCCTCGCGCGCGCGGTGGATTACTGCGGCATCTACACGGGGGCGAAGGTCGATAAGTTCAAAAAATGCGGGCTGACCCCGATCCCGAGCGTTGAGGTCGCGCCGCCGACGGTTGCCGAATGTCCCGTCGCGCTCGAGTGCCGCGTCACAGACGTTACGCCGCAGGGTACGCACGACTGCTTCCTTGCCGATATCGTCGGCGTGACGGTCGAGGAGTCGCTCCTTGACGAGGCGGGGAAGCTCCATATGGAAAGGGCGGGACTGCTCGCCTATTTGCACGGCGATTACTATACCCTCGGTCGGCAGGTCGGCAAATTCGGCTTCTCGGCTGCAAAAAAGAAAAAGCATAAGGAAAGCGGAAAAAAGCAATGAGATGCATGGATTACGTAAACGTGAAGATGGGCACCGCCTCGACGGTTGAGCGCTCGTGCGGCAACACCAACCCCTTGACGGGGCGACCTCACGGTATGAATAACTTTATCGTGCAGACGCGTGACGTCGTGCGCGGCTGGCCCTTTCTCCCCTGGGACGTGCGCACCTCGGGCATCCGCCTGACGCATATCGCAAGCCCCTGGATCGGCGACTATCTGAAGCTCGTGATGATGCCGACCGCGGGCAGTGAGTACGGCGCGGCCACCGACGGCGCGCGCGAAAGCTCCTACGATACGAAGCGTGCGGTGATGACACCCGCGAGGATCGCGATCACGCTTCTGCGCTACGGCATCGACGTGGAGCTGACGGCGACCGAGCGCGGCGGTATTCTGCGCGCGCATTACTGTGAGGCGCTCCCGCGCTTCCTCAGGGACGGCGACCAGCACCGCTTCGTCCTCGACTTCCGCCCGAAGGAGGATACCGACGGCGCATTCTGTGAGATCGACGCGGGACGCGGCATCCTGCGCGGCTACACCAACAACTGCCACGCGCGCGGCTACGAGAACGCGCCCGAGGGTCTGCGGATCTATTTCGTTTTGAAATTCAACGCGTCCTTTGACGCCGCACGCTCTCTGATGCGCGACGGCGTATGTAACGTTTGCTTTACAAATTCGCCTTCGGATATCGAATGCCGCTTTGCGACGTCCTATATCAGCCTCGCGCAGGCGGAGCAGAATCTTGACGCCGAGGTGGGGGAGAAGTCCTTCGAGACGCTTCTTTCCGAGGCGGAGGATGCGTGGGAGGGCTATCTTTCCCGCATCGAGCTTGACGCCGAAAACGAGGTAAAGCGCACCTTTTACAGCTGTCTTTACCGCAGCTTCCTGTTTCCGCGTAAATTCCACGAGGTCACGCGCGAGGGCAGAGTCTGCCACTTTAGCCCCGTAAACGGAAAGGTCTGCGACGGTCCCTTCTATACCGACAACGGCTTCTGGGATACCTACAAGACGGTCTATCCGCTCTACTCCCTGATCGCCGCCGACGACTACGCCGAGATGTGCGAGGGATTCCTCAATTATTACCGAGAGGGCGGCTGGCTTCCGCGCTGGGCGTCCCCCTTCCCAATGAACTCTATGCCCGGCACGGCGATCGACGCGGTCTTTGGCGACGCCGCCGTCAAGGGGGTCGTGACCGATGAAAAGACGCTCTCCTTGATGCTGGAGTCGCTTATGAAGCACATCGACACCCCCTCGGATAACCCGACCTACGGCCGCGACGGCTGGCAGGAATACCGCGATCACGGCTACGTTCTGCGCCCGCGCAAGGAGAACGTCAGCAAGACGCTCGACTACGCCTACGGCGATTTCTGCGTCGCGCGCATCGCAGAGCTGCTCGGAAAAGAGGAGATCAAGCGCCGTCTTGACCGCTCGGCACGTGCCTACCGCCGACTCTTTGATCCCGAAACGGGATTTTTGCGCGGCCGCGACAAGGACGGAAAATTTGCCGAGAGCTTCTCGGAGTTCGATTGGGGCGGCGACTACGTCGAGGGCTCGGTCTGGCAGACGGGCTTCGCCGTCTATCACGATCTGCTCGGCTACGCCAAGCTGCTCGGCGGCAGAGAGGCATTCCTTGCGCGCATTCAGCGGCTCTTTGACACGCCGCCCTACTTCAATCAGCATTTCTGGAGCGTGGAGCAGCACGAGATGACCGAGATGGCTCTGCAGGGCATCGGTCAGTGCGGCATCAACAATCAGCCGTCCTTCCATATCCCCTACCTCTTTGCCTGTATGGGCGACCGCGACAAAACGGCGTACTGGGTGCGCCGCGCGGTGCGTGAGCTGTTCTCAGCAACGCCCGACGGCTTCCCCGGGGACGAGGACAACGGCTCGATGGCGACGTGGTACGTCTTTTCGGCGCTCGGCTTCTATCCCGTTTGCCCCGGCGTGCCCGAGTACGTCGTCGCGACCCCCTCGGTGCGCCGCGCCGTGCTCCATATGGATAACGGAAAGACGTTGACCGTCTCCGCTCCCAAAAACAGCGATACGCGCGTCTATGCCACGGCGATCCGCAAGGACGGCAAAAAGCTCCGCCGCACCGCGATCAGCCACGCCGACCTGCGCTGTGGCGGCACGCTCTCCTTCGTGATGAGCGAGACCCCCTCGGGTCAGACCTATTCGGATTCCCAGCTGCCGTATTCGATGACGAAGAAGATATAAAAAAGGAGCGGGGAGAGAAGCGGGGAGAGAACCTTTTGCAAAAGGTTCTCTCCCCGTACCCCTCTTTCGAAAATCTTGAGGGGGAAAATAAATGAGGCAGTCTCAAATTTTTCAATTTGAGACTGCCTCTCGTTTGATAAAGGGCTCGGCAGATTTAGGGTGAGCAAATCAAAACATCACGGTGTGATGCTTTGTTGCCGCGAAGTCTGACCAAGTGCGAGCAGGCAGAGCCGAGATTTACGAGGCGACAGACTGCGACACACGACTCGGACAGGGCAGTTCGTCGTTCTTCGCTCCGAAGGCGTATTTACATACGCCGAGAGGTAGCAAAGAAAAAACACCGCAGTGCGGTGTTTTTTCAAAGC
>JAZSGY010000008.1:0-5571 GCA_045532985.1 Eubacteriales bacterium | reverse complement strand
GTCGTGTGTCGCAGTCTGTCGCCTCGTAAATCTCGGCTCTGCCTGCTCGCACTTGGTCGGACTTCGCGGCATCAAAGCATCACACCGTGATGTTTTGATTTGCTCACCCTAAATCTGACAAGCCCTTTATCAAACAAGGGGCTGTCTCAAATTTTACAATTTGAGACAGCCCCTTCTTTACAAAGGAGAATGCACGATGCATACTGTTGAGATCAAGGAAACCTATACTGCAAAGGCGCATTACGATATCATCGTCGCGGGGGGCGGCGTTGCGGGCATTGCCGCCGCGCTGACCGCCGCAAAGACGGGCAAGCGCGTGCTTTTGCTTGAAAAGTCGATGATCCTCGGCGGGCTTGCAACGCTCGGTCACATTCACTTTTTCGTGCCGATGTGTAACGGTCGCGGTAAGCAGATCATCTTCGGCCTTGCGGATAAGCTTTTGCAGGAATCGCGTAAATACAGCTACGATACCGTCGCATCCGAATGGAAAAACGGCGAGCCGAAGGAGCCGACGAACGTCCGCTACTGTAACGTCTATTCCGCCAACATCTTCGCCCTGCAGCTGACCGATCTCATCGTGGATGCGGGCGTCTCGCTGCTCTTTGACTGCGTTGCCGCGCTTCCCGTGATGGAGGGTAATTTCTGCCGCGGTGTCCTGATCGAGGGCAAGGCGGGGCGTGAGTATTATACCGCCGACGTGGTGATCGACACCACGGGTGACTGCGACCTTCTGCGCCGCGCGGGCGTACCGACGGCGGCAGGCGGTAACTTCTTCACCTATATGTGCTCACAGATCACGCTCGATGGCTGTAAGAAGGCAGTTGAGACGGGGGATATCCATTACGCCTACGACCGCGCGATGTCAAACCTGCGCGGCGGCGCCATAGACCTCTACGGGTACGGACAGCCCGCCGACGTTCCGCTTTACTCGGGACTTTCGCCCGAGGAGGTGTCGGATTACCTCATCCGCAACCAAAGGCTCGTGCTTGAAAAAATGAAACAGACCGACCGCCTTTCGCGCGATATCACGCACCTGCCGCATATGGCGCAGTTCCGTACCACCTGCCGAATGATCGGCGATTATTCACTGCGCGCGTCCGACGTGTACACGCACTTTGAGGACTCGGTTGCCGCGATCAACGACTTCGATCACAGAGACGCGCTCTACGAGGTGCCCTACCGCTGTCTTTACAACAGCAATTTCCCGAACCTGCTCACCGCAGGTCGCTGTGCGTCGGGTGAGGGCTGGGGCTGGGACGTGCTACGCGTCATTCCGCCCGCGATCCTGACGGGTCAGGCGGCGGGCGAGGCGGCATCGCTTGCAATTGAGGACAAATGCGCGGTCGCCGCCGTCGATATCAAAAAGCTGCAGGCACGCCTCGAGCGCGACGATATGCTCCTGCATTTCCCCGACGAATATATCCCCGCCGACCGCAACGCCTTCGACTTCGCCCCCGGTGAAGGGCATATGTAAAACCCATTAAATGAAAATGAGCAGAGAATGTTTCTCTGCTCATTTTTTGTTGCATTCTTGCTTAGGATAACTCACTGATCTTTGTAGTGGTCTACTTCTAAAAGAAGCCGATATAAATGCTCTTGTTCCTTTTGTGTTTTTGACGCGAGCAACTCATAACATTTCAGCGGAATATCGTTGTTCCCTTTTGTTTTTCCTATTTTTTCGAACAACGCCTCGAGAGGAATATCCAGTGCCGATGCTATTCTTGCGACACTCTCGATCGTTGCGTTTTTTTCACCACGCTCCAATTGCCCAATGTAGGTTGAGTGACATCCTGCCAGCTCAGCCAACTTTTCTTGACTAAGACCCGCCTTGTTTCTATAATTTCTGATTCGTTGTCCGATCGTTTTTGTAAGCTCGCTCACTCTTTCACCGCCTTTCAATACCAAAAATAGTCTATAAGTATTGAAAACAAAAATCTATATACTATTGATATTGTTTACCGAAGATGATATACTATAAATATCATTTTATAAGAAAAAGTGCTTTTGGTACTTTAATTGAGGTGGAAAATGAATGTTTTTACGGTTGCTTTTTTGGGACACAGATATATGAGTGATGATTTTGTAGTTGAGAAAGAATTGGAACACTGCATCGGCGAAATCGTTAAAGAAAAAGAATATGTTGAATTTTTAGTCGGTAGAAATGGAGATTTTGATCAACTCTGCGCGTCTTCTGTACGTCGCGTTAAAAAGAGCGTTCGTAATGACAATGCTTCACTGATTCTGGTATTGCCGTATATGACAGCCGATTTTTTGAAGAATCAGGATGGATATGAAGAATATTATGATGAGATCGAGATATCAGAGAATGCTTCAGGGGCACATCCAAAGGGTGCAATACAGATTCGCAATCGCGAAATGGTAGATCGGGCAGATCTTGTACTCTGTTACATCGAACGAAAAAGCGGGGGAGCGTATCAAAGCGTTAAATATGCCTTGCGAAAAGGAAAAAGAGTCATCAATCTTTGTCATCATTTTGATATATCACAATAAAATGAAAAGGAGTGCTTGAACACTCCTTTTTAAAGTTTTTGGCGCACCTTTTTACAAAAAAGGTGCGGTCTTTTCTTATTGCGAAAGGTAATAGATCAGAAGGATCAGCGAAAGGAGGGCGGCGACGCCTGCGACGATGCCGAGCACCTTGAAGACCGAGACGGGCGCCTTGCCCGCGATCTTGCCCGTTTCTCCGTTGACGAGGAACTGATAGAGCCGTCCCCTGTAATTGTAGGCGGCGACCCAGACGGGAAGCAGAAAATGCTTGAAGCGCACGCGGTCGTAGCTGTGCTGATAGGTCATTGCGCGATAGGTGTCATAGCCGCGGGTGCGCTCGATATGCGAGATCATCGCGTGATGCACGCGCGGAAGGATCGCGGCGAAGCCCTCACCAAGCCCCATCTGATAACGCTCCGCGTAAAAGCCCGCAAGGTAGGCGGGATTGTATACGTTGAGCATCTTGAGGCTGAAGGGCGCGACCTGATCCAGCATATTGCGGTCAATGCGTGCCGAGGCACAGCACGGCAGATCGTCGAAGGAAAGATGCTCGTGCCCGCTGATCGGATACCAATCAATGCGCGTACGCGTGCGCGTTTGCGTTTTGCCGTTGACGCGCACCGTGTAGGTCTCGATCCGACGGCGGCCGCCGAAGCCGTGATAATCGGTCGATAGCTCCATATCAAAGGTGAAAAACGGCGTGTAGATGCCGTTGAGGGTGTTGAGCTTTCCCTCTTTTTTGAGCGAGCGCGGCGCCATATAGCGGCGACGGAGCCACTCGTTGTAAAGCGCGGTCGCGCGCTCCTTTGAAACGCGGAAGGGCATCACGGTCTCAGGACGGATGATGTCAAGGCTTTCCTTCGGCTCGGTCACGTAGCCCGATCCGCAGAAGGGACAAAGCGTCGTCATGACGTCAGCCGCAACGACGCTCTCAGCACCGCAGGAGGGGCAAACGACCGACTGTGCCGCCATATCCTCCCATTTCGGGGCGGAATACTCGTCGCTGTCGGGAAAGTAAAGGTATTCTGCCGCTTCAACGACCGTCTCCTCTATACCGCCGACGCTTTCACAATAGGGGCAACGCAAATCTCTGTGCTCGGGAGAGTAGAGCATCTGACTGCCGCAGGATCTGCAAGGGAAGCCGTGCGCACGCACGACTTCCTTTTCTTTTTCCTCTGCCATTTGATCCTCACTACGTTCTATTTCGGAGTTGTCCTGCATAGATTAAATCAGAATTTGTTCTGCAGCTTTGCAACGCAATCGGCGCAGATCATCTTCTCGGCAAAGGGTACGACGTTGTCGGAGCTGCCGCAGAACACGCAAGAGGGCTGATACTTCATCAGAATGATACGGTCCCCCTCCACGAAGATCTCAAGCGGATCGCCGCTTTCAATATACATTTTTTTACGCATTTCCTTCGGAAGCACGATGCGTCCGAGGTCGTCGATCTGTCGAATAATACCGGTGGATTTCATAATTTTCTCCTTTGTTTTTTATATTTCTTCTATATTTTACCATTTGTTTGGAAAAATGTCAAGCATTTTTGACAAAAATTTCAATTTTTTGGGAAAGAGGTCGGCTATGGTCGGAAGGATCTTTTCGGTGCTGTGTATTTTATCCTTCGCCTCGGCGCTGTATACGGGCAGGCTCTCGCTTCTTTCGGACGCCGTGCTGGAGGGGGCGGCGCGCGCGGTGACGCTGACGCTGTCGCTCCTCGGAATGATGTGCCTTTGGTGCGGCGTGCTTTCGCTGTTACAAAAAAGCGGTGTGCTGACGCGGCTTTGCCGTTTGCTGATGCCGATCCTACGCCGTCTTTTCCCAACCGCCGCCAAGACGGGGGAGGGGATCGAGGAGATCGCGATGAGCATCAGCGCCAATCTTTTAGGGGTCGGAAATGCGGCAACGCCCTTCGCCCTTCTGGCAATGGAAAAAATGCAGGCGAAGAATCCCGAGCCCGATCGCGCCACCGACGATATGGTAACGCTGACCGTGCTTTCCTGCGCCTCGCTCAATCTCTTGCCGACGACCCTTCTCGCAATGCGGCACGCCGCAGGCTCCGAGCAGGCAAGCGCGGTGGTGCTTCCGATCCTCCTTGTCAGCGCGGCGGGGGCGGCGATCGCTTTGCTTCTGGCACGCCTCGGCTGTCGGCGTAGGAGGACGGGCTGTTGATACAGCTTGCCCTTTCGCTCCTCGTGCCCGCGGTTTTGCTTTTTCTTTCCTTTTATCTTTTATTTTCAAGATCAGCCCCGATCGACAGCTTCCTCACGGGTGCGCGATCGGGGATCGATACCTCCTTTCGCCTGCTTCCGACGCTGGTTCTGCTGATGGTGGGGGTGAGTATGCTCTGTGCCTCGGGCTTTCCCGAGCTGATCGGCAGGCTCCTCGCGCCGCTTTGCCAAAGGATCGGGATCGACGCCGCGCTTTTGCCGCTGATCTTCATCCGACCCTTTTCGGGCAGTGGCAGTAACGCGTTGCTTTTGTCGGTCTACGAGCAATACGGCGTGGATAGCCGCACGGGCTTTCTGGCATCGGTGATCGCGGGTAGCTCGGAGACGGTATTTTACGTGGCGGCGGTCTATTTTTCCGCAGTCCATATCAAAAAAACGAGACATACGTTGCCTGCGGCACTTCTGACGATGGCGGTCACGGTGGTGCTGGCAATTCTTGTCGGTGGGTGGTTTTATGACAAGGGATGAAGAAAAACTGAACGAGATCCTTCGTTTTTTGCCGAGCAGGGTGGTAAGCGAGATAAGACACTGCGCCGCCATGCACGCGCATTTCGGGGCGCAGCTTTCGGAGATCCGCCTGCGTGCCGATAAGCTCTGCTCGCTGACCCTCGGCGGTGAGAACCGCACGCTTTGCGTGTCGGTCACGGCGTCCGAGCTTGCGCAGACGGTAAAGCAGCTCTGCCACGGGTCGCTCTACGCCTACGCCGAGTCGCTGAAGGAGGGCTATCTGACGACCGAGGGCGGTGTGCGTGTGGGGGTTGCGGGGCGTGCGGTGCGCGAGGGCGGCAGGCTCACGGGGCTATCCGACGTGACCTCGCTTTCGATCCGCATCAGC